>CALJZP010000241.1 GCA_937983545.1 uncultured Azonexus sp.
TACGACGCCAGGAATAGTGATGGCCGGCGACAGGATCGCTCAGAAAATCCGGCGGAGACTCGTCATCACGGCCATAGTGGGCAAGCAGCGAGCCGTCCCCGCGAAACACGCCGACCTGTTTCAGGTAGGGCATGGTCCGCCACGCCGCCAATACACCGGCGGCGGCCGATTCGTCGGCAATGCGCAAGACCGGGGGCGTGCCTTCGCGCAGGAGTTCAATACGCTGATAAACCTCGTCCACCCGCCCCTTGATACTCATCCAGGCCGAGGTAAAAGCGACAAACCCCGTGAGCAGCAGGACGGCCAGCGCCAGAACGATGAAATTGATCCGCGCCAGCCTGGTGCGCAGCGAAACCGAAGCCTGCCCGCTCATCGTGCCATGCTCTCTGGCCGGCTTGCCTCGAGAGCATCCGCGGCCACCTGCCAGGCATGGCGAAAATCCGCCAGCAGGCGCACGCGCAAGGCCTCGGGAATGCCGTCCGTACCGCCGGCCAGACGCGCCAGCAGGCTGTCTTCAAGCGCCCCGGCGCTGGCCGCGATTTCACGTGCGCCGACATTGGCTGCCGCGCTGCGCAGGGCATGCACCTGTTTCCGCTCGAGCGGGTCGTCGCCGATACTGCCCCGCCAAGCCGCCTCCCAGTCGGCAAAATGCGCGACGAACAGGGCAACGGCCTGCCACCAGAGCGTCGGCTGATTCAGCATGCGGCCAACCGCTGCGGAAACATCAAACCCATCAAGAGAATCAGGAACCACCATGGACTCCGAAAAAAATTCCAAATTCATTGCCAATACGAGACAGGCCCGTATTCTCGCTCCGTATTTCGGATCCGTGTTAACGAATCACAAACCCCATCCTTTTGTTTACCTTCGATTACAATCCCTTCTTTCTGGATAGCAATAAAACAATCATGCGCCAGACTGCGCTTATCGTTGAAGATGACCCCGGCACCCGCCATGTATTGGATGCGACCCTGGCGACAGCGGGTATCGAGAGTATCCACGCGGCCACCGGTACCGCCATGTGGCCGCTGCTGGATCAGGCGCCGGATGTCATCATCCTCGACCTCAGCCTGCCGGATTGCGACGGCCTCGAGCTGCTGCGCCAGTTGCGCCAGACTTCGGACATTCCCGTCCTCATCCACTCGACACGCTCGGACGAAATCGAACGCATCATCGGGATCGAGATCGGTGCCGACGACTTCCTTCCCAAGCCGTGCAACATGCGCGAACTGCTCGCCCGCGTGCGCAGCCTGTTGCGCCGGACCCAGCGTACGGCGCCGGTTTTGCGCAGCGACCTGCGCCGCCTGCACTTTGGCGAATGGACACTGGATACCGCCTCGCGGGAACTGACCCGCCCCGGCGAAGCAGCGGCGGCGTTGGGGGTATCGGGATACGCCCTGCTGCTGGCATTTCTCGAACATCCCTTCCAAACGCTTTCCCGCGAGCACCTGTCGCGCGTTCTCAAGCGGGAATACATGCCCTACGATCGAATCATCGACGTTCATGTCAGCCAGATCCGGCGCGTGCTCGGCAAGCAGACCGATGGCAGCAGCTTCATCAAGACCCTGCGTTCCCAGGGTTATGTCTTCATTGCCGACGTCGAAGCCAGCAATTAAGCCGCCCCTCGGTGGCCGGAGCCTCACCGCAGGGAAAGCGATCCCGCCTCCCCCTTATCACCCCCATGGGCGATAATCCATCAGGTGTTCGACCTCCCGCTGTCGCGCTTTCGTTTCCCGCCCATTCCCGCAACGATCTGATGCCTGCCATTGCCTGACCGAACCGCCGCTCTCCGCCTGCTGGTCGCCGCTGCCACTCTCCTCGGCCTGTGGCTGAGCGGTCTGCCGGCCGCGCTGGGCTGGGACTTCGATCATCTGCAGCAACTCCTGACCAGCCGGTTTGGACAAAGCCAGGTTGCGCTGCTGCGCGAATGGCAACAAACCGTCAGTGAAGGACACAAGCTCTCCGAAAGGGAGAAGCTCAGGCGGGTCAACGATTTCTTCAACCGCCACATCGCCTTCGACGACGACATGTCGGTCTGGGGCCAGAGCGACTACTGGGCCACCCCCCTTGAGCTGATCGGCCAGGGACGCGGCGACTGCGAGGATTACTCGATCGCCAAGTACTACTCTTTGCTCGAAATGGGCATCCCGATCAACAAGTTGCGCCTGGTCTACGTCAAGGCGGCGCAGACCAGCCAGGGAACGACCATCCAGATCGCCCACATGGTGCTCGCCTACTACCCGACACCAACGGCCGACCCGATCATTCTCGACAACCTGAACACCAACCTCGTCCCGGCTTCGCAGCGTGGCGACCTTCTCCCGATTTTCAGTTTCAACGGCGCCGGCCTGTGGATGGGCACCGGCAACACGACCAGCAAGAGCAACCTGTCCCGCTGGCAGGACTTGCTGACCCGGGCGCGCGCCGAAGGCTTCCAGTGAGGTAAAACGAAGATGTCCCTATTCAGACAAATCTGGCTTGCCGTCATCGCCAGCACCGTCATCGCCTTTGCCGGCAGCTTCCTGGCCAGCATGCTGACAGCCCGCCACTATCTGGAACAGCAGCTGGCGATCAAGAACAACGACAACGCCGCCTCGCTTGCCCTGTCGATCTCGCAGCTCGACAAGGATCCGGTGACCATCGAATTGCAGGTTGCCGCCCTCTTCGACAGCGGCCAGTACGCGGTCATCCGCCTGACCGACCCCAATGGCAAGACGATGATCGAAAAGACCAGCCCATCGCTCGCCGGCAGCGTACCCGACTGGTTCGTCCGCGTCTTCCCCATCGCCTCGGTGCCGGGCCAGGCCCAGATCAGCGACGGCTGGAACCAGTTCGCCACCATCGAACTGGTCAGCCACAACCACTTCGCCTACCAGGAGTTATGGAAGGGCGCCTTCAAGCTGCTCGGCTGGTTCGCCCTGGCCGGCGCCATCATGGGCCTGCTCGGCATGCAGTTGCTGCGCCGGATCAAGCGCCCACTCGATGCCGTCGTCAGCCAGGCGCAAGCGATCAGCGAACGCCGCTTCATCCGCTTGCCCGAGCCGGAAATTCCCGAACTGAAGAGCGTGGCCGGCGCCATGAACACCATGGTCGACCGGCTCAAAGCCATGTTCGCCGAAGAGGCCGCCCGCCTTGAGCAGGTGCGTCGCGAAGCCAACCTCGACCCGCTCACCGGCCTCGCCAACCGCGCCTATTTCATGAACCAGCTCGCCTCGGCGCTGAGCGACGACGACGCGGCCCCGCACGGCACGCTCCTCATGCTGCGCCTGGCCGATCTGGCCGGCATCAACCGACGGGCCGGACGCGAAACGGCCGACGAACTGCTGCGCCGCATCGGCCAGGCACTCGCCGGCATCGCCGGAGAAAGCCCGAATGCCGCAGCA
>CALJZP010000242.1 GCA_937983545.1 uncultured Azonexus sp.
AGGCTGCGCAGTTCATTCGCGAAGGCGCCATTGTCGCGCTGCCCACCGACTCCTGCTATGCGCTCGGTTGCCACCTGGGCGACAAGGACGCGCTGGATCGTATCCGCCTGATTCGCGGCATCGACGATCGCCACCACCTGACATTGATGGTGCGCGACCTGTCGGAAATCGCCACCTACGCCCGTGTCGACAACAGCCAATACCGCCTGCTCAAGGCGGCGACGCCCGGCAGCTACACCTTCATCCTTGAGGGCAGCAAGGAGTTGCCGCGCCGGGTCATGCACCCGAAGCGGAAGACAATCGGCTTGCGCATTCCCGACCATCCTGTCGCACTGGCCTTGCTCGAAGAGTTGGGCGAGCCGCTGCTGACGACGACGCTGCAATTGCCGGGCGACGAGTTTTCGCTCACCGAAGGCTGGGAAATCCAGGACAGGCTGGAAGACCAGCTGGAATTGATCCTTGATGGCGGCCCTTGCGGTACGGAGCCGACGACGGTCATTGACCTGACCGGTTCGGCGCCCGAAGTGATTCGCGTCGGGCGCGGTTCGCTGGCACCTTTCGGGCTCGACTGAACCCATGCTGGAAAGCCTGATCCAGACGCTCGCCATCTCGGCCTTGCCGGTGATCTTCGCGATCACCCTGCACGAGGCGGCGCACGGCTATGCCGCGCGCCACTTTGGCGACCCGACGGCCTGGCAGATGGGGCGTATCAGCCTGAATCCGCTGCGCCATATCGACCTGGTCGGCACCATCATCATCCCGATCGCCATCCTGCTGTTTTCCGGCGGTTCCTTCCTGTTTGGCTACGCCAAGCCGGTTCCGGTCGATTTCAACCGTCTGCGGCATCCCAAGAAGGATATGTTCTGGGTAGCCGCCGCCGGGCCGGGCGCCAATCTGTTCATGGCGCTGTGCTGGGCCTTCATGCTCAAGCTCGCCTGGTTGATGCCCTCCACGGAATTTACCCTGCCGCTGTCGGAAATGAGCAAGATCGGCATCATGGTCAATTGTGTGCTGATGGTCCTGAACCTGCTGCCGTTGCCGCCGCTCGACGGTGGCCGGATCGCGGTCAGCCTGCTGCCGCATTCACTTGCCTGGAAGTTTGCCCAGCTCGAACGCTGGGGCTTCCCCATTTTGCTGCTCCTGCTGTTCACCGGTATTCTCGGTGCCATCATGAACCCGCTGGTGATCACCTCGGCCCGGGTCATCGAATTCATCTTTGGTCTCTATTAATCGCTATGTACGCTGAACGTGTTCTCTCCGGCATGCGCCCGACCGGCGCCCTGCATCTTGGTCACTATCACGGGGTTCTCAAGAACTGGGTCAAGCTCCAGCACGAATATCCCTGTCTGTTCTTCGTGGCCGACTGGCACGCCCTGACGACGCAATACGACAACCCGCTGGGGATCGAAAAATCGTCAATGGATATGGTCATCGACTGGCTGGCGGCCGGTGTTGATCCCAACCAGGCCACGTTGTTCATCCAGTCCAAGGTTCCGGAGCATGCCGAACTGCACCTGCTGATGTCGATGATGACCCCGCTCGGCTGGCTGGAGCGCGTGCCGACCTACAAGGATCAACAGGAGAAGCTGGCCGGCAAGGACCTGACCACCTACGGCTTCCTCGGTTACCCGCTGCTGATGAGCGCCGACATCCTGATCTACCGCGCCGACAAGGTCCCGGTCGGCGAAGACCAGATTCCCCACGTCGAATTCACCCGCGAACTGGCGCGCCGCTTCAACCATATGTATGGCCGCGAGCCGGGTTTCGAGGACAAGGCCCGCGAGGCGGTCAAGAAGCTGGGCAGCAAGAAGGCGCGTCTGTATGAAGAGCTGCGTACTGGCTTTGTCCAGAATGGCGACAAGGAAGCGCTGGAGCAGGGCAAGGCGCTGCTGAACGAAGTCCAGCATCTATCGGCGCTGGATCGCGAGCGCTTGTTCGGCTATCTGGAAGGTTCCGGCAAGATGATCCTGGTCGAACCGGGCTATCTGCTGACACCGGAATCGAAGATGCCGGGTCTCGACGGGCAGAAGATGTCCAAGTCGTACCACAACACCATCACCATGCGCGAATCGGAGGAGTCGGTTGCCAAGAAGGTGAAGAGCATGCCGACCGATACCAATCGCGTCCGCCGCACCGATCCGGGCGATCCGGCGCGTTGTCCGGTGTGGCAGTTGCACCAGGTCTATTCCGACGACAGCACCAAGGAATGGGTGCAGCAAGGTTGCAAGACGGCGGGCATCGGCTGTATCGAGTGCAAGCAACCGGTGATCGACGGCATCCTGAAGGAACAGATTCCGATGCGCGAACGTGCCCAGATGTATCTGGACGATCCGACTCTGGTCAAGAACATCATTGCCGACGGCTGCGACAAGGCGAGAGAGCTGGCGCGCGAGACCATGCGCGACGTGCGCGAAGCCATGGGGCTCGAGTACCACTGATGTTTGGCATGGATTGGGAAAGCCTGATCTGGATCGCCATCGGTTTTGGCGGTCAGGGGCTGTTCATGATGCGCTTCGTCGTCCAGTGGTGGTCGAGCGAAAAGGCCAAGCAGGTCGTGGTGCCGGTCGCTTTCTGGTATTTCAGCATCGCCGGCGGGCTGGTGTTGACGGTCTATGCCATCCATCGCAACGACCCGGTGTTTACCTTCGGGCAGGCGCTGGGTCTGGTGATCTATTTCCGCAACCTGCATCTGCATTACAAGGGAAAGGGCCGCGCAGCGGCCTCCTGAGATGACGGTTGCCGGAGATGTCGTGGATGTGCTGGAGGTCGAGCCGGCAGCTCAGAGCGAGCTGTTCGAGCCGGTGGCGCGGATTTATGGCCAGGCCATGGAGCAGTTGCCGCTTGACCTGTACATTCCGCCCGATGCGCTGGCGATCATGCTCGACGCCTTCGAAGGGCCGCTTGACCTGCTGCTGTACATGATCCGTCGCGCCAACATCGACATCCTCGATATTCCGATGGCGCCGCTGACCCGGCAATATCTCGATTACGTCGAGGCGATG
>CALJZP010000243.1 GCA_937983545.1 uncultured Azonexus sp.
CTTCGACCTGATCCGCCGCCACAACATCGATTGCGATGCCGTCCAGACCGGCTGGACCCAGCCGGCGCACTCGCCCGGTCGGGCCCGCCTGGCCCGCAACCGTTTCGAACACTGGCAAGCCCTGGGCGCCGATGTCGCCTACCTTGATCGCGAGGAGATATCGGCGCTGAGCGGTTCCCAGCTCTATCACGGAGGCTGGCTGGCCAAGACCGGTGGCCATCTCAATCCGCTCAAATACGTGCGCGGCCTGGCTACGGCCGCCTTGTGCGGCGGTGCCCGCATCTTCACCCAGTCGCCGGCCACCGCGGTCAAGGCCGATGCCCAGGGCTGGCGGGTTGAAACGCCGCTGGGTGCAGTGCGTACCGGCCAGGTGATCGTCGCCACCGATGCCTATGCCGATCAGTTGTTTCCGCAACTGCGCAAATCGGTGGTGCCGGTCCGCTTTTTCCAGCAAGCCACGGAACCCTTGCCGCCTGAGGTGCTGGCCAAGGTTCTGCCAGGCAAGCAGGCCCTGTCCGACACCCATGCCGACATGCGTTTCGCTCGCCCGACGGTCGATGGCCGGATCGTCTCCGGTGGCACGCTCGTCTTCAAGCACGACTGGAGAAAGCGTCTGGAAAGCCACACCCGCCAGCGTTTGCACGAGGTCTTTCCGGCCATTCGCCCGGACATCAAGTTCGATTACGTTTGGGACGGACACGTCGCAATGACCACCGATTTCCTGCCCCGTCTCCATGAACTGGCTCCCGGCATCGTCACCGTCACCGGCTATAACGGGCGTGGCGTCGCACTGGCCACGCAAAGTGGGCAGATGCTAGCCGAGGCTGCACTTGGCCGACATGTCGACGATCTCGATCTGCCCCTGACGCCATTGCGCACCATTCCACTGCATGGCCTGCTAACCCGGGTGGCCAGCCTTGAACTGCTGCGCTACCGCTGGCGCGACACCCGGGAAGTGAGCGCTTGAAACATGTCGATCCTGACTGAACTGCAAGACCTGACTGGCGAGATGCGTGGCTGGCGTCATCATCTGCACGCCCATCCAGAAACCGCGTTCGAAGAGCACCAGACCAGCCAGCTGGTTGCCGAGTTGCTGACCTCCTTCGGAATCGAGGTCCATACCGGCATCGCCCGCACCGGCGTGGTCGGTGTCATTCACGGCAAGGCGGCCGGCCCCTGGCTCGGCCTGCGCGCCGACATGGATGCCCTGGATGTACCGGAAGCCAACGATTTCGCACATCGCTCGCAGCACCCCGGGAAAATGCACGCCTGCGGCCATGACGGCCATACCGCGATGCTGCTCGGCGCCGCCAAATACCTTGCGGCGAAGCGTGACTTTGCCGGCACCGTCGCCGTCATCTTTCAACCGGCCGAAGAAAATGAGGGCGGCGGCCGGGTGATGGTCGAAGAAGGCCTGTTCGAGCGCTTTCCGATCGAGTCGGTCTATGGGCTGCACAACTGGCCGGGACTGGCTGCAGGCCACTTCGCGATCCGTCCGGGGCCACAAATGGCCTCCTACGATATCTTCGAGATCACGCTGGAAGGACAAGGCGCCCATGCGGCGATGCCCCACCTCGGGCGCGACTCGATGGTTGCCGCGGCCCAGTTGGTCACTGCCCTGCAAACGATCGCCAGTCGCGACGCCAATCCGCTCGATGCGATCGTCGTCAGCGTCACCCAGATTCATGGTGGCGACACCTGGAACGTGCTGCCGCAACAGGCTGTTTTGCGCGGCACGGTGCGCGCCTTCGACGCCAGCGTGCAGGATCTGGCCGAACGGCGGATCGACGAGATCGCCCAGGGCATTGCCGCGACCTTTGGCATCAAGGCCCAACTGCGCTACGAAAGACGCTATCCGCCCACCATCAATGCGCGCGAACCGGCACGTATCGCAGCGGCAGCGGCAACGGCGCTGGTCGGCGCCGACAAGGTCGATCTCGATCCGCGCCCGTCAATGGGCGCCGAAGACTTCGCCTTCCTGCAGCAGGCCCGGCCCGGAGCCTATATCTGGCTGGGTGCCGGGCCCGGCCAGGCCGGCTGCATGCTGCACAACCCCGGTTACGATTTCAACGACGGAATCCTCAACATCGGCGCCGCTTATTGGGTCGAGATTGTGCGCCAGGTGCTGGGCGGGTCCGACGCATGAGGGTCATTGTCCTCGGTGCCGGCGTCGTCGGCGTCACCACGGCTTATTACCTGCGGCAAGCCGGGCATCAGGTGACCGTGATCGAACAGGGCAATGGCCCGGCCGAGGGGGCCAGTTATGGCAATGCCGGCGGCTTGTGCCCGGGTTTCTCTGGTCCCTGGGCTTCGCCGGGGGTATTGCGCAAGGGCCTGGGCTGGCTGCTGAAAAAGAATGCGCCGCTCGCTTTTGGCCGGGGCGTCGAGTTCGCCGACTTGAACTGGTTGCAGCATTTTGTCGCCAACTGCCGGCGCACCGACTTCGTCCGCAACAAGGCGCGCATGCAGAGGATTGCCCGCTACAGTCAGGCCCGCCTGCTCGAACTCAACCGCGATCTGGGCTGGGGGGAGAACTACGATTTTCGACCCACCGGCGTTCTGCAGCTGTTCCGTGACCCAAAGGATCTGGCAGCGGCCGAAAACGGCGCCGTACGGGTGCTACAGGCCGCTGGTGTAGCGCATCGACTGGCTGGCAATGATGAACTGGTCGCGCTCGATCCGGCCCTGGCGGACAGTGCCCAACACTTCGTTGGCGGCTTGCTGCTGCCCGGCGATGCCTCCGGCGATTCGCACAAATTCAGCCAGGCGCTCGCCGACTGGCTGAGCAGCCGGGGCGTCGATTTCCGTTATGGACAACGAATTGAAGCCTTGATCGGCAACGGCCGCTCGGTTGACGGCGTACGGACCGAACGCGATCAATTCGCTGCCGATGCCGTCGTCGTCGCACTCGGGGCATCCGCCGCGAAGTTACTCAAACCTTGGCGCGTTCGCTTGCCGATCCGTCCGGTAAAAGGCTATTCGCTAACCGCCCGGATCAAATCGCCCGCCCTTGCGCCGTCGCTGGCGGTGATGGACGAACAGCACAAAACCTTCGTTGCCCGTCTCGGCGACCGCATACGCATTGCCGGCATGGCCGAGATCAGCGGATTCGATGCCCGCCTGCCCGACGGCAAGCGGGCCTTCCTGCAGGAACGGCTGGAAGAGCTTTACCCCGGCGTGGCCGATTTTTCCGATACCGAGTTCTGGTCCGGATTGCGACCGATGACCTGGGATGGCCCGCCCATTCTCGGCAAAACCCCGGTCGAACACCTTTTTCTCAATGCCGGCCATGGCTCAAGCGGCTGGACCCAGGCTTGCGGTACCGGTCGGATCGTCGCCGATATCGTTTCCGGCAAGACACCGGAGCTTGATCTGGATGGCCTGACGCTGGAGCGTTTCGGCAAGGCAGTGCGTGCATGATTCTGGCCGGCTTTCCCTTCGCGACAACCGACTGGGCGAGCGTCGAAGGCACCGCCCCCCCTGCACGACGGGAACATCCTCTTGGCAACCCGGCACGTTTGGCGAGGTTCGCGTCCGCATCGTCGAATACACGCGCAATTTACCTGACCGGCTACAGAAGCACCAATGGACATGTTTTCTATTGCCTCGAAGGCGAACTCGCCAGCGTGATCGCCGCGGCGCACGCCGATTGGCGATATCTGATAACCATCGACACGGACGATACCCATGGACCTGACCGACTTTTTTGCCGCCAGCTATACCCAGGCTCGGCGTAAATTCATCGACGCCATCGCCTCGGTCAACGGCACGCTCGCCTCCTACCCACACCCGACGCATCAAGGCCCGAACGGCGAACAGCTGGCGATCGATGTCGCCCATATCGGCGATCCATCAGCCCCCAGGCAGTTGATCGTGATCAGCGGTACGCACGGCCTCGAAGGCTATGCCGGATCGGCCGCCCAGATCGCCTGGCTGCGCCTGGGCAACGCCGGAAAGCTGCCCCCTGGCCTGGGCGTGCTGCTGATACATGGCCTGAATCCCTACGGCTTTGCACACTTCACCCGGACCACCGAAAACAACGTCGACCTGAACCGCAATTTCGTCGACCACGAACAGGCTCACCCGGCCAATCCGGATTACGACCGACTGCACCCATATCTCAAGGCCGAGGACTGGGGATGGGACTTTCTCGAAAAAATGGCGGCGGCCGAGGCAAATTACCGTGACGAGCACGGTGCCGATGCCCTGTTCAATGCCCGGGTCAAAGGTCAGTACAGTCATGCGGATGGCTTGTTCTACGGCGGGCAGGCACGCGAATGGTCGAACCTGACCTTGCAGCGCATCATCGAGGAACACCTTTCTGCAGCCCGACAAGTCGCGCTGATCGACTGGCACACCGGCCTGGGCAAATACGGCGAGCCCTTCTTCCTGTGTTTCAGTCCGGAAGAAAGCGCTGAATACCAACAGGCGGTGCATTGGTGGGGCGAGCACCGGATCAGCAATGCCCGACCGCATGGCTTGTCCCGGCCGCAATATTCCGGCCTGGTCTTTCACGGCATCAGCCGCTTCATCGGCAATCGACCGCTGGTCGGTGCAGTGATCGAGTTCGGCACGCGCGAGATCGCCATGAACAAGGTTCAACCGCTGGACCAATGGCTACGGTTCCGGGCACCACGTCAGACCGAACGATTCGAGTTGTTGCAACTCGATCTGCGCGATGCCTATGTGCCCTTTTCGCAAGAGTGGCGGAACACAGCATTGCGTCAGTCAGTGGCAATCACCGAGCAGGCCGTTGCCGGTTTGGCCTCATGGGAACTGTTTGCCGATTCCGCCGTACAGCAACGTCGGGCGTGAAACAAACGGATCAGAAGATCAATCGAGCGAACGTTCCTGATCGCCTGATTAACGATTCGTTCTACCAGCAGTTACCCTCCTCCCCTAACGTGATTTCGGTTCCGTGGCGATACAGACCGATCGAATCGGCCGGTCTGGTTTCTGTATATCAAACGAAGAAATTCTTCGTTCATTCTCGCTTGCCCCATCGATAGCATGCGCTTCGCCAGCCCAGCATCCCGCTGGGACCAAGACCTGCAATCGAGAGGAAACAATGATTCACTTTGTGGTGCACAGCCCAGCGGACTCGACCGGCGTCGTGGTCGTAGAGGGCGTCCAGGCCGGCCAGACGTTGACCGGATGGATCATGGACACGGATGAAACGATCACCATCGGTGTCAGCAACGACATCCCCATCGGCCACAAGCTGGCCCTGGTCGACATCCCCAACGGTGGCACCGTCATCAAGTACGGCCACGACATCGGCCGAGCCGTATCCGCCATCAAGCGCGGCCAGCATCTGCACGTCCATAACGTCAAAACCAAACGGTGGTAAGAAAAATGAGTCTGCCTAATTTCTGGGGTTATCGCCGCGAGAACGGCCGGGTCGGCGTGCGCAACCACGTCATCATCCTGCCCGTTGATGACCTGTCCAACGCCGCCTCCGAGGCGGTCGCCAACAACATCAAGGGCACTCTCGCCCTGCCCCACCCCTACGGCCGCCTGCAATTCGGCGCCGATCTGGAACTGCATTTCCGCACCCTGATCGGCACCGGCGCCAACCCGAACGTCGCCGCCGTTGTCGTTATTGGCATCGAACCCGGATGGACTCAGCGCGTAGTCGATGGCATCGCTGCCACCGGCAAGCCGGTTACCGGCTTCTCCATCGAATTGAACGGCGACATCAACACCATCGCCAGCGCCTCCCGCGTCGCCCAACAGTACCTGCAATGGGCCTCCGAATTGCGCCGTACCGAGCACCCGATCCATGAACTGTGGGTTTCCACCAAATGCGGCGAATCCGACACTACCTCGGGCTGCGGTGCCAACCCGACTGTCGGCAACGCGTTCGACAAGCTCTACGACGCCGGCAACACCCTGCTGTTCGGCGAAACCTCCGAAATCACCGGCGGCGAGCATCTGGTCGCCCAGCGCGCCCGCACCCCGGAGATCGGAGAAGCCTTCCTGAAGACCTGGAACGCCTACAACGACTTCATCCTGGCCAACAAGACCGACGACCTGTCCGAATCCCAGCCGACCAAGGGCAACATCATCGGCGGCCTGACCACCATTGAGGAAAAGGCTCTCGGCAATATTCAGAAGATCGGCAAGCGCTGCCTGGTCGACGGCGTCCTGGAGCCGGCCGAGACGCCCAAGGGCAAGGGTCTGTGGTTCATGGACTCGAGTTCCGCCGCCGCCGAGATGGTGACCCTGGCGGCTGCCGCCGGCTTCGCCGTGCATTTCTTCCCCACCGGCCAGGGCAACGTCATCGGCAACCCCATCCTGCCGGTCATCAAGCTGACTGCCAATCCGCGCACCGTGCGGACCATGGGCGAGCACATCGACCTCGACGTCTCCGGTCTCCTGCAGCGCGAAATCAACCTCGACCAGGCCGGCGACCAGTTGCTCGACGTTTTGGCAAGGACCGCCAACGGTCGGTTGACTGCGGCCGAAGCCCTGGGGCACCGGGAATTCGTCCTCACAAAACTCTACCGCAGCGCCTGACCTTGAAGAGCCGGGAGTCCAAGCCAAACGGCTTTCTCGAAGTCTCGATCTGGCGGGGAGCTGAGGAAGGCGCATTCCAGCACTTCCAGGTTCCCCGCCGGGAAAGCCAGACGGTGCTGGACGTGGTTACCTACATTCAGCGCCATCTGGATCCGACCCTGGCCTACCGATTCGCCTGCCGTGTGGGTGTCTGCGGTTCCTGCGCCATGAAGGTGAACGGCATTGCCCGCTGGACCTGCCGCACGCACGTTTCTGCCGTAGCAACGACCGGCCCTCTGGAAATCGCTCCTCTCGACCATCTACCCCGCCTGCGTGATCTGGTCTGCGACATGGGGCCATTCTTCGAAAAATGGAAGCAGGCAAGGGGGGCTTTCGTCCCCGGTGCCGTGCCGGAAACCGGCTTCGCCGCCATTGACCCCGACTCGCCGGCTCGCCGGCAGGTCGAAGCCGGGATCGAATGCATTGGCTGCGGCATCTGCTACAGCGAGTGCGACACCGTCGCCTGGCGCCCAGAATACCTCGGACCCGCCGCTCTCAATCGGGCCTGGACCCTGCAGAACGACGAGCGCGACGGCGCCCACCGCAAACGGCTGCAAGCAGTGGCCGGCGATGCCGGCTGCCATGCCTGTCACAACCAGCTGAGCTGCAATGAACGCTGCCCCAAGAAGCTGTCGCCGGCAGCCGCCATTGCTGGACTCAAGCGGGCAAGCGCCGTCGCTGCACTGAAGGGGAGGCTATGAACCGCGCCCGCCTCGAAACCTGGCTTTGGCTGATCAACCGTGGCAGCGCCCTGCTCCTGGTGCCCCTGGTGGCGGCGCACCTGGCCGGCATGATCCTCGCGGTCCGCGGCGGCCTCTCGGCCTCGGAAATATTGGAGCGAACACGGGACAACCTTCTGCTGGCGGCCTTCTACGGCGCATTTCTGCTATTGGCCGGACTGCATGGCGCCCTCGGCCTGCGCGGCTTCCTGGCCGAAACGCTGGGCTGGCGGAGCAAGTCGGTCGATACGGCTGCTGCCGTGCTGGCATCGCTTCTCGTCATCCTGGGAGGGAGAGCGTTATGGGCGCTTTATCACGCCGCGTAAAGCCAGGCCACCCAGGCTATTGGGCCGCCGTGCTGCAGCGCCTCTCGGGGCTGCTTCTGGCCCTCTTTCTACCGGCCCACTTTGCCCTGCTTGGCGCCGGTCTGCACAGCACCGAAGGCCTGGACGAGGCCTTGGCCTGGACCCGTTCTCCCCTGGTACGCGTCGCCGAGGCGGGTCTGGTCACTGCCCTGGCCCTCCACGTCGCTGGCGGCGTCCGCCTGCTGCTGCTCGAATTCCTGGGCTGGCACGCCATCCAGAAGAGCCTGTTTTCCCTGGCTTGCGGCCTGGCGACCGCCACTGGCCTGCTTTTCGCCCTCAACAATTTCTAGATCACACGGAGAATCGCAATGCAGTTCAAAACCACCATCCGACTGCTGGCGGCGCTGGCCGTCGCCGGCACCGCTCTCGGCGCTCAGGCCGAAACGGCCGAAGTCCGCGTCGCCCAGCAATACGGCATCAGCTACCTGCCGCTCATGCTGATGGAACAAAACAAACTGATCGAGAAGCACGCCAAGGCCAAGGGCTTGGGCGACATCAAGGTCTCCTGGTCCAAGTTCGCCGGCGGCAATGTCATGAACGACGCCCTCCTGTCCGGCAGCCTGGACCTCGCCTCTGCCGGCGTTGCCCCCGCCATCACCCTGTGGGCCAAGACCCGCGGCACCCCAAGCGAGGTCAAGCTGGTGACCGCGATGAATTCCATGCCGATCTACCTCAATACCCGAAATCCGGCGGTCAAGACCATCAAGGACTTCACCGAGAAGGACAAGATCGCCTTGCCGGCGGCGAAGGTCTCGATTCAGGCGGTGACTCTGCAGATGGCGGCGGAAAAGATCTTCGGCGAAGGCAACCACAACAGGCTCGATGCCCTGACCGTCAGCCTCGCCCACCCGGATGGCCAGGCGGCCCTGCTCTCGGGCAGCAGCGAAATTACCGGACATTTCTCGGCCCCGCCGTTCCAGTACCAGCAGCTCGAAAAGCCGGGCATCCGCACGGTGCTCAACTCCTACGACGTCCTCGGTGGCCCGGCCACGTTCAACGTGGTTTACGGCACCGCCAAGTTCCGCGAGAGCAATCCCAAGACCTACCAGGCCTTCCTGGATGCCTTCGCCGAAGCTACCGCGATCATCAACAAGGACAAGAAGGCCGCCGCCGAGTTTTACCTGCAGGTTTCCAAGGATAAGGACACGGTCAAGGACATCCTTGCGATGCTGAACGATCCGCAGATCGAGTACACCCAGACGCCCAAGAACATCACCAAGTACGCCGATTTCCTCTACAAGATCGGCTCGGTGAAACAGAAGCCGGCCACCTGGAAGGACCTGTTCTTCCCGGAAATCCACCCGTTGCCGGGCAGCTAAGGAGAGCCGCATGAACGCCCCGCTCCTCGATGTCCGTTCCGTCACCCTGCAGTACAAGACCCGCGAGCGGCTGGTCACCGCCACCCATCGGGTCAGCTTCCAGATCAACGCAGGCGACCGCTTCGTCGTTCTCGGTCCGTCCGGCTGCGGCAAGTCCACCCTTCTGAAGGCCGTGGGCGGCTACATCCCGCCCGTCGAGGGAGAAATCCGCCTGCGGGGCGAACCGATCGTCAAGCCGGGGCCTGACCGGGTCATGGTCTTCCAGGAATTCGACCAGCTCCTGCCCTGGAAGACGGTGAAGGAAAACGTCATGTTCGCCCTCACCGCCAGCCGCACCCTGTCCCGCAAGGCGGCCGAGGAGCGGGCGCTGCACTACATCGCCAAGGTCGGGCTGGAGAAGTTCGCCGACAGCTACCCGCACACCCTGTCCGGCGGCATG
>CALJZP010000244.1 GCA_937983545.1 uncultured Azonexus sp.
AAACCAAACGGTTGCGACGAATAAAAAAACACCGGGAGCCAACGAAAAAAAATCCAGCGAGCGTGACATCGACATCATCACGGCAATCGTCCGCTAGACCATTAGTCCCGGGCAGTTTCGATACAAACAACGGAAACTTGAGGGTAGACGAAAGCAGCCCATTCGCACTCAGCGGCAACAATGATGGCTATAGCATATCCCGCGACATGGGATAGCAATCCACCAGCTGGCGAAGACAGAAACACCAAGGCACACCCCGGAGTACGCTCCGGGAAGCCCCTTGATCAACATCAAGGTTGCTAGCGCACCTCGATCGTTACCGTGCGACCCGACATCGCCCCAGCCTGGCGAAGCATCGATGCAATATCCGTATTGCCGGCCTTGAGGGCAATATCCAAGGCTGTCTCACCAGTATCCAGCTTCACTGCAACATTGGCTTTTTTCTCGAGCAGCAGCTTGACCACACTGGCATGACCGCTGCGCGCCGCGGCAATCAGTGGCGTCGTGCCGTTTTCACTCGGCAGATTGATATCCGCACCCGCCTCGATGAGGCGTTTGACGATATCCAGGTGGCCGCTGAAGGCTGCATAGGCCACGGGCGTCCAGCCGCTCATATTGACGGGGGCTCCCGCCTTGATCAACAGATCGACCACCTTCAGATGGCCGCGAAAGGCAGCAAGACGCAACGCCGTATCGCCGGCCGAGTTACGCGCATTGAGCTTGGCACGCTGACCGATCAGGTAGCCGACCAGTTCATCGTGACCATCGCGTGCAGCCAGCATCAACAAGGTATTGCCGTCGATATCCGTGGTATCGACCGACGCCCCTCTGGCCACCAATTCCGCAACCCCTCCCCTGTCACCCATTTTTGCAGCACTGATCAAATCGTCATAAGTTGCCGCATGAGCACTCGAAAAGAATGCCAAAGCCAGCAATGCGCTCAATAGTGTATTTTTCATGTTCATCGGGGAGTACAGGGGATTTTGAACAGACGAGAAAAGTTTTCTGTCGTCGCCTGCGCAACCTCATCCAGCGAAAGGGAGCGCAAGCGGGCTATTTCCTCAGCAACGTAACGAACGTAGGCCGGCTCGTTTTGCTTGCCGCGATAGGGAGCCGGCGCCAGGTATGGGGCATCGGTCTCGACCAGCAAACGATCGAGCGGACATTTCTGGGCAACATCCTTGACGGTCTGCGCATTCTTGAACGTAACGATGCCCGAAAAGGAAAGATGAAACCCGAGGTCCAGCGCCTGGGTCGCCACCGTCCAGTCTTCCGTAAAGCAGTGCATCACTCCGCCCACCGCATCGGCACCCTCTTCCGCCATCAGGCGCAGAGTATCCACAGCCGAATCGCGGGTGTGCACCACCAAAGGCTTCCCGCACGTCCTCGCAGCGCGGATGTGATTCCTGAAGCGTTCGCGCTGCCACTCCGGTTTGTCCTTCTGCCAATAGTAATCCAGTCCGGTTTCACCGATACCGATAACCTTGGGATGGGCGGCCAATGCAACGAGGCGCTCTACCGTCGGCTCCTCGACCTCGGTAGATTCAGGATGCACGCCAACCGTCGCATACAGATTGGGCTGACTCTCGGCGAGCGCCAGCACTTTCGGAAAATCTTCCAGATTGACGCCGATACAGACAGCAACGGCAACCCGATTCTCGCGCATACGCTGCAAAACTTCGGGCAGCCGCCCGGCCAAGTCGGGAAAATCCAGGTGGCAGTGAGAATCGACCAGCATGCAGTCGATCAAAGCGTGTGCGTCGGGCGCGAAGACTGCATGACGCCACCGAGCAAGCCTTCGATCTTGCGGCGCGCTTCCTGGCCGCTTTCGTCATTATTGAAGTGAACGCCGATACCCTGGGCACGGCCATTTTGAGCGCCGGCAGGCGTCACCCAGACCACCGTGCCGGCAATCGGCAACTTGGCGGGATCATCCATCAACGACAAAAGCATGAAGACTTCGTCACCGATCTTGTAGCTGCGCGTCGTCGGAATGAAGATGCCGCCGGCTTTCAGATGGGGCATGAACGCCGCATAAAGCGCCGACTTGGAATTGATGTTCAGCGAGAGAACGCTCGGACGCTGCGGAGCGGGTTTGGCTTCACTCATTGTTGATCAATTGGCAAACAGGGCTCGATATTCCAGAAAGAGGCCTTCCAGAAACAGACGGGCATTGAGAGGCTGCTCTGCTTCCTGACGACGGTTGATGGCTGCGCGATACGACTGTATCAGGCGTGCAGGCGGAATCATATCAGCCAGCCCCGAAATTTTGGCCTGATGCTGCAGAAAATAACGCACCGGCAAGCCGTTGCTGGCGAGATTCAAATCAACCATCCATTTCTGAAACGCCTCGACCACCTGCTTCAACAACAACTTCCCCTTGCTGTCCTTGAGCGCCTTTTCAAGCTCGGTGGCCATACCCAAAGGATCGGTGGCACGCCCAGCCCCCAGGCGGCTGACCAGCAAATCCAGCCAGGCATTCTGTCCGGAATTGGCCATGTCGAGAGCCAATCCGGGCGACCCGCCCGCCAAGGCCAGCCAGTGCTCGGCTCGCTCGACACCTTGGTCGGCGAGAACCCTGGCGGCCACCTTGGCTGGCGGCACCGGTACCGGCACGACCTGACAACGACTCCGAATCGTCGGCAACAAGCGCATGGGCTCACTTGAAACCATTAAAAACAAAGTATTTGGGGAAGGCTCTTCAAGTGTTTTAAGAAGTGAATTCGCCGTATTTCGATTCATCGCTTCAGTCGGATTGACGACCACGATGCGCAAGCCGCCGCGATGGGTACCGACATTGAAGAATTCATCGAGACT
>CALJZP010000245.1 GCA_937983545.1 uncultured Azonexus sp.
ACGAGGACCGTCCCCACTCTGCACAAGGCTGGATGACACCGGCCGAATTCGCTGAACAGTGCAGAAACGAAGCCTCCAAGGAGGTCTTACAGAAGCCGGAAATTTCCAGTTAAGACCGGTACGAAAACCGGTGCAGCCTCAGCACTAAATCCGGGGGCACCTCATTACACCCCCGTTTTCTACCCCAACTCATTCTAGTGAAAATAGAACTAAGCCAATACCTCAAGTTTCGCCTGACTAGGACCAAGACCGATGAAAAACAGAAATCCAACCGCGACTGCTGTCCTTCGCTGGATAAAGCAAGGCTACGGACAAGGATGGGGGTTGGCTTACAAACCCTTTTTTTACATCCGCGATATACCCTCTGATGGAAGGTCCACTGCTCTCGAGGGGTTGAAGATACCCAGGACGCATCATTACTTTTCTGATGTCGAGTATCACTACCACCTGCTTGCCGAATTCTCCGACGATGTTGTTGAGATACGAGAGCAATACGCCCTGCTACCTTGCGTGGAGACAAAGCTCATTGCAGACCAATTGGGGATTGCTCACCCAATTTATTCCGCCACAGGAGCACAACGAGTTGTCACTTCGGACTTGGTCCTTTCTATCAAGCGGGGCGATGAAATCGTTCTCGCCGTTCTCTGCTGCAAGGTTGCAAGCGATGTCGATCCGTCTAATCCAGAAGCTGCACGAACGCTTGAAAAAATCCTGCTTGAAAAAGTCTACTGGGAGGCCAGAAACGCCGAATGGCGCTTAGTCACGGACAAAATGCTTCCTGACAACAAAATTCACAACCTAGAGTTCTTCCGCGGAAGCATGCTGTCCAGGGAACGCGACTATTTGAACGCCAAAATGGCCGACTTCACACAGACAGCTCTGGCCATTTGGCACGAATGCATTTCGTTGAACGACTTCTTACTCACCGCGTCGTTAGAGCTCAATCTGGAACGAGACGAATGCTTTTGCCTGCTCGGCCGTTCGATTTGGACAAAAGCCCTACCTGTAGATCTGGACAGCAGCAAGTTCGACCATGAAGACAAGCTGCCTCTCCTTAAGGCACTGGAGGCAACGTGCTTCAACTAAATGAAGTGCTCATGTCCGATCCTGAACGGACTACTTCCATCGAAGGCATCGTCCGGGTCGTTGGGTTTTACAACGACGGCAAAACCGTCGGACTAATGCAGCTTGATATCTGGCCACTAAAAGCCCCCTACCTACTTCCTATTGCATCGATCGATCCAGATCAAGACGAGAACGGAATTCATCGAATTGAAGAATTTGACACCAATCTTCCCCTTTCCAAGGATGAACTATCTGAAAAAAAGAAAACATGGCTGGAGGGTGTCAGCAAACAGATGCAATCAACCATGGGCGATCAAAATATGGTCATGGATGCAAGCTACCGCAATCGGGAATTTGAGCGCATTGCAAAGCGCGACTCGGTCAGCGCTCGTAGCGTTATGCGCCACTATTACAACTACTTATGGGGAGGAATGGTCGAGATGGCGTTTCTCCGCCCCCAAAGGGCGAATGGCCTCGCAATACGGCCGCAGAACGCCGGAACCAAAAAACGAGGCCCCAAACCCCGAAACACCAACACTGAAGACAAAGGATCGGCCCACATCAGTGAGGTTCGAGATCAACTGATCGCCGGAGCCCGAAAATTCTATTTATCGGGAAAATTCACCGAGAAAGAAGCTTTCGTCCTCACGAAAAAGAAGTTCTTCTCCAACGGCAAGAAAGCAACCAGAGTTTCAGGCAACAAAGTCGAACTCCAGGAGTTACTGCTCCCTCCAATCAAACTACCATCGCAAAGACAATTCCACTACATCATTGGGCTGCTCAAAAAATCTGAAGGCGATCGGGAGAAAAAACCTCGGGATGCAAAACCACGTCGGACCAGAACGGTCCGACGAGGAAAAGCGAGGGCCAACGTTCCTGGACCAGGATATCGGTACGAGATCGACGCCACGCGGATTCAAATTCGCATCGTTTCCAAATACAACCCCGCTCAGCTTGTGCGGGAAGCAACGCTCTACATCATCATTGATGTCTGGTCTGGCGCCATCGTCGGATATTCGCTATCGCTTGAGCCAGCCTGTTGGTTCCTTGCCGCCAAGGCACTTCATAACTGCTTCACTCCAAAATCCAAGGTCTTCGAGCGCCTTAATCTGTCCTATAGTGATGATGACTGGGTATCCAGGCACTTACCCACAAAACTGGCAGCAGACCGAGCGGAGTTCGTTAGCAATAAATCTGGCGTCGTGCCCGAAATCGGCATTGAGATCGAGATCATGCCGCCGATGCGCCCTGATCGAAAGGGCTCTGTGGAAGGGAAAATCGAGGACATCAAGCATGGGGACAATTTCTATCTGAAGCCAGGAAAGCATAAGAAGAACCCTGGACGTCGGGAGAAGGACGGCAAAAAGGAGGCTGCCTTCAATTTGGAAGAGCTTGAGCAATTGATCGTCGAAATGATCCTCGACCTCAACAACGAGCCGGTTCCTGTCGCGAATATGCCCGCAGAAGCGGTGAAAGCTGGGATCGATGCGATCACGTATGGAGGGTTGTTTGCTTGGGGACTCAAACACCGAACGGGATTTACCCGTGTACTCTCCAACAAGGTGGCTGAGAATGAACTGATGCTACGCGAAAAGGGTAGCATCACACCGCGTGGAATATGGTTCAAAAAACAGAATTACACCTGCGATAAACTGATCGAATCAGGCTTGTTGGCCAGAGCTGCCGCCAAAGGCAATTTTTTGATCGACATTCGTTATGACGACTTGGTGGGTGACCGCATTCGGTACATGGACCCCATCAAGCGCGAGTGGACTGACGCGCTCAATGACAATCCAGAGGTTCGACGCCTTCATTCGGCATTCTGGGAAATCGAGCAGCATCTTTTCAAGGCCGAGGGGCTGCACACGAAAGCCAAGGAAAACAACATCTCCAACAAGCACGAGAAGGCACCGGCCATCAACCGGCGGGCCAGAGCCGCTACTGCCCGGGCGAAAGACGCAAAGGGTACCAACAAACAAAGCAAAACCAAGCAAGCAATCAACCAGAACACCGCCGTTGAAATTGCCGCAGAGCGTTCAAAGCGCCTGCTTGAAGCGCAGAAGACCCTAGCCACAGCGCTAGCCGTCAAAGCCGCCGAACCGGAGACACTACCCGAACCATCTTCCGCCAGCACTCCTGACCAGCCGGCCAAATCCGTTGGGCAACGCTCCCTGGAACTCTGGAAAATGAAAAAATGAAGCCATGGATCAATAGCCAACCGGCTTACACCTCTTATCCGTTGCCCGAGTTTATTGGCAATCCGTTGATTGAGGCCCTGACACCCCTTCCTTTTACTCAGGACGATGCGATCCTGAGGCTGTCGTCCCTGCCGTTATTCAGTGAAGCAGAGCTCAAATTACCTGCAGCCTTACGGATGTTCCTGCCAGCACGCCTTTCGCGCTTCCTGTTTCCGACGACACAGCATGTTCGCTTTCTGAATCACCTGGCCATTCAGATTTTCGACGGGTATTCCACCCGTAACCCGTTGAGTCCGGCCGGCCAACAGTACCTTCATCATGCTGCCGGGCAGTCCTACTATGTCCCAGTAATTGATCCTGGCACAGGCAGGCTCTCCACCATTTCGATGGTGTGTGGAATTCCTGGCATTGGCAAATCCACCCTCATCCGTGGATGCATGAGCATGCTGGGCAAACCTGTGATTCGCCACAGCAACTACAACGGCACGCCTTTCCCTGAGTCTCAAATCCTATATTTGATGCGCAACGTGCCAGATCAATGTTCGGCCAAGCCATTTTGCAAGGCATACGGGGATTACACCGATGCTTTGCTTGGCATGCCACTGTATGCAAAGTTCTTCGCTGACAAATCAATGACGCGAAGTCATTACGTCGGCGAGTTGCGCAAAATTGTCGTGTCGCACCACGTCGGCGCCCTCATTTTGGACTGCGTTGAACATCTCTTACTCGGGTCAGCCAATGATGTCGCCGAGTTCATGGCGATGCTGATTAACATGCGCGATGAGCTTCGTGTTCCCATCATTCTGGTCGGGACACCGCGAGCAGCGGACATTCTCAAATCAGATGTCAGTACCTCGCGACGCATCGTTGAAGGTGGCTATCACGAGTTGAAACGCCCAGAGTCTTCTGACGATCCCGATTTCGCTGCTTTGTGTGAGGTGCTATGGGGTTACCAGTGGGTTACCAATCCGGTGGAATTTAGCAGTGACATGCGGGATCTGCTTTACAACCTGAGCCAGGGCATCACCGGCGTAATGATCACCCTTTTTATTGCTGCTCAGATCGAGGCCATCGATAGCGGTAAAGAAAAGCTGTCGAAGGATTTGATCAAACGTGTCTACGACCAGCGTTTCAAGCCCTTGCACTCGATCCTCGATGCCCTCCGCTCAGGCAAGCAGTCGATCATTTCCCAATATGACGATCTGTATCCCAAAGCATTTACTGGGTTAAAGGCAGATCCCTTGCTGAGCCGTATCGAGGAAATCCATGCCCATATGGCCGCGCAGCAGGAGCGCTCCCTCGGCATCTTGGAGGAAGACAAGGAGGGCGTACTCAAAGAGAAAAAGGAAAAGCTCGATGCCACTACTTTGCTTCAAGCGGTAACCACCTCCGGTACAGGGCTACCGCAAGCACTGCAATGACCGAAACAACCAGCAACGTCCAAATGCCATTTTTCCCTGTACCGGCACAGGGAGAAACTGTGTTCTCTGTCGTGGGGCGTTGCATCGAACGACTTGGTATCGCAAATCAACATTTGCTGCCTTTGATCACCGGCCAGCGACTGAGTACGACCTTGTTTTCGGCTTTGCCGGGATATCTCGGAAATATCTCGCGAGCCATGCCCCCTGGGCATCCATGGACCGACGTTCGCTCGCTGATCAGAAACAATACGGCGCTGCCCTACTTCACATATTTTCATACTGGAAATCAACGACACCAGAGCGCTGAACTACTTTCGACAGCGAACAATACCCAACCGATATTGCTTGGCCTTGGGCTCGCAGCATACAAAATCCCTGTACCAGCCACGTCTGCCCGATTCTGCTTGAGTTGCCTGCAAGAGCAATATCGCCAGCCAGGACATTCCTATTTTCAGGTCGTACATCAATTGCCCGGCATCACCCATTGTTGGAAACACAGGGAGCTCCTGTCTAATGGGTGCATCAACTGCGGCCACTACCCCCTCAAGGGCAAGAAGCTGACGATGCCGGGGCAATGCCTCTGCAATTCGTTCGATGCATGCCGTATTGATAGCAGCCTCGTTTCCACCAATTCTGCATATTGGCTGGCTCAAGAAAGTGAATATTTGCTGAGCGCAGAAGACATCTCGTTTGACCGCCGGAGCAGATTGCGAGAAGGTGTTCTTCGAGCAGGTTTTTGCCGGGGTTCACTCGTTGATTACGATCTTCTGGCCAATGCAATTGAATTGCGTTTTGGGATCGAATTCCTAAAAAGCATCAATCATCCAGCCAGAGCACACGGCGGTAAGCCATCCGCCTGGATTCGACGTAGTCTGCCGAACGAGCCTGACGAGAAACGCCTATCAACGATTATTGGTCTGCTGATTTTGGGCGCAGTTTTCGACTCCGTTGAGGCTTTCGAAAACAACCGCATTTCAGAAATCCAACACGCCCCTGAAGTGGGGGCACCGCAAACACCTGCCACATCGCCACCACAGTGGACTCTGGGTCTCCGGCAACTGCTTGCCGAACACGGCTATCAGATTTCGAAATGCGCCGGGCATCTCAAACTTTCGAGTTCGAGAGTAGCTATCGAGGCTCGCAATCAAGGAATCACCGTTCCGCTCACCTCATCTGCAATAGCGCGTATCGGAAAAGCTCGCCTCGAAAAAATTCGGGAGCTACTGCGTCAAGGCGTAGAGAAAGAGGAGATTCTCCGCAGCCAAGAAGTCAGTGCTTGGACATTGCAGCTCATCGAGTTGGATGACCTGAGTCTGTCTGTACTTCACCGCAAAGCTACAGAGAGTAATCGCCGGGAATTCCATCGGAAGCGTGTCCGGGATTTTCTGCTAGATCATCCCACTGCCACTAGGCAGACGATAAGCAGCGAACTCTCTGGAGTCTATGACTTCATGCTGAGCAAGGATCGGGAATGGTTCTTTGAGCACGCACCTCAAGCCCCCCGAACATCTACTGGTCAGCGGCAGGACCGCAACAACTGGTTGGAAGTGGACAAGGCATTAGCAGAGGCAATCAGACAAACAGGCCAGCTGATGCAATCCAACAATGAACGACCGGTCCGCATTACCAAGTCGATGCTTTTAAAACGTCACCGTGCCCTTCAAAAATTTTATTCATCTCCATCTCGATTCACTTATACACAAGAAGCAATTGAAACCCTGATAGAGACAGCCGATCAGTTCCTGCGACGCAAGGTACGTTGGGGTGTTGAACAGCTAATCCGATCGGGCAGAGGCGAAATTTCGATGGATTCATTGCGACGAGAAACAGCAATTCCAGACATCAAACTGAAGTTACACATAGCCGTTGTTCATCAAGAGATTCAAGCAGCGGGGGGCACGATCTCAGAAAAGTCTGTGTTGCGCCTACCCGAGCAGCCCTTTTAATACATAAAGCATAGCAACCATAAGAATACAAAGGCATAATTCTCGAGGCAACGCTCACTTCGGTGATTGCCCCGTATTCAAGCAAGCTCACTAGAAGGGAAGTACATGCACAATCGCCGTGACATTGATCTTCGCGCAGCCATCAACGCAGTATCCGATGTCGTTCAGAATCGGCCTCGCCCGCTTCGAGAACTAGACCAGATTTACATGAAAACTGGCGACATGGTTTTGCAAAGTGAACTGGTTGCCAAATGGGCTGACAAGAAGCGTCTAGCCTTCATTGGTGATGGAGATGCAATTAGCGTGTGCGTTTCATATCTGAAGCACCGCGGGATCTTCGATTACGGCCCATCTGAAGTTGCCGTGTTTGATTTTGACGAGCGAATCTGCGGCGCAATTGCGCGTTTCGCCGATAAAGAACGGATTGAGACGCTTGGATCAACGCTCTACAACGTGCTGGATGCTTTTCCCAAGCTTGGAGATTTTGATTGTTTCTATACCAATCCGCCTTGGGGTGCCAGCAATGATGGAGCAAGCGTAAATGTATTCGTACAACGGGGGATGGAGGCCGTTGGATGCGATGGAGAAGGAATGATCGTCATCGCAGATGACCATCAAATTGAGTGGCCACAACGCGTTCTAGCCTCGGTTCAAAGCTTCGCGTTATCCCGCGATTTTTTTGTCCAGAAGATGGCCTCCAAACTACACCTGTACCACCTAGACGACAACCCAGACCTTCGTTCCTGCAACTTATTGATCAAATCTTTGCCAGGAGCCCCGTGCCCAGAAAGTTCCAGCGCCATTACAGATTCTGAGCGACTGGAAAACTTCTACGGACACAAACAAGACATTCGCATCAAATACGTACGTGAAAAAAAGCGAGTGGACTACGGGAAAGCCCATGACGACGAATATCGCTATGAATACTACGGAGATCAGTAAATGTCAGACATATTGAAGCCACAACAAGGCATCCTTTTCATGAAGGTAGGAGTCCATGCCCAAGAGGACTTGGAGTCCATCATTGCCCGGAAATCAAAGGAAATCGAAGAGGCAGGGTTTGCACTCTGGGGATATGGAGGTAACACCTGCCATCCAACAACGATGGTCCAACCATTTGCGAAAAAACATGCGGCAGCGGGCGAGCGCATCGTCCTTTGCATGCAAGAAATGACTTCAAAGCACTTTGCCGAACCTGTGCGTGCTGAGCACTTCTCGATAGATGGACATCACTGGCAACCTGTCCCTCCAGAAATCAACGTGCGCGGATCACGTTATGCGCTGGCTATTCGAGCCCTACACAAGGAAGAGTTTGTTTTGCCGCTCGCAAAGACTCGTGTGGCGGTTGGTAACAGCGTGGGACGAACAGGTATGCAATACATCAAAGGTCGGGTAGACAAGGCATGTCTTGAACTAACCGACCTTGCTGCTATGCCCCCAGAGCCGCACGAAGACGCAGTACAAATCAACCTTGTCGCTGAGCTGTGCGACCCTTACGCGGTTTTTTTGAAAAATTAGCCGCAGGACTCGATCAACACGCGGGGGGCCTTCGCCAGCAAATCACGAATGTAGCTCGCAAGGCCCTCCCTCCAAGTATCAACGCCACTGTTCTTTGAATAGCAGCTAAAGCAATTCGCTAGGGCGCGATCGACTGTCTGCTCAGCACATACAGCAGAGCGAATATCTGCGTGCTCTTTGTTCTGAAGCAATAACAAAAACAGTTGCTCCAGACATGCGACCCTATGGCACACCTCAGCAGAGATTGCCTCTGCATTCAACAACGCCTGAAGTGCAAGAACCGCCCGTTTGTCTCCGGTGAAAATATGGCCTCCTCCCCTAAGCAACAAAGCTGCACAGAGCAAACTTTCGCCAGGATCAAAGTCGACATTTAGTTGCTGGGCTGCATATTCAAATTCGGACGCGAGTTTCACCTCCTCATCGCTCGGCTCAATCGTGTCGATCTTGGCAATGGCGGCCTCGAACTCCGCAATGGACAACTCAGCCCCCCTAACTGGCGGCTTTTTTTGAAGCTTTTTCAAAACGATATATCGCGCCGCCCCGAGCATCAAAAAATTGTCATTATCCAGAGGACGACTACCTAAAAGGTCGAGCAGCAAGCCATAAGCACTTAATTTATGGAGGATGTCGTTATCGATATAGGCAACTCCCAAAATCAAGCTCCTCCCATAACCGCATGCACAAAACTGGCGTTCTCGTCGCCCAGTTCGTCCCAAGACAATTGCCCATTCGCAATCGAATTAGTCACCGACCAGGCTGGAATCGGCGAAGTGTAAATATGACCAAGCGCTTTCTGGACAACGCCCCATTCGGCCGTTTCGTATCCGTAGCAAAGGGCCAGAGTTCCCGGCTCAATTCCATTGGGTGGCCCAAGACTTAAGGCTTGCTCCGCTAGCTGCCTAGAACTATGTCCCTCTCCAGCTTTGCCAACGGTAAAGTCTGGATTTCCCGTCAGCAAATGCAGTGCAAAGCGATCCGCTGCAATCTCCTCATCATCCTTTGCATCTCGGGCCTCATTCGTATCCTCCATATCGATCAAGGCGGAATTTTCCCCAATGTGCCCCAATGCAATATGGCCAATCTCATGGGCAAGATGAAAAGCGATATTGGCGGGATACTGCGAATCCTGAGCGAGCAAAATTGCGTAACGCCCATGAACGCGAACTGCCATCGCGCACATACGTTTCGCCACAAGAGGGAAGACTCGCAGGTGAATGACCGGGACCCCGATACCCCAGAGAAAAGCTAACAAATCAATCAGGCCAATGAATGGCTTCTGCGACAGGATACTTTTACGTAAGCCCTCTGCCTCGAGTCCTTCGAGGGGTACGAAATCTGGTGTCGCCTTTACGAGCATCCTTCCCAACGATGTTCCGAATGCCGTAATCGCAGGCCTGTCCTTCTCTTCATCCCCTTTGAAATTCTTGTATTTGGCCGAATCATCCCAAATAAAGCGCGGCTGCTCCTCCTCTAGGAGCGAGCGAGGATCAAGGCCTAGTTTTCTAGCCACGGAGAACCGCAGTTCAGCGACTGCAGACGGTGACGCGTCAGCAGCATCGCTCCACCAGTCTGGCCAGGCTGCAGAGATTGCCGAATCCGACAATCTCGCTGACTGCGACAATCTAGTTCTAAAACGATGTGCGCTATCCGGCAAAATCCCCTCCTTCGGCATACTCGATTGGAATTTCCCACCAATCGCAATTATCAAGCACGATCGCCAATTTTGAATGCCTTTGTACTTCGGATAAGTTCGACGATTAATTCAGCATGAGGTTCTGAACCATCCCATACCTCCTGAATCGTTTGGGTGATACGAGCCATCGGCTCGTTTTGCAAATTTGCAGTTTTTTCTACAGGAACCCCAAAAAAACGACACAAAGCACGTGCATTTTTATTGTCGTTTTTTGCATGCCCAGACAACAAATACCTTCTGGATGCGTGATAACTGATCCCAGCCCCCTCAGAAAGTTGCCTGTAATCCAATGAGCAGCTCTGTAAGCAGCGATTCAGATCGCTTGCAACCTCGCACCAGTTTCTTTGCGGTTTTTGCATGATTGGCTGGTATAATACCGCAAAACTGCAAACATATACGACCATGCATACATCCCTCGCGACGCACACCTCGCAGCACCAGCGAGAGTCCAACGTACCGGACATTTTTTGCTGGACCAAAATGGGTACAGAAGCCGGTCAGCCGCTAGAAACCATTCTTCGCAGGAAAGAGTTCGAGCGTAAAGCTGGTAACGGCATCTTTGCATGGGGCATCGGTAACTCATTAGGCTCATCCCCTGAGTTTGCAAAGCAGGCAGCCCCCAGCGGGAACATTGATGTCCTGTTCTCGCCAATGAAAAGCCCCCCAAAAGCGATTGACGTTACACCTACACAACTTGTCCTGTGGTTGGCGTATCACTCGAGAGAGAGGGGACTAACCGACCTCCCAATCCACATGTTGATAACAAGCCGCGGCAGCGGGGCCTCCGGCCTTTCAAAACGTTCCCATTACGCACTTCTTTGCGAACGGCACGAAGAAATCAATCATGATTGCGACCCTTGCGTTATCGATGCGACCTGCGCCAGGAATCTGGTAAGCCAGAATCCGCTAGGAGCATCTCAAGTTACAGCAATGGTCAAATACAATATCTCGAGTAGCGATATCCAGGAGAAGCCTTATCCCGTGGCTTTCCGCGCCCGGATGCACAGTGAGGGCTTTGTGCGATTAGGCACCCCCGTTCTTCTCAATGGATCGCTCCTTTCCGCATACAAAGAGCTTTGCCAAGCCAGCTGTGCTGACGCATGGCTGGACGGCGTAATAGACCTAAAACGTAGAGCCAAGTCTGCCGCTTCCGAACAATCACTTCAGCAGTCGCTCTTCTCGAGTATCTAGGCAATCCCCGCAACGTCGCACAAGTTAGTTACAAGCTCTGCACGTGCGACGGAGCTATCCAGCAGATAGCAAGGTATCCCGAGTAGCATCGCATATTGCATCGCCAACGTAGCCTGCAGTTCAGCATGCATTCCGATTTCGAAGTCTGAAGGCAAGGGCCTCCCTGCCGCATCCTGCGTTATCCGATTTTTTGTCTCCGCTGGATCGATATAGAGACACACAATCACGTCAGGATTAAGCGCCTTGAGTTGATCAACGGTAAATGGCGTAATCCTGAATCCATAGCGTTCCTTGGTTACGGGGTGACTATCAATGACCAAATGGCGTTCGCTCCGTCGAGTCTGAACCTCTTCAATTAGCCATCGATCCACAGCATCAACATCATCCCGCGTCACCACTTGAGCAGAGTGCTGACGAATCCCCGACTCATCGATAGGCTTGTCGCTACGCCGGTTCAAATAATCCCGAAGTAGCTTGCTGTATGAATACGCCTGCAAATTGGCTATTGATGTCTCCAAAAGCTCACACAAAGAAGACTTTCCGCTTGCAGGAGACCCTGTAAGGTAGATAACTTTGCCCATTCCCCCCCCCGGAAAATTTAATTGTCAGCGAACTCCGCCAACCACTATGCCATAGAGATGGTTGCTGTAATTGCCTATGAAAAACAGCAATTGCCGTTTTTACGACAATGAACAGCAATGAAAAAAACACCCAGGCTTCATTGAGCACACATAGAGAGGCCAAGGCCTTTGCCAGATTGCTCGTTACCGAGCCAAAATGGCATCCCTAAATGCCAATACTCGCCTTGGCACATATCGGCTACGAGGGTAAACCAAGTAGATAGGCTTTCCAGGGATCGAATAGCTTGGAAGAACTCGCACCAACTGTCCCGAGGCTACCTCTGCCTGGCAAAGCATATCTGGAAGTATGCCTATGCCAACTCCATCAGCAACTGCTCTAACGGCAACCGGATAGTGGTCGCATAGCACCCTGGGGCGCACCGACACCTGCTCCACTCCCTGCGGCCCCTGGAGCGACACAGTGGATCCTTGATTCTGACCAAAGCTCAAGATGACGAAATCAATCTTGTTCAGATCACTTAAATCGTTCAAAGGCCCCCTCTTTTCCAAAAAGCGGGGAGAAGCATAAAGCCCTGCCTCACCGTGGCCGAGCTTCTTTGCAATCAAATCGTCATTCGCTAACTCGCCGGCCCGTATCGCCAGATCGAACCCCTCGCCAACCAAGTCGACTTTGCGCATCGTAAAAACGGCATCAATGCTTGTTTCAGGGTTGTCGATCAAAAATTTGGAAATGATCGGTTCCAACATATAGGCACCAAGCCCTGCCGAAGCAGTAATCCGGATACGCCCTCTTAATGCACCCCGCATCTCTGATATCACCTGCTCTGACTCCTTAAGGGCGTCCAATGCTGGTGATGCATGTGCGAACAGTGCTGCCCCCTCTTCGGTCAGGCTCATCGTACGGCTAGTTCGATTCAACAAGCGCACCCCCAGATCAGCCTCTAATCTGGCGATTGCCGTACTTACGGCGGACTTGGGCAAATGAAGACTCTTGGCTGCCGAAGTAAAGCCACCATCAAGGACCACCTGAGTAAACAACGACAGATGATGTAGGTTCATATTGGGAGTTCGTTCGCTTTTTAGTAACGATATGTTATTGCAAACTTCAATGTAACAAAATACTGAACAGTGCAAGAATAAATCCATCTTTCACTGTTGAGTAGGTTTCATATGAAAAGCAACGCTATTTTTATGGCCCCAATGACGACTTGGAGTAGCAACCCAGATCTAACGGTCTCAAATAACGAGCTCCGTTACTATCGCAACAGGGCGCACAACGCCGACTATGTCGTTACAGCCTGTACATTCCTGCAGAAGAACCATCAAAGCTTCACCAACCAGTTCTTTGCAGGCAGCGATGACTATTTGGATTCGCTTCGCTCGCTTTCGGACGCCATTCATCAAGGCGGCGCTCAGGCCATTCTCCAGGTGCATTCGCCCGGTCGGATGGTCTCCCCTGAAATGCAAGCCAATACTGCAATTGACATCGTTTCAGCCAGTGCAATCAAGCCCGAGCGAGAAGGCTACAAAACACCGCGAGAACTCAATCGCGATGAAATAGGAGACATCATTAATTCCTATTACGACGTGACCATTCGTGCGATCAAGGCGGGATTTGAGGGTTTGGAAATCCACGGAGCAAACACCTATCTCCCCCAACAATTTGTCTCCCCCCTCACGAACCATCGCAACGATGAGTATGGCGTTGACCGTCTGCTGTTCGTGAAGCGCCTCGTGACTGCAGTTGAAAAAGCCCGGCACGACTCTGGCGCCCCTCAATTCATCATTGGATATCGCTTCTCTCCGGAAGAACTCGAAGAAGGAGGACTGCGCTTGGCACACACATTCTCTTTACTGGACCTGCTTTGCTCCTCCGAGATCGACTATCTCCACGTATCACTCGATCGTTATGATCGAACCTCCTACTTCGGCAACACGGTTATAGCGAAAGCACTCCTCGACCACATCGCTAGCCGGAAGCCATTGGTAGGCGTCGGAAAAATCCGTAGCAAATCCGATGTCAAAGCTGCGTTCGACCTTGGCTATGACCATGTCGCGATCGGCACGTCCTTTCTACTAAATCCGGATTGGGAAAACACGGACGATCCCATTTCACAGATAACTGATTCGAGTGTGCCCGCAGATATTCCGCCGGCGATGCGTGAGATGTTGATCAACGTGTTTTCTCGCTTCTAGGAGACAGCCATGAACGAGACAAAATACCTGACAGGTAAGTGCCTTTGTGGGGCCGTGCACGTAAAGGCAAAACAGGTCACCAATAAAGTCGGTGCATGCCATTGTGAGATGTGCCGCCGCTGGCATGGCGGCCCCCAAATCGGGATCAATGGTGGCAGTGAAGTGGAATTCACCAACGAAGAGTTAATCCAGGTTTATGACTCCTCACCCTGGGCGCAAAGAGGATTCTGCAAGAGGTGTGGCAGCCACTTGTTCTACCGCCTGAAAGCGGTTGGGCGCTACGTGCTGATGGCAGGCATCTTGGACGAGACCGATGGGTTGGAATTCGATCACCAGTTCTTCATCGACAAAAAGCCGGACTACTACGCATTTGCCGGTGAAACTCATGATCTTACCGAAGCGGAGTTCATGGCTAAATTCGGATTACAGGGATAGCACCTGAGCATTTACGCTAGACTTGCCCCAATGACAGCTCCCATTCGCCCTATCTCTTTGGGAAACCACCTATTAACTTAATCAAGTTGCAACTGAGCATAAGTGACAAAAGCCAACCTTTTAAAGATGATTGCCGAAACCGGATACAACTGCGGATTTGGGGCAAAGCGAAATTTCGCAACCTTTGACCTCGTTGAGAAAGCTCCAGGCTGGCTCAGCTTCATCTCGCTGGCCGTCGGCATTTACGCCTTATTCGTACCATCCTTCTCAGCAACCCATGTCGGGGCAATCATGGTGCTTTTTGGTATCACAACCCTCTACATTGGCTTCTATCAGCAAGACAAGGGGAAATACGACGAAGCGGGGAAGGAATTGACGAGGTGTTTTCACGATCTAAGAGCACTGTATTACCGAGTTCAGTCGATGCCTGACAATTCTGACTTCACACCGTTATTAGATGCTCACAAGCTGTTGTGCGACCAATACTTGAACGTCACCGTATCTAAACAGATTTTTCTCAGCGATTGGTACGCTCATTTCAAATTCTTCTGGCAGCAGCAAATCGAGTGGATAGATGAGCAAAAACACTTCAAATTTTTGCGTGACATGGTTCCACTGTCATTTAGTGTCTCAGTGCTTCTAGTTATTGCCATTCTGGTGGCCATTGGCTGCTGCAGTGGCTTTCCTAGCATCTGCAAAATTGCTTCTTGAGAGGTTATCCGTTGTCAGCATCCCTCTTTAAGCAATTTCGCCAAAATATCGCGGTCACGAACAGCGATGCAATTTCCACTTCATATGGCCAAATCACCAAGCGACTGAACAAGGACTTTTGGGACATCGACTCCGATAGCACCCACTGCCTTCAAGTTGGTTCTTATGGGCGCAATACTGCCATTCGAGATGTTAGCGACTTGGATATGGTGTTTGAGTTGCCTCAGACGGTCTATGACCGACTTTCGAAAGTAAAAGGGAATGGGCCATCTCAACTTCTTCAAGAAGTCAGGGACTCCCTAAAGAAAACTTACCCAAACACTAAAATTAAGGGCGATGGACAGGTGGTCGTCGTCGACTTCGCCAAATACCGGGTTGAAGTTCTTCCTGCCTTCAAGCAGGACGACGGCCGATATCGGTATGGGGATACTCACAACAACGGGACTTGGGACAATTACTGCAATCCACGTGCTGAAATTGACACTCTGAACACTCAAAACAAGGATTCCAACCGAAATTTGAAGCACGCCTGCAAGATGCTTCGCTCTTGGAAAAACCACAATGGCGCGCCAATGAGTGGGATGCTAATCGATACGCTGGCATACAACTTTTTCAAGAGCAATAGCTCTTACAACGACAAATCGTATGCGGCGTACCCGGACCTTATGAAGGACGTCTTTTCGTATCTAGCCAATCAGCCAGAGCAAGAGTATTGGAAAGCACCGGGGAGTCTGTCTCACGTCAAAACACAAGGTAAGTTTCAGCGAAAGGCAAAAAAAGCTGCCACAAAATGCCAGGATGCCATCGATGAAGAAAAGGAACCTAAAAAGGTAAAGCTCTGGAAAGAAGTTTTTGGTCGCCGATTCCCTGCTGCCACAGAGCAAGTTGCCAAAGCCTTTGCGGAAACCACACAGCGAGTTTCGACAGAGGAATTCATCGAGGACAAGTATCCGGTCGACATTCAGTACGACTTGGACACTGAGTGCAGTGTCGGCTACGCGGGGAAAGAGGAAAAGCGCTATCGCTTCTTAGAAGGGGTTTTCCCTTGGTTGAAACTAGGCCGCAACCTGACGTTTAACGTTGTTTCTTGCAACGTACCCCAGCCCTATCAAGTGTTCTGGAAGGTACGGAATGTGGGCACAATAGCAGAACGAAAAAGCCAGATTCGCGGCCAAATTCTCCCTGACGGAGGGTTGTTGAAACGAGTTGAAACCACCAGCTTTGGCGGAGAACATTACGTTGAATGCTATGTCGTCAAAGACGGTATATGTGTTGCCCGTAATCTAATTGAGGTTCCAATCGAACTGGTTTAACAGTCTGTTCCGTACAAATCATCACTGTCTTCGGAAAATGCTCGTAAGCATTCATCCGCGAGGCTGAATTCTGCCAGACACAGCCGACTCCTGTTAGGCAAACTCGCCAAGCTTTGTCGCAGCGACTAACGAAGCATTAAAAGGCCTTGTAACCGAATTAATCCCTGCCCCACTGTTTCGGCCAGCCTTAACTCTTCAGGGGTCGTCGTCTCAACCGTATTCGCCCATTCACAAAACGAAGCCATCAATGCTGCCCGCTCCTGTGAGAGCGTCCTATCCGATAGACCTGACTCGATAATTGGAATCAGTGCTGCGGCCGCACGTAAGCGATTGAGCAATGGAGTCGTCAAGGGTAAGGATTTAGGCATGCGAGCATTTTATCCAAGCACACTCTGCCTCCCAAGCCTTGCCCAGCAACATCACTTGTGCTGACAATAAGTTTTAGTATCTTGGCCGGCGAGTACGCCGATCTGCATCACTCGCAGACTGACAAAAAAATTGTCCACGAAATCAAAGCAAGACAAGAACCCCGTAAAACTGACAAAAAATATTGTCCATAGTGAATTTATAACCAATTGATTTATTGGGTATATAACTGACACTATTTATTGTCTACTGGCATAAACAGAGGGTGCCGCACCGGCCGGCTGGCGCCGCTGCGGAAAATTCATGGTACTCGCCACCGCCAGCCAGATCAGGACCAGACCGGTACAGGCAGCAAAAACAGCATTATCGCCGAAATGCTGCGCAATATACCCGCCCAGCGCACCGCCGATGAAAAGCCCCATCGCCTGGGTGGTGTTGTAAACGCCCAGTGCCGCTCCCTTGGCCGACGGCGGCGCAGTCCGCGAGACCAGCGATGGCAGCGTCGCTTCCAGCACGTTGAAGGCGACGAAGAAAAGGAGCAGCCACAGTGCCAGGGACCACAGGCTTTCGTGCAGCAGGAAAAGGCCAGCCTGGACCACGACCAGCAGACCGACGGCGGCGATGAAGATGGGGCGCATCTTGTCCTTGCGTTCGGCGGCGATGATGGCCGGCACCATGATGACGAAGGACGCCAGCACGGCCGGCAAATAGACCTTCCAGTGCGATGCGGCGGCCAGCCCGCCATGATCGACCAGCGCGTGCGGCAGGACGACGAACATGGCCATCTGCACCATGTGCAGCGTGAAGATGCCGGCATTCAGGCGCAGCAGATCGATATCGAAAATCACCCGGCGCAGCGGCAGCTTTTCGTGGCCCTGCGGCGCCGGGGCCGCTGGCACGGCCTTGAGCAACAGGACGATGGCCGCCAGGGCCAGCACGCCGGTCATGATGAACAGCCCGGACATGCCGATCCAGCCATAGAGAATCGGCGCGCCCACCAGCGACAACGCAAAGACCAGGCCGATCGACGAACCGATCATCGCCATTACCTTGGTCCGATGCTCCTCGCGCGTCAGGTCGGC
>CALJZP010000246.1 GCA_937983545.1 uncultured Azonexus sp.
TCGCCGAAGCCGTCGCGCAAGCCGGCGCCAGCGATTGCGATGTCACGATCCTGTGTCGGGGTGGCGGCAGCATCGAAGACCTCTGGTCGTTCAACGAAGAATGCGTCGCCCGCGCCATACGCGCCTCCAAGATTCCGGTCGTTTCCGGCGTCGGCCACGAAACCGACTTCACCATTGCCGATTTCGCGGCCGATCTGCGCGCCCCGACGCCCACCGCCGCGGCCGAACTGGTCAGCCCCGACCGCGACGCGCTGCTCGCCCACCTGGAACGGCTCGAAACCCAGTTGCAGCGACATACCGGGCGATCCCTGGCCGATCTTCACCAACAGCTGGACTGGCTGGGTTCCCGATTGACCCATCCGGCCGACCGCCTGCGCCAGCGCCGGCAGGAAGTCGGCATGCTCGGCAAGCGGCTGGCGCAGGCCTGGCAAGGCAAAATCGGCCGCCTGCACCTGCTGACCGACGCCCTGCAGCAGCGCCAGCTGAGCGCGCGCCCGCGCCTGGATCGACTGGACGACCAGATCAAACATGCCCGCTACCGACTCGGCAAACAGGTCGCCTGGCAAATTTCCGACTATTCCGGGAAACTTAATTCACTCGCCAGCGGTCTGAAGCAGCTGGACCCGCACGCCGTTCTGCAACGCGGTTACGTGCTGGCCATCGGCCCGGACGGTCGCGCAGTCCGAAACGCCATCGATTTGACACCCGGTGACACCCTTCGCTTGAGTTTTGCCCAAGGCGCCGCCACGGCAACGGTGGATCGGGTTGTCGCGGCACCGGAAGCTGACTAGAATTTTCGTTTCACCCCTCAAATACAACGGAGAATACCCATGGAACATCAACTGCCCCAGCTGCCGTACGCCAAGGACGCCCTGGCTCCGCACATGTCTGCCGAGACCTTCGACTACCACTACAGCAAGCACCATAACGCCTACGTCGTTAACCTGAACAACCTGATCAAGGGCACCGAGTACGAAGCCCTCGACCTCGAAGCCATCGTCAAGAAGGCACCGGCCGGCGGTATCTACAACAACGCCGCCCAGGTCTGGAACCACACCTTCTTCTGGAACTGCATGAAGCCGAACGGCGGCGGTGCCCCGACCGGCGCCCTGGCCGCTGCCATCGACGCCAAGTGGGGTTCGCTGGATGCCTTCAAGGCCGCCTTCCAGGCTTCCGCCGTCGGCAACTTCGGTTCCGGCTGGACCTGGCTGGTCAAGAAGGCCGACGGTTCCGTCGACATCGTCAACATGGGCGCCGCCGGCACCCCGCTGACCACCGGCGACAAGGCACTGCTCTGCGTCGACGTCTGGGAACACGCCTACTACATCGACTACCGCAACCTGCGTCCGAAGTTCGTCGAAACCTTCCTGAACAATCTGGTCAACTGGTCGTTCGCCGAAGCCAATTTCGCCTGATACACTGCACAAAACGCTTTGAATCGAATTGGGGGAGCCGCGTGCTCCCCCAATTTTTTGTCACCCGAAGGCTGTCGGGCCCTTCATGAATCCTGAAACCGGAACCGCCTCGCAGCGTGTCGTCAAAATCCGCCGCGACTACAACACCTGGGTCGCCAACGAAACGCTGGAAGACTACGCCCTGCGTTTTACCCCCCGCAGTTTCCGCAAATGGTCGGAAATGCGCGTCGCCAATACGGCCTTCGGCGCCGCCTCGTTTCTCGTACTCGAAGCGGTTGGGGCGACCATGCTTGTCCAGTCCGGCTTTCTCAATGCACTCTGGGCGATCGTCGCGACCGGCCTGATCATCTTCCTGCTCGGCCTGCCGATCAGCATCACCGCAGCGCGGCACGGGCTGGACATGGATCTGCTGACGCGCGGCGCCGGCTTCGGTTACATCGGCTCGACGATTACCTCGCTGATCTACGCCAGCTTCACCTTCATCTTCTTCGCGCTCGAGGCGGCGATCATGGCCTATGCCCTTGAGCTCGCCTTCGGCCTGCCGCCGGCCTGGGGCTATCTGGTCTGCGCACTGGTGGTGATTCCGCTGGTGACGCACGGGGTGACGGCGATCAGCAAGCTGCAGGCGTGGACCCAGCCCGTGTGGATTTTCCTGCTCATCCTGCCCTATGCCTTCGTGTTCATCGAGGAGCCGCAGGCTCTGAGCGGCTTATGGCAATACGGGGGCACCCAGGGCGGCAGCAGCGACTTCAACCCGCATCTCTTCGGGGCAGCGCTGACGGTCGGCATCGCGCTGGTCACGCAGATGGCCGAACAGGTCGATTATCTGCGCTTCATGCCGGAGAAAACACCGGGAAACACCCGCCGCTGGTGGTTCGGCGTCATCGTCGGCGGCCCGGGCTGGGTACTCCCCGGCATCCTGAAAATGCTCGGCGGTGCGCTGCTGGCCTGGCTGGTGCTGCGCAACGGCGGCCCGGCGGACAAGGCGGTCGATCCCAACCAGATGTACCTGATCGGCTTCTCGCACGTATTCAGCAACACGACGCTGGCGATTGCGGCGACGGCGCTGTTCGTGATCGTCTCGCAGCTCAAGATCAACGTCACCAACGCCTACGCCGGTTCGCTGGCCTGGTCGAATTTCTTCGCACGGCTCACGCACAGCCACCCCGGCCGCGTTGTCTGGGTGGTGTTCAACACGCTGATCGCGCTGCTGCTGATGGAGCTCAACGTCTTCCAGGCGCTCGGCCAGGTGCTCGGACTGTATTCGAATGTGGCGATTTCGTGGATGGCGGCGGTGGTCGCCGATCTGGTCATCAACAAGCCGCTCGGCCTGTCGCCGCGCGGGCTGGAATTCAAACGCAGCCATCTTTACGACATCAACCCGGTCGGCGTCGGCGCGATGGCCGTGGCCTCGCTGCTTTCGGTGTGCACCTTCGCCGGTTTCTTCGGCAGCGGCCTGCAGCCCTATGCGCCCTTCGTCGCGCTGGCCGCGGCGTTTCTGGTTTCGCCGCTGATCGCCTGGTCGACCGCGGGGCGTTACTACCTGGCACGGCCGCCCGTACAATCCGCAGTCGGCACGCAGAAATGCGCCATTTGCGAGCACGCTTACGAAGCCGAGGACATGGCGCATTGCCCGGCCTATGAAGCGCCCATCTGCTCGCTGTGCTGCACGCTCGATGCCCGCTGTCACGATCTCTGCAAACCGCAGGCCAGTCTCGACGCGCAGTGGCACGGCCTGCTGCGTTGCGTGCTGCCGCGTTTCATCCAGCCCTATCTCGACACCGGCCTCAGCCATTACCTGCTGCTGATGGCCGGCATCGCGCCCGTGCTCGGGCTGGTGCTCGGCGTGCTCTATACCCACGAGCTGCTGGCGCTGGGCGACGCGGCACCGGCCATCGTCGACCGCCTGCAGGACAGCTTCATCAAGACCTATGCGGCGCTGCTGCTGCTCGCCGGGGTGATCGCCTGGTGGATGGTGCTGACGCAGGAAAGCCGGCGCGTCGCGCAGGAGGAATCGAACCGCCAGACGCAGCTGCTGGTGCAGGAAATCGAATCGCACCGGCGTACCGATGCGGCGCTGCAGCAGGCCAAGGTCGTCGCCGAGCAGGCCAACCTGGCCAAGAGCCGCTATATCACGGCGATCAGCCACGAGCTGCGCACGCCGCTCAACAGCATCCTCGGCTATGCGCAGATTCTCGCCGCCGACGAGGACATTCCGCCCAAGCGCAAGCAGGCGGTCAGCGTCATCCGCAAATCCGGCGACCACCTGCTGTCGGTGATCGAAGGCACGCTCGACATCGCGCGCATCGAAGGCGGCAAGCTGACGCTGGAGGTCAAGGCGCTCGACCTGCCCGAACTGATGCAGCAGATCGTCGGCATGTTCGAGCTGCAGGCGCGCAACAAGGGCCTGAGCTTCGACTACCGCCCGGCCGGCGAACTGCCGGCGGTGGTGCGCGCCGACGAGAAGCGCCTGCGCCAGATCCTGATCAACGTCCTCGGCAATGCCGTCAAATTCACGGTACGCGGCGGCATCACCTTCGTCGTCGAGTTCCGTCGCGACATGGCGATTTTCGAAATCCGCGATACCGGGCCGGGCATCCCGCCCGAGGACATGGCGCGCATATTCGAACCCTTCACCCGCGGCAGCACGGCACAGGCCGGCGGCAGCGGCGTCGGCCTGACCATCGCCCGCATGCTCACCGACCTGATGGGCGGCGAGATGCAGGTTTCGAGCACCCTCCACGAAGGCACGCAGTTCCGCATCCGCCTCTTCCTGCCGCAGGTGCATTCGGCCGTGGCCGCGCGCGAACTGCCCAAGCTCAACCGTGTCGGCTACGCCGGCCCGCGCAAGCGCATCCTCGTCGTCGATAACGAAAAGGACGACCGCGACCTGCTGCAGAACGTGCTCGAACCCTTGGGCTTCATCGTCGAACAGGTCGCGAGCGGCTACGAAGCCCTGGCCGCCGTACCGCGTTTCCTGCCGCACCTGATTTTCATGGATCTCGGCATGCCCGGCATCGACGGCTGGGAAACCATCCGCCGCCTGCGCCAGCAGGGCCTCGGCGTGGGCACCCTGGGCGTGCAGATCGCCGTGCTCTCGGCCAATGCCTTCGACAAGAACCTCGACAACGATGTCGGCATCACGCCCGACAACTTCATCGTCAAACCCTTCAAGCTCGCCGAACTGCTCGACTGGCTGGGGCGGACCCTGCAGCTCGACTGGGTTACCGGCGAACCACCGGCCGCCGGGCCGGCGCCCGCCGCCGAGCCGCCACCGCTGGTGCCGCCGGCCGAGGCCGAACTGATGGCGCTCGACGAGCTGATCAACCTCGGTTACCTGCGCGGCATCCTCAACAAGCTCGCCGAAATCGAGCGCGCCGATCCCGTGCATGGCGAATTCGTCCGTGTCCTGCGCGATCTTGCGCGACAATTCCAGTTTGACGCCATGAAGGAAATTCTCAGGAAAATGCGCGATGTCGCCCGTTGACCGCACTATTTCGGACATTGTCCTGATCGTGGATGACGTACCGGAAAACCTTTCCCTGCTTCACGATGCGCTCGATGACACCGGCTACACGGTGCTCGTCGCGACGCATGGCGAGGCGGCGCTGCAACGCGCCCGCCAGAGCCTGCCCGACGTCATCCTGCTCGACGCCGTGATGCCGGGCATCGATGGCTTCGAGGTCGCACGCCGGTTGAAGGCCGACTTCTCGACACAACACATTCCCATCATCTTCATGACCGGGCTGACCGAAACCGAGCACGTCGTCGCCGCCTTCGCAGCTGGCGGCGCCGACTACGTGACCAAGCCCATCCGCCCGGCCGAGGTGCTGGCGCGCATCGCCGCGCACATGGCCAACGCCCGCCAGATGCGCCAGGCGCGCAGCGCGCTCGATGCCTTCGGCCAGGCCACGGTCGCCGTACGCGCCGCCGACAGCCGCGTCGTCTGGCAGACGCCGTTGGCGCGCAAGCTGCTCAACGCCTACTTCGGCAATCCCGAAACCGTCGCCCCCGAGGAACTGCTGGCCTGGATCGCCGCCGCCCTGCGGGCGCGCAGCGACAACCGCGAACCCGGCCAGCTGCTGGTCGCCGAGGGCAACAAGCGCCTGCTCGCCTCGTTCCACGACCAGACCGGCGACGATGAATGGCTGGTCGTACTACGGGAGGACAACGACGCCTCGGCCGTCGAGTCGCTGATCGCCGCCTTCCGCTTGACCCAGCGCGAAGCCGAGGTGCTCTACTGGGTCGTACAGGGCAAGACCAGCAAGGACATTGGCGACATCCTCGGCAGCAGTCCGCGCACGGTCAACAAGCATCTCGAACACATTTTCGAGAAACTCGGCGTTGAAACGCGCACGGCCGCGGCAAATCTGGCGCTGGGAAAAATGCGCAGCAATTGAACCTGTATCGCGCCTACGCAATTCAACGTATTTCCGCTTTATCGGCCGCTCCTTAATCTGACGTTGCACTGCAGCAAACGCAGCCCAGATTCCCTTACCTTCGAGGAGCTTCCATGAGCAATCGCCGCAACTTCATCAAGGCCACCGTTCTGGCCGCCGCGTTGTCCTCCATCGGCATGACCGCCCATGCCGCCGACACCATCAAGGTCGGCATCCTGCACTCCCTGTCCGGCACCATGGCGATTTCCGAAACCGCGCTGAAGGAAACGGCGTTGATGACCATCGAGGAAATCAACAAGGCCGGTGGCGTGATGGGCAAGAAGCTCGAGCCGGTGGTCGTCGACCCGGCCTCCAACTGGCCGCTGTTCGCCGAAAAGGCCCGCCAGCTGCTGACCAAGGACAAGGTTGCCGTCACCTTCGGCTGCTGGACCTCGGTGTCCCGCAAGTCCGTGCTGCCGGTCTACAAGGAACTGAACGGCCTGCTCTTCTACCCGGTCCAGTACGAGGGCGAGGAACTTGAAAAGAACGTCTTCTACACCGGCGCCGCGCCCAACCAGCAAGCCATCCCGGCCGTCGAATACCTGATGTCCAAGGACGGCGGCGAAGCCAAGCGCTTCGTGCTGCTCGGCACCGACTACGTCTATCCGCGCACCACCAACAAGATCCTGCGTGCCTTCCTGAAGTCCAAGGGCGTTGCCGAAGCCGACATCATGGAGGAGTACACCCCCTTCGGTCATAGCGACTACCAGACCATCATCGCCAAGATCAAGAAGTTCGCCGGTGAAGGCAAAAAGACCGCCGTCGTCTCCACCATCAACGGCGACTCCAACGTGCCCTTCTACAAGGAACTGGGCAACGCCGGCCTGAAGGCCACCGATGTGCCGGTCGTCGCCTTCTCGGTGGGCGAGGAAGAACTGCGCGGCGTCGAT
>CALJZP010000247.1 GCA_937983545.1 uncultured Azonexus sp.
GACAGTCCGCGGCTATTCTAAACGACTGCGGCGGCAAGCTGTTCAGACCCCCGGCAGCCCCTCGGTGGGCGGGGATGGCGCCGGAATGTCGGTCAGCCGGCGCAGCCGTTCCAGCAGCGCCTCTGCGGACAGGTTCAGTAGCTTGCCGATCTCGGCCAGGTCGTCGGGAATGGCCGGATCGTTCCAGCCATTCGCGGCATGCCGCGCCAGATTGACGGCGTGGATGACGGTACGCACGCGCGGATGTTCGGCGTGATGATCGTCCATCAGCGTCTGCAGCAGGGCCGGCAGATGCCACGCGCCGGCCAGGGCGAGTTGCAGATCGACGATGCGGATGCCGAGCACGGCCTGCTGCGCGGCGGCGCTGCGCATACCCTGCCGTGCCGCCAGCATGGCACGGATGTCCAGCATCAGGGTCGGGGCGAAACACCACAGCAGGATTTCCGCCGTGTCGTGCAGCAGCGCAGCGACGGTGATCTCCTCGACATCGAGGTCGTGACGCAGCACCGCCCAGTCGCGCGCGAACAGAGAAGCCTGACGCGCGCGGGAGATCACGCGCAAGAGACCGATGAGGGCCTGCGGATGATCCTTCAGCTTCTCCTCCACGAGCGGCAGCCGGTCGAATTCTGCGAAGAACGGCGTGACCCCGATCATCATGACGGCACGGTCGATCGTCGTGATGTCGGTGGTCTGGCTTTTCCTCCGGTGCGCTTCGAGATAGGCCAGCAGGCGCAAGGCCATCAAGGGATCGAACAGGATGATGCCGGCGAGTTGTCGTCCGGTGACGTTTTCCTCGTTTTGCCTCAGGCGTGACAGTTCCCGCCCCGTCCGCTTCAAGACGGGTATATCCGCTTGGCGAAGATAGCTGACCCAGGAATCGAGTGAAGGCAACGGGCGCTGCAGCATCGGCAGAAAAAATCCTGTCATGTCCGGTCGTTATAATTACGTCAGCGGACGGACAAGCTTGAGTGCCGGGCCGGGAGGGTCTCCATGCATTGCAAAATTATCATTGCATAACAACAAGATAAATCGTGAAGCCGAGAACCTGGGATGTGTTCTGCAAAGTCGTCGACAACTTCGGCGACATCGGCGTCTGCTGGCGCCTGGCCCGGCAGCTGGCCAACGAACATGGTTTGCAGGTCCGGTTGTGGGTGGATGGCCTGGCGGCCTTCAAGCGCATTTGCCCGGAAATCGAGCCGGCTCGGCCCTTGCAGCGCTGCCGTAACGTCGACATTTGCCATTGGGTCGACCCTTTTCCGCCGGTTGCGCCTGCGGAAGCAGTCGTGGAGGCCTTCGCCTGCGAGTTGCCCGAGAGTTATCTGCATGCGATGGCCGAATGTCCGTCCAAGCCGCGCTGGATCAATCTGGAATACCTGAGCGCGGAGCGCTGGGTGGGGGAATGTCATGGTCTAGCCTCGCCCAGCCCCCGCCTGCCGCTGACGAAACATTTTTTCTTTCCGGGTTTCGTGGCGAACACGGGTGGCGTGATGCTCGAACGGGATTTGTTCGAGCAGCGCGAGGCCTTTCAGTTCGATGCCCGCGCCCAGGCGGATTTCTGGCAGGAAATCGGTCTCGCCGAGCCGCATGGCGAGGAAATCCGCATTTCCCTGTTCTGTTATCCCGGCAGCCGTGCCGAGGTGCTGTTCGATTGCTGGCACACGCAGTCCGTGCCGACGACCTGCCTGGTGCCGGAAGGCGTTGCAGGGGAGGCCATCGCTGCCTTCTTCGGCCAGGCTGCCCCTGCCGTAGGGGAGGGGTTACGCCGGGGCGGCTTCGAAGTACGCATCATCCCCTTCCTCGAGCAGGACCGTTACGACCGCCTGCTGTGGGCCTGCGATTGCAATTTCGTGCGCGGAGAAGATTCGTTCGTGCGAGCGCAATGGGCACAGCGGCCGATGGTCTGGCAGCCCTACCCCCAAGCGGACGGAATCCACCTGCACAAGTTGAGGGCTTTCCTCGATCTTTATTGCAGGGGTCTGCCTGTGGAGGCGGCCGGCGCCGTGCGCGCCCTATGGGAGTCTTGGAGCCGAGGCGAAGGCATGGGAAAGGCGTGGACGGCATTCTGGGCGCAGCAAGGCGTCCTCGCGAAACACGCCGCCTCATGGGCGGCGGCGCTCAGAGTCAACGGGGACATGACGACCAGGCTGGTGACATTCTGCACCGATCGGCTATAATTTTTGGTTATTTTTATCCGCTTGAATTGCGGTGCCCACTTTGGCAGGAACCAGCATGAAACTCGCACAAGAACTCCGTGTAGGCAACGTCGTCATGATTGGCAAGGACCCGATGGTCGTGCAGAAGGCCGAGTACAACAAGTCCGGCCGCAACGCCGCCGTGGTCAAGATGAAGCTCAAGAACCTCCTCACCGATGCGCCGAGCGAGAACGTCTTCAAAGCCGATGAGAAGTTCGAAGTCGTCACCCTGGAAAGGAAGGAAGTGACCTACTCCTATTTCGCCGATCCGATGTATGTCTTCATGGATGCCGAGTACAACCAGTACGAGGTGGAGAAGGAAAACATGGGCGACGCACTTAACTATCTCGAGGATGGCATGGCCTGCGAGGTGGTGTTCTACAACGGCAAGGCCATCTCGGTCGAACTGCCTACCACCGTAGTGCGCGAGATCACCTATACCGAGCCGGCCGTACGCGGCGACACCTCGGGCAAGGTGCTCAAGCCGGCCAGGATCGCCACTGGTTACGAGGTGTCGGTCCCGCTCTTCTGTGAAACCGGCGACAAGATCGAAATCGACACCCGCACCGGCGAGTACCGCAACCGCGTCAAGGGCTGATATTTTCGGCAAGCGAGCGTGTCAAAGCCGCCTGCGGGCGGCTTTGCTTTGGGCGCAGTGTGGCCGGTCTTTCGCCAGACGGCCAGACGATACGGCTGGAAGAGGGAATTCCGCAGGAGCCCTTGCGAACGCGCGCGAGCGCGCAAGAAAAAAGGCCAACAGCGAACTGTTGACCTTTTGGTATTGGTGGTGGGTCGCTATGACGAGTTGCTGGCCCTGATCGACAAGGCGCGGTTCAAATGGTGGCA
>CALJZP010000248.1 GCA_937983545.1 uncultured Azonexus sp.
ACCGGCTTCTCCGCCATTTCCTCGAACGGCAGTTTCGTGTATTTGCCATCGTAAAACGCCGCGCCGGTATAGGTATAGAGGAAGAAGGACTCGCGGTCGCCGGTCGGTCCGTGGCGGAGCTGTCGGTACTGGCGGCCGATCCAGGGGCGGTCGGAGGCATTCTCGACGACATGCTCGACATCGATCAGGAACTCGCCGCGCTTGAAGGTATAGCGCTTGGTGACGGTGATGCCGTTGGCGCCGGTCCAGATCAACGGCACGACGAGTTCGTCGGCGCCCTCGGCCAAACGGAATTCCTGTGCCTCGGCGCGATAGACGGCGTGATGGCTCGGCGCTCGCTCATTTTCGTCCCCCGCGCCGGTCTGGTCGTGAATCAGGCCCGATTGCGCCACATAGGCACGTTGGTCACTGTCGAAGAGGCGGACCGGTTGGTCGATGGCATCGAGGCTAACTGGATAGGTCAACAGGTCCGCGCGGACGATGTCGCCACCACGGGTATCGATCTCGAGGTCGAGGACATCGGTAACGACATGGATACGCTGGGCCTCTGTCGCCTGGATCCCCGGAATCGGCGGTGCGGGCTCCGCTGCAGCAATCTCAGGCATATCGGCGCGCGGCACGGCGGCGGAACGGTCTGCGCCGGTCTCGACAGCGGGCTCCGCTGCCTGACGTTGTGGATAGACGTACTGCTGGTTCCAGGCCTGCCAGATCAGGAACAGGATGAAGACGAGCGAAACGTAGAGAAAAGGGCGCAGACTATCCATGATGGCGAAGCTCGCTGTTGGGCACGGGATCGTAGCCCCCTTCGCAGAAGGGATGGCAACGACCGATGCGGCGCAGGGTAAGCCAGCTGCCACGCAGGGCACCGTGCCGTTCCATCGCCTCGAGGGCATAGCAGGAACAGGTGGGCGTGAAGCGGCAGTGCTGGCCGAAGAAAGGGCTCAACAGAAGTCGGTAGGCGTGGATCGCGAGGATCAGGAGCTTTGCCATTGCTTCTGCAGTCTCTGCCAGAGTTTGTCGAAGGCCTGTCGGAGCGTTGCGTTGTCGATGGTTACGGCAGACGCACGGCACATCACAACGATGTCGACTGGTGGCAGTTTATTCCAATGGAGTCGGAAGCTCTCGCGTGCCAGTCGTTTGATCCGATTGCGCTCGACGGCTTTGCATGAGCACTTGCGTGAGATGGCCAGTCCGAGCCGAGCTCTCGTCGTTCCGTTCTCACGGCACAGAAACGTAAGGCAGTCGTCACTGACCCGCCGTGGTTCCGCAAATACACGCGCGAACTCCTCTGCCTTCAGCAACCTCGCGGAGCGAGGGAGGTCATAACCGACAGACCCGCGATATTCAGGGTGTGAGACGGGCACGGCCCTTGGTACGGCGGGCCTTGAGCACGTTGCGCCCGCTGCGCGTGGCCATACGGGCACGAAAGCCATGAGTACGTTTGCGATGCAGTTTGCTGGGTTGGAAGGTTCTTTTCATGACGGGATCTCCGTCGCCTCTATGATGTTTCGGAGTCAAAGGCGCAGAAATCTATCCGTAGCGCCTCACGATGTCAATCAGAATCTTGTCGATCGGCCTGTGGATAAGCTCAATCTACGGAGTATACTAGGCGGCCAGTGTTGAATCTGTTCAGCCAAGCCCCTTTGGAGCACGCCACGTGACAACTACCCCGCTCTGGCGAGAATGTGTTGCCCGTCTTGCCGGCGAATTCAACGAACGGGATTTCAATACTTGGATCAGACCACTCCAGGCCGTTGACGATGGCACGATTTTGCATTTATTCGCGCCGAATCGCTTTGTCCTGGACTGGGTCAAGTGTAACGGCCTTCAAATCATCGTACCCATCGTAGAGCAAACCGCTACCAGTCCGCGCCGCCTTTCGCTAAAAATCGGTGGGGGCAACACAACAGATTCGTCATCGCCTACGACATCGCCCCTCGTCCTCCCACCCCTCAGTGATCCACGGTCGGACGGGTTGAGTCTTGAATTTGCAGGTTGTCTCAATGCCAATTATACATTTGACAACTTTGTCGAGGGCAAATCGAATCAAATTGCGCGCGCCGCCTCGCTACAAGCTGCCACCAACCCAGGACAGGCCTACAACCCGCTGTTGATTTATGGCGGCACCGGTCTCGGCAAGACCCACCTGATGCAGGCCGTGGGCAACGTGATCCGTGCCAGAAACCCAAATGCTCGTGTGATCTACCTTCCTTCCGAGCGTTTTGTCGGCGGGATGATCAAGGCTTTGCAGCACAACACTATCGATGAGTTCAAGCGTTTCTACCGTTCGGTTGATGCCCTACTCATCGATGACATCCAGTTCTTCGCAGGCAAGGAGCGCTCCCAGGAAGAGCTTTTTCATACCTTCAATGCTTTGCTTGAAAGCCAGCAGCAGGTCATTCTGACCTGCGATCGCTATCCAAAAGAGATCGATGGTTTGGAAGAGCGTCTGAAATCACGCTTTGGCTGGGGACTTACCGTCGCCATCGAGCCGCCGGACCTCGAGACTCGTGTAGCGATTCTGCGACAGAAGGCCTCTCAAGCCGGAATAGAGCTTCCCGAACCTGCGGCCTTTTTCATCGCCAAACGCATTCGCTCCCACGTTCGCGAGCTCGAGGGCGCCCTGCGCCGCGTCATGGCCATCGCACAGTTCACAGGTAGACCGGTCACGCTCGATTCGGCAAAGGAGGCCTTACGTGACCTCATCGCGGCGCAGGACAAGCTCGTTACGATCGACAATATCCAGAAAACCGTTGCGGAATATTACAAGGTTCGTATCTCAGACCTACATTCAGCTCGTCGCAGTCGCTCGATCACTCGCCCGCGGCAGATGGCCATGGCGCTGGCCAAGGAATTGACCAATCACAGTCTACCCGAGATCGGCGAAGCCTTTGGCGGCCGCGATCACACAACCGTTCTTCACGCCTGCCGAAAGGTCGCCGAACTCAAGGAAAGCGACACCCGCTTTGGTGAAGACTACATTAATTTAATGCGAACCTTGAGCAGTTGACAAATACTTGAATCTCTCTGAAAAGAGCTTGTGGACAACCGCTGGAAAACCAGGACGGCTTTTCTCCTTCACTGGTTATCCACCGCTTGACAAGATGTTTTCCGGGGCCATCACTCACTGCCTAGAACAGTCGCAATAATTTGAAAACAAAGACAATCATTAAAAAAATCCACAGGCCGGACCACCGCTAATCATCAACATCAGAAGATATATAAAAAACGCCAAACAGGTGATGCCCATGAAGTTCTCTTTGACTCGCGACACCCTGCTCACAGCGCTGCAAAATATCATCGGAGCCGTCGAAAGGCGCCAGACTATGCCGATCCTTGGTTTCATCCTCATCAACTGTGATGAAAAAAGGATCACGTTTACGGCGACTGATCTCGAAGTCGAATTGCAATCCGCTCAGGAAATAATGGCTGCCGAACGAGGCATGAGCACATTGCCTGCGCGTAAGCTGTTTGATATCTGCAAGGCGCTTCCCGAAGGAGCCGACATCTCACTCTCCGTGGAGGGTGAGCGGGCGATGGTGGTGTCGGGCCGCAGCCGCTTTACCCTGACGACGTTTCCTGCTTCGGACTTTCCATTGTTTGAAGACGTGCCGGTGAACCGTGAGATCGATATTTCCGAACGCGAACTGAAGCGGCTCATCGATCGTACGGCCTTCGCTATGGCCAATCAGGATGTTCGGTATTATCTCAATGGTCTTTTGCTTGAAGCGACGGCGACTCATCTGCGCGCCGTTGCGACGGACGGGCATCGCCTCTCGCTGGCAGAGTTTTCATCGGAATTCGATCTTTCCGAAACCCTACAAGTCATCGTGCCTCGCAAGGGGGTAATGGAATTGGCACGCTTACTGGAATCTACCGATGGACTTGTAAGGCTGGGTTTTGGTTCGAGTCATCTCCGCATCAAGCTTCCTAGGGTTCGTTTCACGACAAAATTGATCGACGGCCGTTTCCCTGATTATGGGCGTGTAATACCGGAGAATGGCGACAAGATCGTGAAAGTTGGCCGGGAAAACCTGCGTCAGGCCCTGCAGCGAGCATCGATTCTGTCCAATGAAAAATATCGCGGC
>CALJZP010000249.1 GCA_937983545.1 uncultured Azonexus sp.
AATTGTGGAATCTGGGCACTGCCTTCAACTGGTCGCGCGAAGACCTGCCCATGCTGATCGCCGAAGTGGACCACAAGCGCTGGACCCGCTCCCTCCACGCCTATCTGGACGACCCAACGGGAGATACTCCTCCTCCAGCCATGGAACATACGACCTGCCGCTTTGCGCGCTGGTACAACAGTGCCGGAAGTCAGCGTTACGCGGCGATCGAGTCCTTCAAGGCGATCCCCGAAATCCACGCCCGCGCCCATGCCATCGGAACGCAACTGATCTGCCAAAAACAGGCCGGCAATACCCCCGTACCCGAAGCGCTACGCGAGGAATTCTCTGCCTGCACGGCGGAATTGAACCAGCGAATTCGGCAGACCCAGGCGGAAGTCCTGATTTCCGCTCAATCCAGAAGGCGATAGGCCGACGACTCGAGCTGGCGGAAAGCCGCCAGCAAGGCATCAATCGCGCGCGGCCGGACAAACCCGGCCCGCCAGGCGAGCGCGACGCGACGCGACGGTGCCGGCGGCGCAAACGGGATCACGCTGATCAAATCGTTGCTGTACGGGTATTGCAACGCGCTGTCGGGTAGCACGGAAACCCCCAGCCCCGAAGCCACCATGCAGCGGATGGTACCGATCGAATGCCCGAGACGGATGCCCGTTTCCGGGCTGCTGACCTGCGGACAGGCCCCCAGCACCTGGTCGCGGAAGCAGTTGCCGGCCTTGAGCAACAGGACTTCGTCGCCCGCGACCTCCTCCGGCAGGATGACTTGCTTGGATTCCCAGGCATGACCGCGCGGAACGATGACCTTGAAAGCTTCGTCATACACCGCGCGGGTGACAACGCCGGGCATCTCGAACGGAAGCGCCAGGATGGCGACATCGATTTCGTTGTCGCGTAACATCTCGGCCAGGCTGGCGGTCATGTTCTCCTCGATGGCCAGCGGCATCTCGGGGGCCAGGCGGCGTAACGACTGAATCAACAAGGGAAGCAGGTAGGGGCCTATCGTATGGATGACCCCGAGGCGCAACGGCCCCTGCAACTGGTTGCGTCCCCACATCGCAATCTGGCGCACCTGCTCCGCCTCCTCGAGCGTCCGCTGCGCCTGCTCGACCACCCGGATACCCACCGCGCTCGGGCTGACGAAACCCTTGCCGCGTTCGAACAACTGCACGCCCAATTCATCTTCGAGGCGCGCAATGGCGACACTCAAGGTCGGCTGGCTGACGGAACAACGTTCTGCCGCCCGACTAAAATTTCCATCCTGGGCCAGGGCCACGATGTAGCGCAATTCGGTCAATGTCATGCGATTCTCCCAAAGTGCGGGCTCGGGTAAAGCCCACTTCAGCTATAGGGCCTAACTATAGCCTCTATTATAAATACATATAAAAATCATTGACTTAGATCAACACCATCATAACCCACGAGGAGAAAATCCGGACATCAAGTTTTTCAAACGAGGGAGAAAAAACGATGAAACACCGCCTTAAGCTCAGCGCCCTGATCGTTCTTACCGGGATCGCCCTGCATGTTTCCGCGCAGGCCGCCAACCAGGAACCGATCCAGCCCATCCAGGCCGCCAAGGTCAGTAATCCGGCATTGGTCGAGCTGGGCAAGAAACTTTACTTCGACCCGCGCCTGTCGAAATCCGGCTTCATTTCGTGCAACTCCTGCCACAACCTGTCGATGGGTGGCACCGACAACATCAAGACCTCGATCGGCCACAACTGGCAGGAAGGCCCGATCAACGCCCCGACCGTGCTGAACTCCAGCCTCAATCTCGCCCAATTCTGGGACGGCCGCGCTGCCGACCTCAAGGCCCAGGCCGGTGGCCCGATCGCCAACCCGGGCGAAATGGCCTTCACCCACACCCTGGCCATCAACGTGCTGCAATCCATTCCCGGCTATGTTGCCGACTTCAAGAAGGCCTTCGGCAAGGAACAGATCGACATCGACATGGTCACCAAGGCCATCGCCGCCTTCGAGGAAACGCTGGTCACCCCGAACTCCCGTTTCGATAAATGGTTGAAAGGCGACAAGAAAGCCCTGACCAAGAACGAACTGGAAGGCTACAAGCTGTTCAAGGAAACCGGTTGCGTCGCCTGCCACAACGGCCCGGCGGTTGGCGGAAACTCCTTCCAGAAGATGGGCCAGGTTGAACCGTACAAGGCTTCCAGCCCGGCCGAAGGGCGCTCGGCGGTGACCGGCAAGGATGCCGACCGGTTCAACTTCAAGGTGCCGACCTTGCGCAACGTCGAAATGACCTATCCGTACTTCCATGACGGCGCTGCCAACACCCTGCCCGAAGCCGTCGATACCATGGCCCGCATTCAACTCGGCAAGAAGTTCACGGCCGAAGAAAACGCCAAGGTCGTTGCCTTCCTGAAAACACTCACCGGCGACCAGCCGAACTTCAAGCTGCCCATTCTGCCGCCCTCTTCCGATCTCACGCCGCGTCCGACACCTTTCGAGAAAAAGTGATCCACCTCCCGGCCGAAAAACGGGGGCAACGCCCCCGTTTTTTCTGCCCGTTTTTGTTTGATGATCATCAATCTGCCGCTACACTTCCGCGTTCATAATTTGCCCCTGATTTCTTTCGGTTTTCCCCCTGATGCTTGAAGCTGACAATCTGGAATGCGTGCGCGGCGAGCGCCGCCTGTTCGCAGGCCTCGGCTTCCAGCTGGAAGCCGGAGAACTGCTTTACCTGCAAGGCCGCAACGGCGCCGGCAAAACCAGCCTGCTGCGCATGATCATCGGCCTGTTGCCGCCCGAGGCCGGCGAGATTCGCTGGAAAGGAAAATCCATCCGCAGCGGCGGCGACGAATTCCGTGCCGACCTCTGCTATCTCGGTCACCTCAACGCCATCAAGGAAGAACTGACTCCGCTCGAGAACCTGCTGGCCTCGGCCCACCTGGCCGACGAGGCGCTTTCCGAGGACGATGCGCTCGACGCACTGGAACAGGTCGGCCTCGCCGGGCGCGAGGATCTCGCCTGCAAATACCTGTCGCAAGGCCAGAAACGCCGCGTCGCACTGGCCCGCTTGGTCAAGGAGCGCCGCCCCCTGTGGGTACTCGACGAACCCTTCGTCGCTCTCGATGTAGCCGCCGTAGACTGGCTGGCCGGCATCATTTCCGGTCACCTGCAGCGCGGCGGCCTGGCCGTGATGACCACGCATCAGCTGGTCGGCATTCCCGCCGGCACGGTGCGCGAACTCAAGCTGAGCTGAAGCGGCATGCTGAAAATCATCCTCGCCGTCGTCGCCCGCGACCTCAAGCTGGCCATGCGCCGCCAGGCCGATATCGTCTCCGCGCTGTTTTTCTTCGTCATCGTGGTCAGCCTCTTCCCGCTCGGTATCGGTCCCGAACCCGACCTGCTGCGCAAGCTGGCGCCGGGCGTGCTGTGGGTCGCCGCCCTGCTCGCCACCATGCTGTCGCTGCCCCGCCTGTTCGCCGACGACCACCGCGACGGCACACTCGAACAACTGGCGCTGGCACCACACCCGCTCGGTTTGGTCGTTACCGGAAAAGTGATCGCTCACTGGCTTGTTTCCGGCCTGCCGCTGGCGCTCATCGCGCCGGTGCTGGGCATCCAGTTCGACCTGTCGTCCGACGCCTTGGTCGTACTCACCGGCGCGATCCTGCTTGGCACGCCGGCGCTATCCGGCATCGGCGCCATCGGGGCGGCGCTGACCCTCGGTCTGCGCGGCGGTGGCGTCCTGCTGTCGCTGCTGGTTCTGCCGCTCTACATCCCGGTGTTAATATTCGGCGCTGGCGCGGTTGACGCGACGGTGTCCGGGCTCGGGGGAGAAGGACACCTCTCCTTGCTTGCCGCCATGACCTTTGCCTCACTCGGCTTCGCCCCCTGGGCCTCGGCCGCCGCCCTGAAGATCGCCCTCGAATGAAAGATCGCTTCAATCTCTACCGCTTCGCCTCCCCGGCCACGTTCTACCCGCTGGCCGGCAAGGCGATCCCGTGGTTCATCGCTGCTTCGGTGCTGTTCGGCCTGGCCGGGCTCTACCTCGGCATGCTCGTCGCCCCCACCGATTTCCAGCAGGGCGAGGGCTACCGCATCATCTTCATCCACGTCCCGGCCTCCTGGATGTCGATGTTCATCTACCTCGTCATGGCCTTCTGGGCCGCCATCGGCCTTGCCTTCAACACCCGCCTGTCGGGCATGATGGCCCAGGCACTCGCCCCCACCGGCGCCCTGATGGCCTTTCTCTCGCTATGGACCGGCGCCCTGTGGGGCAAGCCGATGTGGGGCACGTGGTGGGTATGGGATGCCCGCCTGACCTCCGAACTCATCCTGCTCTTCCTCTACATCGGCTACATGGCGCTCACCGCCGCCATCGACGACCCGCGCCGGGCCGACAAGGCGGGCGGCCTGTTGCTGCTGGTCGGCGTGGTCAACGTGCCGATCATCTATTTCTCGGTCAAATGGTGGAACACCCTGCACCAGGGCTCCAGCGTCAATCTCACCAAGTCGTC
>CALJZP010000250.1 GCA_937983545.1 uncultured Azonexus sp.
GCGCTGGCCTGCACCGCCTTCCCCAACTGCATCGACGGCAGCACCCCATCGATGGACTTCCGCCACGCCTTTACCGTTTTCCGCGAACTGGGCGAAACCGCCGACGGCCAGCCGCTCCCCGGTGAAGCACTGATCGCCATCCACTGGCTGCATCGCCTCGGCGCCCTGATCGTCGCCAGCCTGATCGCCTGCCTGGCCTGGCGACTGCTGCGCCAGCCAGGCCTGCGCCGCTGGGGACAGGGATTGCTTGCCGTGCTGGCCCTGCAACTGGGTCTTGGCATCACCAACGTGCTCGCCGCCTTGCCGCTTGCCATCGCTGTCGCTCACACCCTCGGCGCCGCGCTGTTGCTCGGCACGACGCTGGTTGTCAATCTGAAACTGGCCGGTGCAAGCCGGCGGACAATCGCTTCCCCAGGCCAAAGCATCCCCGTGGCAGAACAGGGAGCCGCCACATTGCAGCACTCGGCGACCATCCTGGCCGAATGAGAGAAGCCGGCTCGCCAGCGATCCCGATGGCGGTCAACAAAAAAAACCCGCATCAAGCGGGTCTTCCCTATCCGGTCGCCCGGAGCGTGCGAGCCTTACAGCAGGTCGGCCGGAATGTTGCCGCCATTGGCGGCCAGTTTCTGCAGAACGGTCTTGTGCAGCCACATGTTCATCTGCGCGGAGTCGCCCATCTTTTCCGCCGGGCAGCCCAACTCGCCGGCCAGTTCCTTGCGGGCAGCCAGGCTGCTGTCCAGACCGAGCAGCTTGAGAAGATCGACGATCGACACCTTCCAGTTCAGCTTCTCGGGATGAGCGCTGGCCAGGGATTCCATTTTCGCCATAACATCGACCACGCTGATCGCAACAGGGGCGGCTGGTGTGCTGGCCTGGATTTCAGTCGGCGCAGCCTCAGCGGCAGCCGCCTTGTCTTCCCCACCAAAACCCAGCTTTGCCAGAATGCTACTGAAGATTCCCATATCGACTCCTCTCGGTGAATGTCGCTCGGCGACACGATGAATGAATATCGATGGTAGCCGGCTCATGTTGCCGATAGTGTGAATATTCTTTAAGCGATCTTTACAAAACCATGCCAAACAGAACATTGACCGGACCTCGTGTTCCGTCGCCATGCACGCACCCTGCTAGCCAGCAACCGCGTCCTGCGCTAAAGTCAGCCGCCTCACGCGCCCCCCGAACACGCCGTCTCTGCCTTGAAACCGCCTCCGTATCCGCTTCTTTCCCAAGCCTTGCAGGCTGTGAGATGTGCTTGCCATCATTGCCGCGCGTTCCTGAGCAGCCTGCCGTCGATACTCCTGCTGACGACCGCCCTTAGCCTCGCCGCACCCGCTTTTGCCCTTGGCGACGCACCGCTGCGAATTCTTTCGTCGTACATCGACAACAACGCCGATTGCTCCGAGCAGATCGCCGACTGGAACCGCAAGAACGGCAAACGGGCAATCGCCGGAGAGATTAGCCGCGATTTCTATTATCGCGTGCTGGGTTTCCTCGATTGGGGAGCCTGTGGTCGGCCATATTTCAGGCCGGTGTTCATCGAATTGCAGAAAATTTGGGCGATCTACTCGAATCGGCAGGTCACGGAGGCGGAATACACCGCCAAGGAAGCCGAATTGATCAACCTGCTGTTTTCCGCCCTGCAGGCCGGCGATGGTGGAGAGGCCATGGTCAGGCGCTACGAACAGACCATGGCCGCGAAACTGATTCGCCTTGAGCCTGAACGCCAGTTCTTCAATTGCACCTATTTCGGCGACCAGCCGAAATGCACCGATTGAACGACGCGACAATCCCCGCCGACTGCCGGCAGCCGTGATAAATTCGCTCCCGACCAGAAATTGAATCCCAAGGCAGCAATGAACGACCAATTCGATCTTTTCTCTCCCGACGCCAAGCTGAAAGCCGAAGAGCAGCAGCCGGCCACCCCGGAAGCCCCGCCCCAGACCCTTACCGAATCGACGGATGAGCCGCTAGTCGTGGCGAACGAGCCGACGGGCGAAGACGACATCCTGTCCGCCGGCGAGCCGCCCGAACTGCCGCCGGCCGCCAGCGGCCCGGCCGACGACATTCCGCCGCCGGCCGACTACGCCGCCCGCCGCTATCTCGAATACGCGATGAGTGTCGTCACCGGCCGCGCCCTGCCCTCGGTGGCCGACGGCCAGAAGCCGGTGCAGCGCCGCATCCTGTACGCCATGCACCGCATGGGCCTGTACCGCAGCCCCAAGCATGTGAAGTCAGCCCGCGTCGTCGGCGACGTGATCGGTAAATACCACCCGCACGGCGATTCGTCGGTCTACGATGCCATGGTCCGCATGGCGCAGGACTGGAGCCTGCGCTACCCCATCGTCGACGGCCAGGGCAATTTCGGCTCGCGGGACGGCGACAACGCCGCCGCCATGCGTTACACCGAAGCCCGCCTGACGCCCATCGCCGAACTGCTGCTGTCCGAACTCGACGAAGGCACGGTGGACTGGAAGCCGAACTACGACGGCGTCAACGACGAACCCTGCCTGCTCCCCGCCCGCCTGCCCTTCTGTCTGCTCAACGGCGCGTCCGGTATCGCGGTCGGCATGGCCACCGAAATCCCGGCGCATAACCTGCGCGAAGTGGCCAACGCCGCCGTCAACCTGATCCGCAATCCGGAAACCAGCGAGGACGACGTGCTGGCGATGATCCCCGGCCCAGATTACCCGGGCGGCGCGCAGATCATCTCGTCGCCCGAGGAAATCGCCGCCACCTACCGCAGCGGCCGTGGCAGCCTGCGCGTGCGCGCCAAATGGAAGATCGAACCGCTGGCCCGCGGCCAGTGGCGCCTGGTCATCACCGAGCTGCCGCCCGGCGTGTCGACCGCCACGGTGATGTCGGAAATCGAAGCCTGCTCCAACCCGGTGGCCAAGGAAAAGGCCGGCAAGAAGGTATTCACGCCGGAACAGCTCAACCTGAAAGCTGCCTTCCTGTCGGCCATTTCGGAATCCGGCGTGCGCGACGAATCGGGCAAGGAACACGATGTCCGCCTGGTCATCGAACCGGCCTCGTCGCGCCAGGGCCAGGACGACCTGGTCCGCCTGCTGCTCGCCCATACCAGCCTGGAAACGAACGCCTCGATCAACCTCACCGTGCTCGGCGTCGCCGGGGCGCCGCGCCAGGCCTCGCTGTATTCGATCATCGCCGAGTGGTGCCGCTTCCGGCTCACCACTGTCGAGCGCCGTACCCGGCATCGCCTGAGCGCCGCCGAAAAACGCATCCACATCCTCGAAGGCCGGCAGGCCATCCTGCTCGACATCGACCGCGTCATCAAGGTCATCCGCGAATCGGACGATCCCAAGGCCGACCTTATTGCCCACTTCAAGCTCTCCGACATCCAGGCCGAGGACATCCTGGAAATCCGACTGCGCCAGCTGGCGCGTCTGGAAGGCATCAAGATCGGAGAGGAGTTGGCCAAACTGCGTGAGGAAGCAGCCGGACTGAACAAGCTGCTCGACTCCGAAGACGCCCTGCGCGCCTGCGTCGCCACTGAAATCGAGGCCGACGCCAAGAAATACGGCGACGACCGCCGCACACTGATCGAAGCCGACGCCAAGGTCACGCTGTCCGACACCAAGAGCCTGTCGATCCCGGACGAACCGACCACGCTGATCGTTTCCAAGCACGGCTGGCTGCGCTCGCGCTCGGGCCACAACATCGACCCGACCCAGCTCACCTTCCGTTCCGGCGACAGCCTGCTCGCCTGCATCCCGTGCCGCACCGTCGATGCGCTGATCATCCTCGACCACCTGGGTCGCGCCTATTCCATCCCGGCCGCCGACATTCCCGGCGGCAAGGGCGATGGCGTGCCGGCCACCTCGCTGGTCGAGTTCCAGGATGGAGGGAAACTGAGCCTGGCGCACGCGGTAGCCAACGACAAGCTCTATCTGGTCGCCAGCGACGGCGGTTACGGCTTCCGCGCCAAGGGCGAGGACTTCCTGTCGCGCGGCAAGGCCGGCAAGGCTTTCCTGACCTTGGGCGAAGGGGAATCCCCGGCCATCTTCCAGCCGGCGCCGCTTGCTGGCGACATCGCCTGCCTCACGCGCGATGGCCGTGCCCTGGTTTTTGCTATCGACGAAGTCCGCCAACTCGCCAAGGGGCGCGGCCTGAAGTTGATCGACGCCGATCCAGGCAAGACGGCGCTGGAGGAAATCATTCCAGTCGTTGACGGTGTCGCCGGCAGGCTCAAGGGCGAACGCCTGGAAACCTGTCGCGGCAACCGGGGTGGCAAGGGCAAGCCGATCAAGACGCCGCGCAAATAAAAAAACCGAGGCGCAGGCCTCGGTTCGTCGCGACCGTGCTTCAGGCGGATCAGGCGGATTTCGCCTCTTTATGCATCACTTCAACCTCCTCGTGTTCCCACTCCTTGATGGTGTCGGAAACCAGGCGGGCCTTTTCGTGCGGATCAGGCTGGTGGTGATGTTCGGCGGCGAAAGTTTCCAGTGCATCGTGGATCGCTTCGGCCTTGCTATGGGCATGGTTGTGGGGCATGAACAACTCCTTTCCGGAAAAAGCAAAGAAAAAGCCCCTGGTTCTACCAAGGGCTTTTTCGGTAGCAGCTACGAGCAAACCCGGCTGCTTCAAGCGGCATGAAAGCCCCTGGATTTAGGCAGCCTTCTTGGCGGCAGCCTTCGGAGCAGCAACGTTGGCGGCCTTCAGGGTGGCGCTGGTAGCGGCGGCAACGCTGGCTTCGGCAACTTCGGCAGCCTGCTTGGCAGCCTTGTTGAGGCCTTCGTAAGCTTCGTTGGCGGTCTTGATCGCAGTCTTGACGGCGGCGACGGCAACTTCGGAACCGGCCGGAGCGGATTCGAGCGCCTTTTCAACCAAGCCGGAAACCTTGGCGTTGGTTTCAGCAACGTGCGATTCGACTTCCTTGGCGATCTTGTCCTTGGTCTCGGACGCAATGGCGATCACGTTGCGGGAGTATTCCATGCCCTTTTCCAGCGACGGGGCGGCCAGTTCCTTCTGGATGGAAACCAGGGATTGGACGTCCTTGGCACCCAGCAGGGTGGTGACATTGGACAGGGTGGCTTCGAAAACGGAACGGCTGGCCGCCAGATTCAGCAGGACCAGGCGCTCGATACCGTCGAACGTGGTGTTGGCGAAGAACAGGGCGAAATTGAAGCCGGACTTGGCGAAATCTTCGGGTTTGGTGAACATGGCGCTTCTCCTGGGGTTGGGGTGATTTTGTTGCCGTGGTCATTTATGTTGCACCGCAGCATGACTCAATTCTAATCACAGAAAAGCGAATGTCAAGCACTTTTGTGCAGCGCAACAATATCTTAACGAAGCGCCGAAAAACCGCTTTCTTTCAAAGCGCCACGCCATCCAGCCCCAATGCATCGAGGATTCTGGTCATCGCTTCCGCAGCCCCGAGCGGCAGGTAGAAGTCCACCATGTCGCTCAACTGCGTTCGCGCCGGGTTGATCTCGACCGTCGGGATGCCACTCCCGGCTGCGAGGACCACCGGCTGCACGATATAAGGGAAGATGCTCGAGGTGCCGATGCTGAAGACAATGTCGAAGCCCTCCTGAAAGGCATCGATGAATCGGTCGAGTTCATGCTCGGGCAAGGCCTCGCCAAACAACACCACCTTGGGCCGCTGCACACCGCCACAGGAGGGGCAGCGCGGCGGCACCTCCCGCCGGCTCATGTCGCCCGCCACCTCTTCGCGGCCGCAGGCGGTGCAAGCCAGCTCCTGCAAGTTGCCGTGTATCTCGACGATATCCGTACTGCCGGCGGCGCGATGCAGCCCGTCGACATTCTGTGTGAACACCATCACCCGCTCCAGGTGGCGCTCGAGCCGGGCAATGGCCCGATGCGCCGCGTTGGGTCGGGCACCGCGACAGTTTTCCTCGATCTGGATCAGGTATTTCCAGGTGATATCCGGCCTTGCGGAAAAGACATCGCCGGATAGCGCCTCCTCTATGCGCAGACCTTCATCGGTGATTTCGCTGTCGTAAAGCCCTCCGACACCGCGGTAGGTCGGCAGGCCGGAATCGGCGGAAATCCCCGCACCGGTAATGAACAAGGCGCGTCTGGCGCCTTCGAGATGTCGCGCAATGGCCGATATGCCGGCCTCGATACGGGCCTCGTCAGTCATTTTCCGATACCCGCCTTACTGGATCAGGAATTTTGTGAACAGGACTTCCTTGACACCCGTTTTCCGGTCTTCATGGATGATGTGGTTGCTCAGATCGATGATTTCCTCGACCAGCTCCTTTTTTCCCTGCAGCGTGCGCAGATGCCCTTCGTCCTTGCCCGACATCAGCAGAATGATTTCATGCTGGATCTTGGGTTTATAGACCATCAATTCATGCATGGCCTCCGGCGTTCCAGTCTCGAAAATAAGGCCGAACTGGACGTAGGAATTGCCACCCAGATTGAAGGTGAAGACCATCGGTTCCGGAGCGCCGCCCCCCCCGTCCGATGCCGTCGCCAAAGGGCACCCCAGACTGAGGAGAATGACGCCCAACGCCAGAATTGCCTTGTGTATCCGGATTATCATCGGAATGAATGCCTTGAATTCAGGTTTTGTCTTGCTGTTCGAAACGCCTGTTATACCGCCTGAAGATGAAAATAGCCACCGGAACGCCTCATAGTCCCTGCGGCTCCAGCTTCAACCAGACAGTAAAGCTGGCCCCCTTGCCCGGTGCGCTCTGCGCCGTGATCCGCCCGCCGTAACGCTCAACCAGCGCCTGGCTGACCCACAGCCCCAGACCGTTACCTCCCGGCTTCTTGGCCGTGAAGAAGGGTTTGAACAGCTGCATCAGGTCGGCCTCGCTGATCCCCGGGCCCGAATCGGAGACGATCAGCCGGATGCCGAGCGGCATGTCGGCCTCGTCCCAATCCTCGACGCAAATCTTCAGTACGCCGCCGTTCGGCATGGCCTGGATGGCGTTGACGAAAAGATTGATGACGACCTGCTGCAACTCGTTCTTGTTGCAGACGATCCGTCGGGTCGAATCGATGTGCTGTTCGATCGCAATATCGCCCTTGTTGAGCAGATGGCGTACCAGCAGCAAGCAATCCTGTAGCAATACCGACGTATCGACCGGTTCCAGATAGCCGACATAATCCTGCGGGCGGGCGAATTGCAGCAGCTTGGCGACAATCAGCCGGATACGCTGGACCTGCTCGTGGATCAGCTTGATTTCATGCGCCACCGGCTCGGTCCGCGGCCCGAGCACATCGCGCAGCACATCGAGATTGCCCTGGACGACGGCGATCGGATTGTTGATTTCGTGCGCCACCCCTGCCGTCAGCTGGCCGATGGCCGCCAGTTTTTCATTCATCACCAGTTGCGACTGGGCCGCCTTGAGATCCGCCACGGCCCGTTCCAGTTCGGCCGTCCGCTCGGCGACCTTGACATCGAGCGACTCGCCCCAGCGCTTCAAGGAGCCCGCCTGCGCCTGCAACTGATCGAGCAGACGATCGAAGTGGGCGGCCATGACGCCCAGTTCGTCAGCGCTCTCGACATTGCCGACCCGGGCATCGTGATCGCCCTGCTCGATGGCCGTCATCGTCGCGTGCATGCGCTCGATGGGCTTGAAGACGCGCCGCGCCGAAATGACCGCAAACGCGCCGGCCAGAATCATGGCCAGCACAAAAAACACCGCCACGGCAGCGAATGCATGCCAGCGCGCCTTGATGAAAGGTTCCTCGAGAAAGCCGACGTACAGCATGCCGATACGCTGCTGCCGGCCGTCGAGCAACGGCTCGTAGGCCGAGACATACCAGTCGCTGACGACGAAGGCACGGTCCAGCCAGGTTCGTCCCTTGTCGAGGACCGTTTCGCGTACGGCAGCAGACACGCGCGTACCGATGGCCCGGGTATCACCGAACAGGCGCACGTTGGTCGCCACGCGCACATCGCCCAGGAACAGCGTTGCCGTGCCAGCGCTGCCGAAAGGCAAGGCGCCGTCGGGATAGACGATGGCATTCAGGTTGTCGATGAAATCCAGATTCTTGTTGAGCAGCACCCCGCCCTCCAGCACGCCGATCAGGCGCCCGGAGGCGTCGAATACCGGGGCGGCCGAATGAATGACGATGCCGCGATCCTCGGTTTCCCGCCTATCGGGTTTGGCATTGGGTGTCGGGACGATCGCCGTCCTCGCGAATACAGCAAGCCCCGGCCTGATCGACTCGAGCTGCTCGGCCGAAAACACTTCGGTCACCGTGCGTTCGCTGCCGGCCAGCGCCGACGCGACAACCGGCCATTGCCCGGCAAGCCGCCGCCCGCCTTCCACATCCATGAAGCGCAGGAAATCGAGTTTGCGCTCCCCTTGCATCGCAGCAAGCGTGTCGGCCACGGCCGGCGCCGGCGAGCCGGCATGATGCGCCAGGATGCGCAGCAGACGATCCGAGCTGGCCAGGCTGGTGACCGAGCGTCCGACCCCTTCGGTCACCCGTTCGTAATAGCCGTGTGCCACCGCGAGATCGCTGCGTACCTTGGTCACCAGGAGTTGATCGAAATAACCGCCACCCCAATAGGCCAGCGCGGCCATGATCAGCGGCAGGACAACCCCGAGCGGCACCAGCGCCAGCAGCAGCAGGCGCGCCCGGATCGACCGGTCGGGGTGAAGGATCAGAGGCCCCAGGCCTGACATTTGCGATCCATGGTCTTGCGCGAGATGCCCAGCCGTCGGCTGGCTTCCGACTTGTTGCCGTCGCAGGCCGCCAGAACGGCCAGAATGTGCCGTTTCTCCACCGCCTCCAGCGTTTCGTCGGTACCGGCCGGCGCGTGAATCGCATTACTCGCCTCCGGCTCCGGCCCGATGTCGAACCAGCCGAGAATCAGCGAACGCTCGACCAGGTTGCGCAACTCGCGGACATTGCCCGGCCAGTCGTAATCCGCCATGCGGGCCAGCGTGCGCGGATCGAGCGCCAGGGGCGGCACGCCCAGGTTCGGCCCCAGCAGGCCGGTAAAGTGCCCGACCAGCAGGGGGATGTCTTCCGGCCGTTCGCGCAGCGGCGGCAGGGTTACCTCGAGAACCTGCAGGCGATAGTAGAGATCCTGGCGGAACCGCTGGGCCGCCACCTCGGCTTTCAAATCCCGGTTGGTCGCGGCGATGACGCGCACATCCACTGCCACTTCCTGCTCCGAACCGACCGGACGGATACGCCGCTCTTCCAGCACCCGCAGCAACTTGGCCTGGGCGGCCGGCGGCAACTCCGAAATTTCGTCGAGAAACAGGGTACCGCCCCGGGCGTAGTAAAAAAGGCCCTCGCGGCTCTGCTGGGCGCCGGTGTACGCGCCCTTGATGTGGCCGAACAGTTCGGATTCGATCAGCTCGGCCGAAATGGCCGCGCAATTGACCGGCACGAACGGTCCGTCGGCGCGCTTGCTCATGCGGTGCAAGGCGCGGGCGGCCACTTCCTTGCCGGTACCCGACTCGCCGCTGAGCAGCACTGTGGCCGGAGTCGGCGCGATGCGACGCAAGCGGTCGCAAACCCTGAGCATGACCTCGGACTGACCGACAACACCCTCCACATCGGCGGCGTGGGTGCTGACCTCGCGGCGCAGGACGAAATTCTCGCGAGCCAGCTGCGAACGCTCGAAACAGCGCTGGATCGCGTTGAGCGCCTGGGCCAGCGAAAACGGCTTGAGCAGAAAATCCGCCGCGCCGGCACGCAGCGCATCGATGGCCGTGTCGAGATCGGCGTAGGCGGTCATCATCACCACATCACCGGCGAACCCGTCCTGACGCAGTTCGTGCAGCCAATCGATACCGGATACGCCCGGCAAGGCAATGTCGAGGACGATCAGGTCGTAGCGGTTGCGCCGGAAAAGCGAGCGGGCGGCTTCAACGCTGTCGGCGCAATCGACCAGCCCGCAGCGCGAACTCAGCGCCCGCTGCAGGAAGCTGACCATCCCCGGTTCGTCGTCGACCACCAGTACCGAATAATGCAACCAGGGTGCCTCGTTCCTGCCCGCCAAGCTTTCTTCCATGTTTCCGCCATGCATCGTCTCGTTTCCCCCGCTGCGATTTTCGCACGCCTCGCCCCTCGGCGGTTACGTCACTTTGTCCTGAAAGGCAGGTCAAAAAGTCCCATTTTCCGCACGGCGCGCGGCCTGTCCGGCACAAAACCGCAGCCTCCAGCGGAGATGTTGTAATGGCCTCGATCTTGCTTCATCGTAAAACGGCTAAAATGCCGGCTTGCGGTCTGCGTACCGCACGTATCAGGTGGCGCCCCGGCGCTTGTAAGCTGCCGTGACATCCGCACGGCGGCGGTTGTTGTCAAAATCGGAGCTTTACATGAACTTTTCCAGCATGCGCCGTCTGGCGCTGAAGGCTGCGGCTGCCTGCGCCGTCGCATCGCTCTTCGCCCTCCCCGCCACCGCTTCCGACGCCGTCCTACGCGTTTCGGCCATTCCCGACGAAGCCCCCACCGAGCTGCAGCGCAAGTTCGCCCCGCTCGGCAAATACCTCGAAGCGCAGACCGGCATGAAGGTCGTCTTCACGCCGGTATCCGACTACGCCGCCGTCGTCGAATCGCTGGCCACCCGGAAGATCGATCTCGCCTGGCTCGGCGGCTTCACCTTCGTGCAGGCAAAGATCCGCACCAACGGCACCGCCATCCCCATCGCCCAGCGCGAAGAGGACGCCAAGTTCACCTCGAAATTCATCACCGCCGATCCGGCGATCAAGAGTCTGGCCGATCTCAAGGGCAAGACCTTCGCCTTCGGCGCCCCATCTTCCACCTCGGGCAGCCTGATGCCGCGCTTCTTCCTGCAGCAGGCCGGCCTCAACCCGGAAAAGGACTTCAAGAACGTCGCCTTCTCCGGCGCCCACGACGCCACCGTGGCCTTCGTTGCCGCCGGCAAGGCCGAGGCCGGCGTGCTGAACGCCTCGGTCTGGGACAAGCTGGTCGAGGCCAAGAAAGTCGATACCGACAAGGTGCGGGTCTTCGCCACCACGCCGCCGTACTTCGACTACAACTGGACGGTGCGCGGCGATCTCGACCCTGCCCTGGTCAAGAAGCTGACCGACGCTTTCCTCAAGCTCGATCCGGCCAACCCGGAACACAAGGAAATCCTCGCCCTGCAACGCGCGGCCAAGTTCATCCCGACCAAGAAGGAAAACTACGACGGGATCGAGAAGGCTGCCCACGCGGCCGGCCTGCTCAAGTAAGCGATGAGCTTTTCGCTTGATGGCGTGGGGCTGACCCACGCCAATGGCTACACGGCCCTGGCCGACATTTCGCTACGTGCCGACCGGGGCGAGCGCATCGCCTTGATCGGCCCGTCGGGAGCGGGCAAGACCAGCTTGCTGTCGGTCATCGGCACGGCGCTGGCGCCGACGGCAGGACAAGGCACCGTGCTCGATTCCGCCTTGGCCGGAGATGCTCCGCGCGGCCAGGGCCTGAAACGCCTGCGCGCCCGCATCGGCACCATTCATCAGGCGCCGCCCATTCCCGGCCGACAGCGCGTCGTCACCGCCGTGCTGGCCGGCCGGCTCGGCCAATGGCCCGCCTGGAAGTCGCTGGCGTCCCTGCTTTACCCGATGGACATACCCGGCGCCAGGGCGGCGCTCGAACGCGTCGATCTCGCCGACAAGCTGTTCTGCCGCTGCGACCAATTGTCCGGCGGGCAGCTGCAGCGCGTCGGCATTGCCCGCGTGCTTTACCAGCGGCCCGACCTGCTGCTTGCCGACGAACCGGTTTCGGCCCTTGACCCGGCCCTGGCCCAGGCGACGATACGCCTCCTGACGGCCGACGCCGAGGCGCGTGGCGCCACGCTGATCGCCAGCCTGCACGCTGTCGATCTCGCGCTCGACAACTTCCCGCGCATCGTCGGCGTCAAAGCCGGGCGCATCGCCTTCGACCTGCCCGGCGAGCGCGTTACCGATGCCCTGCTCCATGCGCTCTACGCGAGCGAAGGCGAGGAACTGCCGGTACAGGCCCACGAGCCGGCTTTCATGACCCGCCAACGGGCCGCCAACGACGCAGCGACGCGCGCCGCATGCTGCTGACGGCCGATCCCGCCGCCCGCCCGCGCCTGCTCGGTGCGCTGACCGTGCTCGTCGTCCTCTGGCCGCTGTTCCAGGCCGCCGAGGTCAAGCCCGGCGCCTTGTTAGACGCGGGCAACGTCAAGGTCATCGGTAATTTCCTGGCCGCCTTCCTGCCGCCGGAAACGGGGGCGGAATTCCTTGGCCATCTCGGCAAGGCAACGCTGGAAACACTGGCCATCGCCAGCGCCGGCATGCTGCTCGCCTTTCTGCTCGCCGTGCCGCTCGGCTACCTGGCGACGGCGGCCGGGCGCGAAAGGCCGACACTCAACCCGGTCACGCGCAGCCTGCTCACCCTCCTGCGCGGCATTCCCGAACTGGTCTGGGCGCTCGTCTTCGTGCGCGTTTTCGGTCTCGGCCCGGCTGCCGGCGTGCTGGCGCTCGGCCTCACCTACGGCGGCATGCTGGCCAAGGTCTATGCCGAAATCCTCGAATCGGTCGATCCGGCACCGGCCAATGCCTTGCGCCATAGCGGCGCCAAGCGGCCGCTCGCCCTCCTCTACGGCCTGATCCCCCTAGCCGCCAAGGAACTCGCCTCCTATACGGTTTACCGCTGGGAATGCGCCATCCGTGCTTCGGTCGTCATGGGTTTCGTCGGCGCGGGCGGGCTCGGCCAATTGATGGACCAGGCGATGAAGATGCTCAACGGCGGCGAGGCCGCCAGCATCCTGCTCGCCTTCATGGCCCTGGTCTTCGCCGCCGACGGCCTGTCGCAATGGCTGCGCCGCGCGCTCGATACGCCGCCGGCCGACCGTCCTTCGCCTTTCGGCCCACGGAGCGCACTGCTCGCCCTGACGCTGCTTGCCGGCACGGTCGCCAGCTTCCGCTTCCTGAATATCGGCTTCGGCGAATTGTTCACCGCCGATGCCGCGCGTAGCATGGGCGAATTCGTCGCCGGCTTCTTCCCGCCCGATCTGTCGGCCGAGTGGCTGGCCAAGGTCGGCAAGGGGATATGGGAAACGCTCGCCATCTCCGTTGTCGGTACGCTGCTCGCCGCCGTGGCCGGCCTGCTGCTGGCCCTGCCCAAGCCGCATGCGCCCTTCGGCTTCGTGCTCAACGCCCTGCGCTCGGTGCCGGAACTGGTCTGGGCCACGATCACCGCGCTCGCCGTCGGCCTCGGCCCCTTCGCCGGCGCCTTGGCGCTCGCCCTGCACACCGCCGGCGTACTCGGCCGTCTGTACGCGGAAGCTTTCGACAACGCACCGCAGGCCGCGACCCGGGCACTGCACCTGGCCGGCGCACCGGCCGGCGTGCGCTTCCTCTACGGCACGCTGCCCGGCGCCACGCCACAACTGATCGCCTACACGCTCTACCGCTGGGAAATGAATATCCGCATGGCGGCCATCCTCGGCTTCGTCGGGGCCGGCGGCCTGGGCCAGCTGCTCTATTTCGAGCTGTCGCTGTTCCACTACGCCCAGGCCAGCACCGTCATCATCGCCATGCTGCTCCTGTCCATCGGCGTCGACCAGACCAGTGCCTGGTTGCGGCAGCGCCTGCGCTGAGCGCATCCTCGCCCTCACGCGCAGACCGGCGTATATTTCGCCCTCCCCCTATCGCCCTCTCCATATCGCCGGCCTGCAAACCCGGCGACGAAAACCGCTTCATCGCCGTAGAAACATGCCGCTACCGACCTTCGACATCGCCCAGTACCCAGCCCAGCTTGCCGCCAAGGCGGCCGGATTCGAACGAAATTTCGCCGAGTTCGGCGTCAGCGGCACGGCCGTCCACGCTTCCGACCCTCGGCATTACCGCATGCGGGCCGAATTCGGCATCTGGCACGATGGCGACAACCTCGATTACACCATGTCGGACCCGGACGATCCCAGGCAGAAAATCCGCCTGGACACCTTCCCGCCGGCAGCCGCGGCCATCTGCGCCATCATGCCGCGCCTGAAGGAGCGCCTGATCCCCAGCGACACCCTGCGCCGCCGGCTCTTCCAGGTCAATTTCCTCGCCACCCTGAGCGGCGAGCTGATGATCACGCTGATTTACCACCGGCCGCTCGACGCCGCCTGGGAAGCAGCCGCCCGTGAACTGGCAGGCGAACTCGGCGTGCAACTGATCGGCCGCAGCCGGGGGCAAAAGGTCGTCATCGACCGCGACTGGCTGCTCGAGGAATTCGAACTCGATGGCCGCCGACTGAAATACCAGCAGGTCGAAGGCAGCTTCACCCAGCCCAACGGCGAGGTAAACCGCAAGATGCTCGCCTGGGCCTGCCAACAGGCCACCGGCATCGGCGGCAAGCTCGTCGAGCTTTACTGCGGCAACGGCAACTTCACCCTGGCGCTCGCCCCGCTGTTCGAACGCGTGCTGGCCACCGAAGTCAGCAAGACATCGGTGCATGCCGCGCAATACAATATCGCCGCCAACGCCGTCGACAACATTGACCTGATCCGCATGTCGGCCGAGGAATTCAGCGCCGCGCTCGCCGGCCGCGAAACATTTCAGCGCCTGAAGGACATTGACCTCGACGCCTTCCGCCAAGCGACCTTGTTCGTCGACCCGCCGCGCGCCGGTCTCGATGACGCCACCGTCGAGCTGGCCCGCAACTTCGATCGCATCCTGTACATTTCCTGCAATCAGGACACGCTGCGCAACAACGTCGCCGCGCTGAACGACAGCCACCGGATCGCCGCCTCGGCCGTCTTCGACCAGTTTCCCTACACGCACCACCTCGAATGCGGCGTTCTGCTGCAGCGTCGGTAACAAACCGTAACAAGCCTGTCCGGCAAAGTGCATTCGCAGATGCTAAAATAGAAGCCGTAACATTCGGGACTCATGGCTGTGCGCCGCCTTCTCGCCCTAGCGCTCACTACTTTCTTCTCGCTGACCGCCCTCGCGTCGGAAAGCGACGATCAGGCTTCGTTCGTCGATGCCTCGATTCCGCACGCCGGTGTGACGATCACCCCGATCCCGATGCCGGCGGCAGTCACCGAAGTGCTGCCACCGATCAACCCGGCGGCCAAGCTGCGGGCAGCGAAAAAAGCCAAGCAGGCAACCAAGGATGCCCTGCCGGCCACGCTGCTCAGCCGCACCGAACGCCACCAGATGGCGCTGATGGTCGCCAGACACAGGAACAACGAGGCACCGGTACATAGCGCCGGCGATGAGGACGAAGGTCAGTCGCACGACGGCGATCATGTGCTGCAGCAGTTCTACAGCCGCCCCAGGGTAATCAAGGATGACAAGCAGGACGACCCGGAAGCCGACCTGCTGGCGATTTCCGACACCGCCCGCATTCGCCTGATGATGGCCCGCCTCAAGGCGGTCGAGGCCCATGTGCTGGCACAAGTGCCCGACGATGGCGAAGCCTTGCCGCAGCGCGTCACCGACCGCCTGAAAGAAGCCCGCGCCAAGGCGCTGGAAGCGCACCGCGCCAGGTTCTCCTGAGCGACCTGCTGCGTGCGGGGCCGGAAGCTTCAGCGCATCAAGCCCGCAAACCGTTTCTCCATCGACCGCGTTCGACGCACCGCAAATTCCATGCAAAAAATCCTGATCATCGTCCATGCACCTCCCTACGGCAGCGAGCGCTGCCTCTCCGCCCTCCGCCTGGCAACGGCACTGGCCGGCCGCGACGACAAACCGGAAGTACGCATCTTCCTGATGTCCGACGCCACGGTGCTCGGCCTGCCGAACCAGATCGACGGTGCCGGCAACGGCCTGCAGGGCATGGTCGAGCAGCTTGTCGCCCAGGGCGTCGACATCCGCCTGTGCCGCACCTGCGCCCTGGCCCGCGGGCTTGGTGAATTGCCGCTGATCCCGGGCACCGCCATCGGCACCCTGGTCGAACTGGCCGAAGCGACCGTTCTGGCCGACAAGGTCATCACCTTCTGAGGTGCATCCCGGGCAACTGCTCCGGGTGCCCGCCGGCTTCCTGTCGGCGGAGTAGAATTCGCCCTTTCACCCCCCGCACCGCACCACGATGACCTTCTCCCAGCTCGGCCTTTCCGCTCCGCTTCTCCAGGCACTCGACGCACTCGGCTACAAGGAGCCGACGCCCGTGCAAGCGCAGGCCATTCCTGCCGTACTGGCCGGTCGCGACCTGATGGCGGCCGCGCAGACCGGTACCGGCAAGACCGCTGGCTTTGCCCTGCCCCTGCTGCAACGCCTGAGCGAAAGCGAGGAGCCGGTCGCCAGCAACTGCATCCGCGCCCTGGTCCTGGTGCCGACGCGCGAACTGGCCGAACAGGTCATGAGCAGCTTCCGCCAATACGGCGAACACCTCGCCGTCAGCTGCTACGCAGCCTACGGCGGCGTCAGCCTCAACCCGCAGATGATGCGCATGCGGCGCGGCGTCGACATCCTGGTCGCCACCCCCGGCCGACTGATCGACCTGTTCACCAAGAATGCGGTCAAGCTGCGCCAGGTGCAGACACTGATCCTCGACGAAGCGGATCGCATGCTCGACCTCGGTTTCGCCAACGACCTCGACATCGTTTTCCAAGCCCTGCCCAAGAAGCGCCAGACCCTGCTCTTCTCGGCCACCTTCTCCGACGAAATCCGCAGCATGGCCAAGGCCCGCCTGCGCGACCCGCTGTCCATTGAGGTCACCCCGCGCAACACCGCCGCCAAGACGGTCAAGCAATGGGTCGTGCCCTGTGACAAGAAGCGCAAGACCGACCTCTTCCTGTTCATGCGCAAGGACCGCGGCTGGGGCCAGGTGCTGGTTTTCGTGAAGACCAAGCGCGGCTGTGACGAACTGGTCGGCCGCCTGCAAGCCAGGAAAATTTCCGCCGACACGATCCACGGCGACCGCCCGCAGGCCTCGCGCCTCAAGGCGCTGGAAGCCTTCAAGGCGGGCGAAGTGGAAATCCTTGTCGCCACGGACGTCGCGGCACGCGGCCTCGACATCGACGACCTGCCGCAGGTGGTCAATTACGACCTGCCCATCGTCGCCGAAGACTATATCCACCGTATCGGCCGCACCGGTCGTGCCGGCGCCAGCGGCGAAGCGATCTCGCTCGTCTGCGCCGACGAGGCGCCGCTGCTCGGGGCCATCGAAACCCTGCTCAAGACCAGCCTGAGCCGCGATGAGGAACCGGGTTTCGAACCGACTCATCGTGTTCCCGCGACAGGCGCCGCCGCCGCACCGCCCAAGCCGAAAAAACCCAAGGTGGCCGGTGGGCGCTCCGGCAAGGGTGCCCCGAGCAACTGGGTCGGCTTCGACGACTTTCCGGACAAGCCCGGCCGCCGTCCCGGCCCGCGCCCAACCGGCGGCCCGCGCAGGGGGCCGGCCAAGCAGCGCGGACGATAACCGCCCGGCTCGCTCCCTTGACCTCCGCCCGCCAGATCGCTTTTCTTGCCGCGCTTGCGGCTAAACCGCAAGGTCCGGTGACTGACTTCCCAGCACCGTCATTCGCCCTCGTTGGCACATCAGCCAGGATCAGCGCGTGAGCATTCTTTCTTCCGCCGTCAAATTTCTCGCTCTGCCTTTAGCCGCAGCGAATTACCGCAAGAACCTGCGGCGCACGCTCGTGGCGCTAGGTATCGACGGCATCCTTGCCGTCGGGCTGCTGGTCGGCGCCATGCTGCTCACCGTCCTGCCCAGCCTGCCGTCGTTCGATGTCGTGACCGACTACCGCCCGAAGATTCCGCTGCGGATTTACACGGCCGATGGCGCACTGCTCGGAGAATTCGGCGACGAACACCGGGACTTCACGCCGATCAAGGACATTCCCCCGGTCTTGAAGGATGCGCTGCTGGCCATCGAAGACTCGCGCTTCTACGACCACAGCGGCGTCGACTACCGGGGGGTGCTGCGGGCGCTGGTCGCCGACCTGACCGGCGGTTTCCGCCAGGGAGCGTCGACGATCACCATGCAGGTGGCGCGCACTTTCTTCCTCTCGCAGGAAAAGACCATCAAGCGCAAACTGACCGAGGTGGTTCTCGCCTATCGCATTGAATCGGCCCTGAGCAAGGACCAGATCCTCGAGCTGTACATGAACCAGATCTACCTCGGCCAGCGCACGCACGGCTTCGCCAGCGCGGCACGCACCTATTTCCAGAAGCGCCTGCCAGATCTGACCCTTGCCGAAGCCGCCATGCTCGCCGGCATTCCGCAAAACCCCGCCAAGCGCAATCCGGCCATCAATCCCTTGCGAGCCAAGGCCCGCCAGCAACTGGTCCTGAAGCGCATGCTGCAGCTGGGCGTGATCACGCAGGCGGAATTCAACGAGGCCGTCAGCCAGCCGCTGAAGATCAGCAACACGCTCCGCTTCGAGGCCCATGCCGACCATGTTGCCGAGATGGTGCGCCAGACGGTTTATGCGCAATACAAGGGCGACACCTACACCCAGGGCTTCAATGTCTATACGACCCTCAACAAGGCCGAACAGAACGCCGCCTACGATTCGCTCCGGCGCAACGTGCTGGCCTACGACCAGCGCCACGGTTACCGGGGGCCGGAAGGTTTTGTCGACCTGCCGGACAACGCGGACGACCGCGACGAGGCCATTGACCGAATCCTGGCCAAGCACCCCAGCAGCGACAACCTGATCTCCGCCGTCGTCACCGAGGTCTCCGCCAAGCGCGTGCTGGCCGAGCCCGCCTCTGGCGACACGATCGAGATCAAGGGCGACGGTCTGCGTTTCGCAGCGCGCTCACTGCAACCGAACGCCAAGATGGATATCCGGATCCGGGTCGGGTCGGTCATCCGCGTCAGCCAGGACGGCAAGGGCCGCTGGGCCATCGGCCAGATGCCGGAAGTCGATGCCGCATTCGTCGCCCTGAACGCCGAGGACGGCTCTTACCGTGCCCTGGTCGGCGGCTTCGATTTTTCCCGCAACCAGTTCAACCACGTCACCAACGCCTGGCGCCAGCCGGGATCGAGCATCAAGCCCTTCGTCTATTCGGCTGCGCTGGAAAAAGGCTACTCGCCGGCCACCCTGCTCAACGATGCACCGCTCTCACTGCCCGGCGGCGAAGGCGGCCAGACCTGGGAGCCGCGCAACGACGACGGCTTCGACGGCCCGATGAGCCTGCGCCAGGCCCTCGCCCGCTCGAAGAACGTCATCGCCGTCCGCCTGCTGCAGGCCATCACGCCGCAATACGCCCGCGACTACCTGCAGCGTTTCGGTTTCGATGCCGCCAAGCACCCGGCCAACCTGACGCTGACCTTGGGTAGCGGCTCGGTCACCCCGCTGCAGATGGCCGGCGCCTATGCGGTATTCGCCAATGGCGGCTTCCCGGTCGCCCCCCAGCTGATCCGTAAAATCACCGATGCCCGCGGCAATGTGCTGTGGGAAGCCCCCCCGCCGCCACCGCGCGACGATGCGCAACGCGTGATCGACGAACGCAACGCCTTCATCATGGACAGCATGCTGCGCGAGGTGACCCGCAGCGGCACCGGCGCGCAGGCCAGCCAACGCCTGGGACGCAGCGACCTGGCCGGGAAGACCGGCACCACCAGCGATGCCTTCGACGGCTGGTTTGCCGGCTACAGCGGCAACGTCGTGGCTGTCGCATGGATGGGTCACGACCAGCCCAAATCGCTCGGCAACCGCGAATTCGGCGCCACGCTGGCCTTGCCGATCTGGATCGACTACATGCGCCAGGCGCTGTCCGGCAAACCGCCCACCGAGCGAAAGGCGCCTCCTGGCGTCTCCTTGGTCGATGGCGACTGGGTCTACGATGAATTCAAGGGCGATGAAGGGATAAAGGCGCTGGACGTGGAGGTCTCGCCGCTCAAATCCATCTTCGACACCTTGCGGAAGGCGTTTGGCGGCTAAGGCTGCAAAAAGCCGCATGACCTGCGGCTTTTCCGATTGAAGCAGCTTGCCGCTTCCAGGCAAGCAAAGCTGGAGGCGCGAGAACGCGGTTGATCTAGGTCTGCCGGACCGTTCCGCTCCCGGATTGGGCTTTGACCCAGGCGTTCAACGCTTTCACGCCATCGTCCAGACTGGAAAAAAAATTCACGCCAGGTACCGGGGCGATTCGACTGACGCCTCCCCCACCGACCCAGAGTCCGATGTCGTCCGGCAACATCCGACGCAACTGTTCAAGATGCGCGGGAATGTGTCTATGGGGAAAAGCCGTCGAAAACGAGAGAGCCACGATATCGGCGCGATGAGCTTGCGCTGCGTGGGCAATCTCGATCAGGGGCATCTGGGTACCCAGCGGAATGCACTCGGCCCCTTCCAGGGCAAATAACGCTTCAGCCATCAGCAAGCCGAGTCCGTGCTGTTCGTCGGGCACGCTGGTCAGCACGATGCGCGGCGAACCGATGGCCGCCGGCAGCGTTGCAATCGCCTGGCGCAACACCCGTTTGCTCAGTTCGGTGAACAGGTGCTCCTCGAATACCTTGAAGCGTCCGTCTTCCCAGGCATCGCCGACCCGCCGGCTGAGCGGCGCGACGATGTCCTGGACAAAATGCTGCAACCCCAGGCGCGCCAGGCGTTGCTGGAGCGTTTGCAGATAGGCATTGGCATCGTGCTGCTTGATCAACGCCAGCATCTCCGACAGACCCTGTTCGTCGACCGTAACGGCCTCGCTGTAGGCCGGGCGGGCGTAGCGCGGCGCCAGCTCGGCCAAGGCCTCGACGGGAAGGGCAAGCAGCTTTCCCGGGCGATGTCCTTGATCCATCAGGCGTTTGATCTGGCGCAGGCGCTCGACCTGCTCGGACGGATAGGCGCGTTCGCCATTCGCGTCGCGCAATGGCAGCGGAAAGCCGTAACGCCGCTCCCACATGCGCAGGACGTCCTTGGACAGGCCGGTATCACGTTCGACGGCGGCGATGCTGAAATTTGGTGCGTTCATAATTTGTCCTGAACAAAAGTTAGACAAACCGTTGACAAGTGCTCTTTTGATCACTACTGTACGAACAAACGCAGGTTTTGTCTAGGACAAATTAAGGTGATTGGACATGAATGCATTTCTGAAGCGCTGGTTTGGAATGGTCGGCATCGCCTACCTCGGCATGGCGTCGGCCATTGCCGGTGATGCCTGCCCGAGCCTGCTCGATCATCGCTTTGCCGGGCTGCAGGACGGCAAGCCGGTCTCGCTCTGCCAATACACGGGCAAGGTGATCCTGGTGGTCAATACCGCCAGCTACTGCGGCTTCACCTCGCAGTACGACGGCCTGGAGAAGCTGTACGCCCGCCTCAAGGACCGCGGACTGGTCGTGCTCGGTTTCCCGTCCAATGACTTCGGCGAACAGGAACCGGGCAGCGACAAGGAAATCGCCGACTTCTGCCGCCTGACCTACGGCGTCGAGTTCCCGATGCTCGGCAAGACCGTGGTCCGGGGCAAGAACGCCAATCCCTTCTACCAGAAGCTGGCCGAGATCACCGACAGCCGGCCGAAATGGAATTTCCACAAATACCTGATCAATCGCGATGCGACACAGGTGGTGGCCTACACCAGCTTCACCAAGCCCGACGACCGCGATCTGCTGAAAAAAATCGACGAATTCCTGAACGCCCGCTGAGGCACCGCCGCGAGGAACCCACGATGAACGCTCCCGAATCCATTTTCCTGCCCGATGTGCAGTCAAGCGCCGACAGCCGCCAGCTGCCGATCCAGCATGTTGGCGTGCGCGGCCTGCGCTACCCATTGAGCCTGGTCGTCGCCGACGGCAGTACCGTCGATACGGTGGCCAGCCTGAGTCTCGGTGTCGGCCTGTCGGCCGACGTGAAGGGCACGCACATGTCGCGCTTCGTCGAGCTGCTCGAGGCAAATCGCGAACCGCTGGCGGTGGCGGACCTAGCCGACTGGCTCGCCACCATGCTGCGCCGTCTGGATGCGACCAGCGGCCGTATCGAACTGGCCTTCCCGTATTTCGTGCGCAAGACGGCACCGGTCTCCGGCGTCGCCAGCCTGCTCGACTACGACGTGGCGCTGCTTGCCGAACAGCCGGAGGGGGGGACGCCTACCCTGCGCCTGCGCGTCGCGGCGCCGGTGACCAGCCTGTGCCCGTGCTCGAAGAAGATTTCCGACTACGGCGCGCACAACCAGCGTTCGCTGATCACGCTCGACGTCGAGCTGCGGGCGCCGCTCGCCATCGAGGAATTGCTGCGCATCGCCGAGGAAGAGGCCTCGTGCGAGGTGTTCGGCCTGCTCAAGCGGCCGGACGAAAAATGGGTCACCGAGCGCGCCTACGACAATCCGAAATTCGTCGAGGACCTGGTGCGCGACATCGCGCTGCGCCTCATGCGCGAGCCGCGCATCGGCCAGTGGAAGGTCGCTTCCGAGAATTTCGAGTCCATCCACAACCACTCGGCCTATGCCGAGCTTTACGGCTGCAACGCCTGAGGAGCCGACTATGCAAGCCCAACGCATCGCCGTCATCGGCGCCGGCATCTCCGGCCTGGCCTCGGCCTGGCTGCTGTCGCGCCGGCATGAGGTGACCCTGTTCGAAGCCGGATCGTATCTCGGCGGACACACCAATACGGTGGATGTGACCCTGGAAGGCAAGACGCATCCCGTCGACACCGGCTTCCTGGTTTTCAACGAAAAGACCTACCCCAACCTCATCGCCCTGTTTTCGCTTCTCGGCGTCGACAGCGTCGAAACCGAGATGTCGTTCGCGGTCAGCCTTGAAAATCCCGATCTGGAATGGGCCGGCAGCAATCTGGCGACCATCTTCGGGCAGAAGCGCAATCTGGTGCGGCGCCGCTTCTGGGCCATGCTCTCCGACATCCTGCGCTTCAACCGCGAAAGCACCGCCTGGTTGCTCAGCCATCCGGACGACCGGCGCAGCCTGCGCGATTTTCTCGCGGCAGGGCGTTACTCGCCGGCCTTCGCCGACTGGTACCTGCTGCCGATGGCGGCGGCGATCTGGTCGTGCCCGACCGGTCAGATGCTCGACATGCCGCTCGCCACCTTCATCCGCTTCTGCCAGAACCACGGCCTGCTGCAGGTATTCGACCGTCCGCTATGGCGCACCGTGAAGGGAGGCGGCCGCGAGTACGTCGCCAAGCTCGCCGCCCAGCTCACCGACATCCGCCTCGCCTGCCCGGTGAGCGCCGTGACGCGTGACGGCGACGGCCTGCGCGTCACGCATGCGCAGGGCAGCGAGCGTTTCGACCAGGTCGTGCTGGCTTGCCACAGCGACCAGAGCAAGGCCATCCTCGGCCTGACGGCGAGCGACGGCCAGCGCGCCGTGCTCGATGCCATCCGCTACCAGCCGAACCGCGCCGTGTTGCATACCGATCCGCGCCTGCTGCCACGCGACAAAAAGCTGTGGTCGGCCTGGAACTACTTTGCCGGCGAGGGCGCGCCCGGCAATCAACCGGTCGGCGTTTCCTACCTGATCAACAAGCTGCAGCCGCTTCCCTTCAAGACGCCGGTGGTGGTCACCCTGAACCCGGCACGCGAACCTGACCCGGCCAAGGTGATCGCCGAATTCGATTATGCGCACCCGATCTTCGACGGCCCGGCCATCGCCGCCCAGCAGCAGCTGGCCGACGTTCAGGGCGAAGGCGGCATCTGGCTCGCCGGCGCGTGGGGCAGCTACGGCTTCCACGAGGACGGCCTGAAGTCCGCGCTGCGGGTCGCCAACGGCCTCGGCGTCCAGGCGCCCTGGCGGGGCGGCGTTGCCAAACTGCTGCGCGAAACGGAAAGCGCCTGAGTCTCGCCATGCACGCCCTGCCCCGACTCTGCCTCGGTCATGTCATGCACCGGCGCCTGCGGCCGACGGTCAATGCCTTCGTCTATCCGGTGTTCTATGTGCAATTGCCGGTACGCAACCTGGCAGCGGCGAGGTGCGCCCTGTTCTCGATCGAGCGCCGCAACCTGTTGAGCTTCCACAGCAAGGACCACGGCCCGCGCGACGGCAGCCCGCTGCTGCCATGGATAGAGAAGCTGCTCGCCGGACACGGCCTTCCCTGCGACGGCGAGATCGTGCTGCAGACCTTCCCGCGCGTGCTCGGCTTCGTCTTCAATCCGGTCAGTTTCTGGTACTGCCATGACCGTCATGGCGGGCTGATCGCGATCCTGGCCGAGGTCAACAACACCTTTGGCGGCACGCACAGCTATCTGCTGCACCGCCGCGGCGAGCGACTGGCCGACGGTGCCGAGCTGCACGCCGACAAGCTGTTCCATGTCTCGCCGTTCAACGAAGTCGAGGGCGGCTACCGTTTCCGCTTCCAACTCGAGCACCCGGTGCAGTGCTGCCGCATCGACTACGACGATGCCGAGGGCGAACTGCTGCTCACCTCCATTTCCGGCAAGCCGCAAGCCTGGTCCGCCGCCGCCCTAGCCAAGACTTTCCTGCGCATGCCTTTCCTGACCCTGGGCGTGATCGCCCGCATCCACTGGCAGGCGTTCAAGCTGTGGCTCAAGGGCGTGCCGTTCCACGGCGCGCATCCCGCTCCCCGTCCCCTACAGGAATCATCCAAATGAACCAGACCGTTAATCAGGCGCTGATCCTGCGCGGCGACGCGCCGCTGGCGCGCGATACCCGTACCGTGCTTTCCCTGCTCGAAAAACTGGCCGGCGGCCTGCTTGAGGTCCGCCTGCCGGACGGCAGCTGTGTCCTGTTCGGGCACGGCGAGCGCGGCGTCACATTGCAGGTGCACGACGAGGCGATGTTCAGCCGCGTCTTGGCGCGCGGCGACATCGGCCTGGCCGAAGCCTACCTCGACGGCCAGTGGGACTCGTCCGACATCGCCGGCCTGCTCGCGCTGCTGGCGCGCAACCGCGACGTGCTCTCCAAGGCGGTGTATGGCTCCTGGCGGCAACTGCTGGCAGCCCGCGTGCGCCACTGGTTCAACCGCAACAGCCGGGCCGGCAGCAAACGCAACATCATGGCCCACTACGATCTGGGCAACGACTTCTACAGCGCCTGGCTGGATTCGAGCATGAGCTACTCGTCCGCCCTCTACCACGCCGGGGACAACGGCTCCTTGCTTGCCGCCCAGGATGCCAAGTACCGGCGCATCCTCGACCGGCTGCAAGCCAAGGCTGGCGATAGCGTGCTGGAAATCGGCTGCGGCTGGGGCGGTTTCGCCGAGCTGGCAGTGGCCGATGGCCTGCAGCTGACCGGTCTGACCCTGTCGCCGGCCCAGCTCGAATGGGCGAGGAAGCGCGTACCGCAGGCCGACCTGCGCCTGCAGGACTACCGCGACACGCAGGAACAGTTCGACCACGTCGTTTCCATCGAGATGTTCGAGGCGGTCGGCGAACAGTGGTGGCCGACCTATTTCTCGACCGTCGCCCGCGCCCTCAAGCCGGGCGGCAAGGCGGTGATCCAGAGCATCACCATCCGCGACGACCTGTTCGCCAGTTACCGGCGCGGCACCGACTTCATTCAGCAGTACATCTTCCCCGGCGGCATGCTGCCTTCACGGCAAGCCTTCAGGAAAGCCGCCGAGCGCCGGGGCCTGCGGGTGACCGACGAATTCGCCTTCGGCCTCGATTACGCCCGCACGCTCGCCGAATGGCGAGCCGCGTTCGAGGCCAACTGGCCGCACATCGCCACACTCGGTTTCGACGAGACCTTCCGCCGCCTGTGGCGACTTTATCTCTGCTACTGCGAGGCCGGCTTCCTGGCCGGAAACATCGATGTCGTCCAGTTTGAACTCGCGCATCGTTGATCTTGTCGCGCCGCGCGCCCGCGCTGCCACGCCCGGGCAAACCGTCCCGGCCTCGGCAGAACGCCGCGCACTGCTGCTCGCCCTCGGATCGGCTGCGCTGCTCGGCCTGCCCAGGCCGACCAGCGCCAACACCGATGTCCTGGCCGGCCTCAAGCGCTGGGGCAGCGGCGAGTTTCGCCGCTTCGGCTTCCTCGTCTACGAAGCCACGCTATGGGCCGGCGACGACCCGCAGCGCCCGCCGCTGGCATTGCGCCTCGACTACAAGCGCAATATCGAAGGCAAAGCCATCGCCGAGGCCAGCGTCAAGGAAATGCGCCGCTTCGTCAGCGACGAGGCGCTGCTGCGCCAATGGGGCGAGCAAATGCAGCGCATCTTTCCGGACGTGAAACCGGGTGATCACATCCTCGGCTTCTATCGCCCGGACGGGGCACGTTTTTATCAGGATGACCGACTGCTCGGCGCGATCGGCCTCGCCGGCTTCGCCGAAGCCTTCTTTGCCATCTGGCTGGATGCGCGGACCAGCGCGCCGGACCTCCGGACGGCCCTGCTGCGCCGGCCCGGAGCATGAAATGAACCGCGGCCGCAGCCTGGCCTATGGCGTACTCGGCCTGCCGCTGGCCTTCGCCGCGCTGCCGATCTACGTTCATGTCCCGCGCTACTATGCCGAGACGACCGGGCTTGAATTGGCCTTGCTCGGCGGCATCCTGCTCGGCGCCCGCCTGCTCGACGCTTTCGTCGACCCCTGGCTGGGCTGGCTGGCCGACCGCGTGCCTCGTCCGCGCATGGTCGCCCTGGCCCTGTTTCCCTTTGCCCTTGGTTTTGTCGCCCTGCTCAATCCGCCGGCCAGCCATGCCTCCCTGTGGCTGCTCGGAGCGCTGGCGCTGACCTATCTCGGTTTTTCGGCCGCGACCGTCGCCTACCAGGCCTGGGGCGCCGATGTCGGCAGCGATTCGCCGGCGCGCACCCAACTGACCGCCGCGCGCGAGGGTTTCGGCCTGCTCGGCGTGGTGCTGGCGGCGGGCCTGCCCGGCCTGCTGGCCGATGGACTGAACGACGGTATCGAGCGCCTGTCGTGGATACTGCCGCCACTGCTCCTGCTGGCGGCAGGCATCACCTTTTCCCGCATCGGGCCGGGGCGCCCGCAACCGGCGTCTGGCGAAGGCCTGCGCGACAGCCTGCGCGGCGCGCTGGCCGATCCGGCATTTCGCCGCCTGCTCTGGGTCTTCGTGGCCAACGGCATCGCCGCCGCCTTGCCGGCAACCTTGTTCCTGTTCTTTGTCGCCGATGTGCTGGCTGGCGAAAAGGCGAGCGGCCCCTTGCTGGCGCTGTATTTCGTCGCCGGTGCCGCATCGTTGCCACTGTGGGTGCGACTGGCGGCAAGGGTCGGGCGCGTGCGGGCCTGGGGCACGGCCATGCTGCTGGCCATGTTCGCCTTCGCCGGCGCCGGCCTGCTCGGTCCTGGCGACCTGTGGCCCTTCGCGTTCATTTGCCTGGCTTCCGGTCTCGCTCTCGGCGCCGACCTGGCGCTTCCGGCGGCCATCGCGGCCGACCTCGGCGAGCGCCAGGGGCGGGCCGGCGCCTGCTTCGGTGTGTGGAACTTCGTCGCCAAGCTCAATCTGGCGCTGGCCGCCGGCCTCGCGCTGCCCCTGCTCGACCTGCTCGGTTACCGGCCGGGCGACGATCAGGGGCTGACCGCACTCACCTTTGCCTACGCCCTGCTGCCGCTCGGCTTCAAGTTGCTGGCCGCCAGCCTGCTCTGGCGTTGGCGAAAATCACTGGAGATACGATCATGAAACTGCTGACCGCCGCCCTGTTTTCCCTCGGCCTGACCGCCTGCGCCTCGACCGGTGTCGAGCAGTACAAGGCCGAGCAACCGGCGCTCGACCTGAAAACCTACCTGAACGGCACGCTGGACGCCTGGGGCATGTTCCAGGGCCGCTCCGGCGAGGTGAAGAAGCGTTTCCACGTCGTCATCGACGCCAAGTGGGACGGTGATACCGGCGTGCTCGACGAACATTTCAAATGGTCCGACGGCACGACCTCGCGCCGGGTATGGACCTTGAAGCGCCAGGCCGACGGCACGTATCGCGGCACCGCCGACGACGTGGTCGGCGAGGCGGTCGGCGAACTGGCCGGAAACGCCTTGCGCTGGCGCTATGTGCTGGCACTGCCGGTCGATGGCAAGACCTACCACGTCGATTTCGACGACTGGATGTTCCTGATGGACGACAAGGTGATGCTGAACCGGTCGTACATGTCCAAATGGGGCTTCAACCTCGGCGAAGTCACCCTGACCTTCGTCAAGCGCTGAGAACGCCGGCAAGGAGGCTGCGATGAACCCGAAGATCACCGAATGGCGCGGCCGCCGGGTCTGGCTGGTCGGCGCCTCGACCGGCATTGGCGCGGCGATGGCCCGCGAACTGGCCGGGCGCGGCGCCAAGCTGGCCCTGTCGGCCCGTTCAGCCGACAAGCTGCAGGCCCTGGGCATTGAAGGAGCGCTGATCCTGCCTTGCGACGCGACCGACGCGACCAGCCTGGCCGGCATGCGCCAAGCGCTGGTAGCGGCTTGGGGCGGCGTCGATCTGGTGGTCTACCTGGCCGGCGACTACGTGCCGATGCGGGCACACGAGTTCGACCTGGCGCGCGCAGAGCGGGTCGTCGAAGTCAATTTCAACGGCGCGCTGCGCCTGGCCGCCACGGTGCTGCCCGATCTGCAACCGGGCGGCGGCATCGCCTTCGTCGCCAGCGTCGCCGGTTATCGCGGCCTGCCCAAGGCGTTGTGCTACGGTCCGGGCAAGGCGGCGCTGATCCACTTCGCCGAGTGCCTGCATCTCGATCTGGAAGGACGCGGCATCGGCGTCTGGGCCATCAACCCCGGCTTCGTGCAGACGCGGCTGACGGCGCAGAACGACTTCGCCATGCCGGCGCTGCTGACGCCCGAGCAGGCGGCCTGTGCGGCAGTGGATGGTTTCAAGACGGGAAAGTTCGAAATCCACTTCCCGAAACGCTTCACCCGCGTGCTGAAACTGCTGTCACTGCTGCCCTACCGCTGGTATTTTCCACTCATCCGCCGTTTCACCGGAGCCTGACTTGGATTACGACCTCGACCGCCTGGTCGCCTTCTACCATGAGCTGACACCGGAGAGCGTGGCGCGCTTTCCCGAGTTCTACAGCGCCGACGCCTATTTCAAGGACCCGTTCAACGAGGTACACGGCGTTGAGGCGATCGCCCGCATTTTCAGCCACATGTTCCGGCAGGTCGATTCGCCGCGTTTCGTCGTCACCGAGCGCTTGGCTGACGCCAACGGTGTCATGCTGGTTTGGGCGTTCCACTTCCGTGTCCGACTGTGGCGACGCAGCGAATCCCAGTCGATTCGTGGCGTCTCGCACCTCAAGTTCGCCACCGACGGCAAGGTAAATTACCACCGCGACTACTGGGATGCCGCCGAAGAGCTCTACATGAAGCTGCCGCTCGCCGGGAGCATGATGCGGTATCTAAAGAATGCATTTGCCTGCAAGCAGCCCGTCGCATAGCCGATTGCTTGCTGAAGGCCCACATCGCCAGATCCGCAGACGCCAGCGCGCGTTAGCCTGAACGGCCAGCGGACCGATCGGGCCTTTCGTCACCACCCGGTACTGGCACAAAGGCCATTCAGTCGTAAGATTGGCGTACCCGACAACGCCAAAAAACCATGGAAACTCATATCACCGACATCGCGCACGTCATCCAGCTTTCGGTTGCGCCGGTATTCCTCCTGACGGCGATCTCGACCTTGATCGGCGCCATGAACACCCGGCTCAGCCGCACCATCGACCGCCGCCGGGTGATCACGGAGGCATGCACGGGCAAGGAAATAACATCGGAATACACCGATGAACTTCAGTTGCTGGCGAGGCGCCGTCGCCTTATTTACCTGGCCATCCTGTTCGCCGTCGTCGCAGCACTGCTGGTGTGTTTTGTCGTCGCCGGCGCCTTTCTCGGGGCCTTGATGGCGAACGACCTCACACGCCTGGTTGCGGCATTTTTCATCCTGGCGATGGGTTCGATGATCGCGGCGCTTACGCTGTTTTTACGGGAGATTTATCTCGCCGTCAGCGCCGGTTCCCGCTAGCGCCCTGATCTTGAAAGGGAATTGCAGCCAGCGGTTGAATCCGCAGAACAAAGCCGACCATTCTGCATTCGCCAGCTTCCCACCAACGAAAAAGCCCGACCAATCAGGCCGGGCTTTGTTTTTCCGGTTTTCCGAAGCTCAAACCATCATCAACACTGATTTCTGCTCCAGGTAGGCATCGAGTGCCGCCCGGCCCATCTCCTTGCCGAACCCAGACTGCTTGTAGCCGCCGAATGGCAGGGCCGGGTCGAGCATGTTGTGGCAATTGACCCAGACCGTGCCCGACTTGATCTTGGGGATCAGGCGATGGACGCGCGACAGGTCGTTCGACCAGATGGAAGCCCCGAGCCCGAACGGCGTGTCGTTGGCCCATGCGGCAACCTGGTCGAGGTCGTCGTAGGGCATGGCGACGACGACCGGACCGAAAATCTCCTCTTGCACGACACGGGCCTTCTGGTCCACCTTGGCGAGCACGGTCGGCTTGACGAAGTAGCCCTTGTCGCCTGCCCTGCCGCCGCCGGCGACCACCTCGGCCCCCTGCTGGCGACCGATGTCGATGTAGCCACAGACGCGGTCAAGTTGCTCGCGCGAGACCAGCGGGCCGAGCTGGGCGCTCGGGTCCATGCCGTGGCCGATGGTCAGGGCGTTGGCGTGGTCAGCCAGATCGGCGACGACGCGGTCGTAGTTTTTCTTGTGCACATAGAGGCGAGAGCCGGCACAGCACACCTGGCCCTGGTTGAAGTAGATCGCCTGCGCGGCGCCCCCGGCTGCCACGCCAGGGTCGCAATCTTCCAGCACGATGACCGGCGACTTGCCGCCCAGTTCGAGCGTGATGCGCGTCATGTTGTCCATCGCCGCCTTGCCGATCAGCTTGCCGACTTCGGTCGACCCGGTAAAGGTCAGCTTGTTGACGCCCGGATGACGCGTCAGCGGTGCGCCGACCGATGGGCCATCACCGGTGACGACGTTGACCACCCCTTCCGGGAAGCCGGCCTGGAGAACCAGCTCGGCCAGGTAGAGCGCGCTCAGCGGCGTCTGCTCGGCCGGCTTGAGAACCACGGTGCAGCCGGTTGCCAGGGCCGGGGCCAGCTTCCACGAAGCGAGCAGCAGCGGGAAGTTCCAGGCGACGATGGCGCCGACGACGCCGACCGCTTCCTTGCGGGTGTAGCCGACAAATTCGTTCTGCGGCGCAAAGGGGATGGACACATCGAGCGTGCTGCCCTCGATCTTGGTCGCCCAGCCAGCCATGTAGCGGAAGTAGCTGGCCGACAGCGCAACATCGACGGCTTCGGCGATGGCCACCGACTTGCCGTTGTCGAGCGATTCGATTTCGGCCAGCGTGCGAGCATTGGCTTCGATCAGGTCGGCCAGGCGCAACAGCAGGCGCTGGCGCTGATCGGGACGCATCCTGGCCCAACCGGGGGCTTCGAAGGCCTGGCGCGCGGCCTGGACGGCACGGTCCACATCGGCTTCGGTGGCGGCCGGCACGGTGGCGAGCAGGCTTTCGTCGGCCGGGTTGAGTACCTCCAGCGTCTGGCCGTTGCTGCTGGCGACCCACTGCCCGCCAATCAGCATGCGATGGTTGCGACGCGCCATGAATTCGGTCGTCGCCGTGGTGAGAACGGGGGGTTGCGATGCGTTCATACAGTCTCTCCTCTGTGGTCTTGGTTTGGATAAGTCAGGCCGCCAATGCGGTAAAAAAATCGGTCGATACCCGCCGGAGCGCCAAAAATGGCGAACCGGCGAGGCAAACCGGTGGGCTACTCGCGCACGACCATGCCCACTGCCGAGAAAAGCAGTTCGCCCTTGGCCTGCGGGACGATGGCGGTGACCGCGAGCCGGTCGGGGCGAACAATGGTCTCGAAATGCTGACCGCCATCCTTGCTGAGCAGCGTGGTACCGGCCAGGCCGACCACGCGTACCCCCCCGTCGGCGCGTTGGGCGATACCGGTCAGCGATTGCTGCGTGCCGCTGACCAAGTGCTTCCAGTGCTCGCCGCGGTCGGTACTGCGGTAGAGATGGCCGCGCATGCCACCGAGCAGCAGGCTGCCGTCGGCCAGTTCGGCACCTGCCCAGAACGAGCCCTTGTTGTCGGTCTGGATCGCCTGCCAGGTCAGGCCGGCATCGGTCGAGCGCAGCACGGTACCGGCTTCGGCGGCGACCAGCAGCAAGCCATCGCGGCCCGGCACGATGGACAGCAGGTGGCGCTCCCCGGCCTCGCCATCGACCAGCTGACGTTCGCTCCAGGTCTTGCCGCCATCGCGGGTTTCCAGGGCCAGACCGAATTGCCCCACCGCCAGCCCGCGCTGGACATCGGCAAACCAGATGCCCATCAGTACCTGATCCTGGCCGCGCATTTCGCGCAGCACATTCCAGGACTTGCCACCATCGACGGTGGCGATCACCGTGCCGTCGTGGCCGGCTGCCCAGCCACGCAGAGCGTCGAGAAAGAATACCGAGGTCAGCGGCGCCCGGGTCGGGACTTCGCCTTGTACGAAACGCTCACCGTCGTCGGTATAGATCACGAAGCCATAATCGCCGACCGCCACCGTCCGGTTACCAGCCTTGGTTGCCGCGTAGATCGGCGCCTTGGTCGGCATCGTCAAATGGGGGGCGGTGCGAAAGTAGTCGGGGGCTGCCTTGCCCTCACCCGGCGCGGCAGCCAGTTTCAATGACAGCGGCGCCAACAAGGCCAGACCGGTCGCCAGGGCAAGGGTTTGAAGTTTGAATTTCATGCCGCTTTCTCCATCAGTGGCCGATGGCCGGTGCCTTGACCGGGCCACGACGCGGGAACAGGGAATCGAGCTTGACCGCAAAGGCCGGCAGCACCGTGATCGCCATCAGCATGTTCACCATGAACATGAAGGTGAGCAGGATGCCCATGTCTGCCTGGAACTTGAGGTCCGAGAAGGCCCAGGTGGCGACGCCCACCGACAGCGTGATGGCGGTGAAGATGGTGGCCACGCCAACCTCGCGCAGCGCGCCTTCGAGCGCCACCTTCATCGTCTCGCCATGCGAGAGATGAATCAGCAGCCGGTTGTAGATGTAGAAGGCGTAGTCGACGCCGATACCGGTGGCCAGCACCATGACTGGGAGCGTGGCGACGGTCAGGCCGATGTCGAGTTCTTTCATGAACCAGTAGCCGAGAAAGGTAGCCAGCGTCAGCGGCACGCAGCAGGCCAGCATGGCACGCCAATCGCGGTAGGCGAACAGCACGAGGACGACAATGGCGCCATACACATAGAGCATCATCGGCAATTCGCGTGCCTCGACTTCCTCGTTGGTCGCCGCCAGCACGCCGACGTTGCCGGAAGCGAGGCGGACCTCGATGCCGAGCGGCTTGCCATCGTAACGGTCGCGGAAGGATTTGACGGCTTCGATAGCCGGTTCGATGCTGGTCGCCTTGTGGTCGGCCAGATAGACGTTGGCGGCCATCATGGTGCACGCCCGGTTGAACAGGCCGCCGGCCTCCGGCAGGTAACCGACGGCTACCTGCAGTGCCTTGCTGTCACGGGGCAGCGCGATCATCTTCGGATTGCCCTCGTTGAGGCCGGCATTGGCGAATTTGGCCAGCGCCGACAGCGACTGAACCGACAGCACACCCGGCACCTGCGACATGTGCAGCGTGAATTGCTCGATATAGTTGAGCACGTCGTAGTTGTTGCACGAGTCGTTGGGCGTCTCGAATACCACCGTCAGCACGTCCATGCCGAGATCGAAGCGTTTGACGATGTTCTCGATGTCCTGGTTGTAGCGGGCATCCGGACGCAGTTCAGGCGCCCCAGGCTGCAGCGCACCGATGTGGCGGCCATGGCTCTGCCACACCGCCACGCCGAGCAGGATGGCCGCCACGGCGAGCACCAGGCGGGCATGGTTGATGTCGGCGATGAAGCCGAGGCGCTGGATGATTTCCCCGCGCCTGGCCTGGATGGCCTCCAGATGCAGTGCATACTCGCGCGAGAAGCGGAAGTACGACGCGGCGAGCGGCAACATGATCAGGTTGGTGACGATCTTGTAGCCAACGCCGATCGAGGCGGTGATACCCAGTTCGCGGATCATCGGGATCGGGATCAGCACCAGCGTGATGAAGCCGACGAAAGCGGTGACCAGCGCCAGCGTACCGGGAATGAACAGGCTGGAAAAGCTCTCGCGGGCGGCATCAATGGAATCGGCACCACCGGCCACTGCCTTGGAAATGGCATTGATCTGCTGGACGCCGTGCGAGACGCCGATGGCGAAGACCAGGAAAGGTACCAGGATGGCCAGCGGGTCCAGCCCGTAGCCGAGCAGCGTCAGCGTGCCGAACTGCCAGACGACGGACACCATCGAGCAGAAGATCGGCAGTGCGGTCAACATCAGCGAGCGGCAGTACCAATAGACGGCCAGCGCGGTGAGCAGCGTGGCCAACGCGAAGAACACGGCGACGCCCTTGGCGCCATCGGCGATGTCGCCGATCTGCTTGGCGAAACCGACGATCTCGATCTCGTGAGTCGGCGTTTCGTACTTGACCCGGATGTCCTGCTCCAGCTTGCCGGCCAGGGCGAGGTAGTCGAGCTGTTCGTGCGTGCCTGGATCTTCCTCGAGCAGGTCGGCGATGATCATCGCGGCGCTGCCGTCGTTGGCAACCAGGCTGCCGGTATAGCCGCCGCGTGCCGCACGGTCGCGGATCTGGGTGATCTGGGTAGCGTTCAGGGCATCCGGCGTCACCGTTCCGCCAATCACATCCTCGGCCTGAAAGCCCTCTTCCGTCAGCTCATAGACGCGGGTATTCGGCGTCCACAGCGATTGCACCGAGCGACGATCGACGCCGGGCAGGTAGAGAACGGCTTCGGTCACCTCGTGCAGCTTTTTCAGCGACTCGGGTGTCCAGATGTTGCCATCGCGGGCACGGACGACAACCATCACCCGGTTGGAGCCGAACAACTGGGTACGGTACTTGAAAAAGGTGTCGGTATATTCGTGCCCGACCGGGAGTTGCTTGTCGAAGCCGGCCGACATGTGCAGCCGGGATGCCAGCAGACCCATCACGGCGGTCAACGCCAACAGGACCGCCAGCGTGACCAGCCGGTAGCGGAAGAAGAAGTCTTCCAGGCGTTTGACGAAACGGACAATGCTCACCATGGGGATTGAACCTCGTAATTTTTATCGTCCTCCTTGCGGAGGTCGGGCGACCCCGTGTGCGAGACAGGCAGGGCCGCCCTGTGAAGCGGATCAGAAGGTGTAGGAAACCGTCATCGATGCGATATCGCGGTCACGCATCAGGTTCAGGTTGCCGCCTCCAAAGAAGCTGCTGTAGCCCAGACCGACCTTCCACTGGTTGTGGTAGTCGAAGTTCAGGCCGACCGCCAGCACCTTGCGCCCTTCCACGAAGGGAATGGTGTTCGGGCTGGTACCCTTCACGTCGTGATAGAAGTCGACGATAGGCGTCGCCGTCCAACCCGAATTGAAGACGTTGGCGTAGGTCAGGCTGACTTCCATGACGTAACCCCAAGAGGTCTTGGTTGGCAGCTCGTAGTTGTTCAGCAGGTACGGGATTTCGCCGTTCAACTTGAGGCCCGGGTAATGCGCCACGGCCACTTCGGCCATGAAGGCACCGTCGGCAGCCCCGAGCGCGCGTGTCACTTCCGGCGGCAGCCAGGTGAAGGCCGTGACGTGCCCCTGGTACTTCTTCTCGTTCACGTAGCCGTTGGCCACGGTGTTGCTCGGCACGCTAAACACGCTGTAGCGGCCAGACAGCGGCACCGTCGGGTCGATGGCCACGCTGTCGCGCGGACGATAGGACAATTCCGCACCGAAGGCCCAGTCGCCGACCTTGGTGTTGGCCGAAAAGCCGAACAATTCCTTGTTCTCGCCATACTGTTCGACGACGGTGACGCCGCCAAACACGTTGTTGACCGCAGGATTCAGCTTGAAGCCGACGAACGGCAGCTTATCGTGGTAGCGAATGTAATACGCGGCGAACTCGGTATCTGCCCCCGGTGGCTTGTAGCGGAGGTTGAAGCCGTACTGGCCGTTGTTGGAAGGTTTGGTCTGCTCGACCGGGATGAAACCGCCCGCTGCGCTGATGCCATCCAGCGACCGGCCGCGCGTCGGGTCGAAGTCGCCAATCCCGCCGTAGCTGGACGGAATGAACGCCCCACGCTTGCCCCCCTTGCCGAGAAAATCAGCGGTCGACCAATAAGTGCCGGCAGGATCGAGCTTGAAGCTGTTCCAGGCGAACTGGTAATACATTTCGGTCGAAAAGCCGCCGCCCAAGGCCATATTCAGCGAGGCCATCGGGGCCGGGATGAGGATTTCCTTGACCTGGGTGCCAGGAATATGAGCCTTGCGCAGATCGAAGGCGTGAATGGTGTTGATGCCGCCGAGGATGAAGATGTCCTCGCCCCAGTTGATGACCTGGTTACCGAGCTTGAACTTGGCCGAGTTGTCGCCGACCTTGAAGTCCTTGGACACCCAAAGATCAAGCAGCGAGACGTTTTGTGTCATCGCCTTCTTGGCCTCTTCGTCTAGCGGTGTACGGGCCGTATTGGCGGCGGCGAAGTCGCTAGACCACGTCACCCGGCCGAGCGCCGCCCAGTTGCCGCGCTCGCCGAGTGCCAGTTCGTGCGTCCCCTTGAGCACGGCGGCGACGATATCGCCCTTCTTGTAGTTCAGGTTGCCATCGTCGATGTTGGTGTAGTTGAAGTCAGGATTCGACGTGGCGCCCTGCCCTGCGCCGTTGACGAGTTCGCCAAGGCGGCCGCTGGTCGGCACCGAACCGCCGTTATTGTTGCCGACCATGGAATTGTTCGGCGACTGCATACGGCGCTGGACACCGAGCGAGATGGTCGAATCCAGCGAGCCGCTGACGCCATTATCGAGGTCGAATTTGAATGCCCGCGCCTGCCCTGCCACCCCAAGGCCGAGGGTGGCGATGAGCAGAGCCGGTATGCTGCGCTTGAAGCTTGTATGTTTATGCATGATTTACCCCTCCGTGCGCTTCAGATCAGCGATCGCCGGCGCGGCGCAGTTCGTCTGACTCGAAGCGCTTGACATCGATGCGCCCCTCCTGCCCGGCCAGCCAGTCGGTGTGCTTGGCTTCCTGGGTCGAGTTCTCGGCCATGTAGCGGTTGACCGTCAGATCCCAGGACATGAATTCCTGGCTGACGCAGGCGCCGAGTTCGACGGCCGGGTACAGCGAAGCTTCCATGACACGCCACAGCTTGCCCTGCGCGTCGTACTGGTCGGCGGCAAGGATCATCCAGGTGTCCTCGTCAAGGTAGAAAGTGCGCTTGGAGAACATGTGGCGCATGCCCTGCTTGACCGTCGCCTCGACCTTCCAGACGCGGTGTACTTCATAGCGCATCAGGTCGCGCTTCGGATACATGCCCTCATACACTTCCTTGGCCGGACGCTTGGCGACGAACTTGAAGCTGTTGTACGGCACGATCATTTCCTGCTTGCCGACCAGTTTCCAGTCGTAGCGGTCGAGGGCACCGGAGAACATCGGGTACTGGTCGGCGGTTTCGAGGTTTTCGTAGCCGGGGATCGGGTTGTCGTACTCGAAGGCCGGCAGGCGGCGCACGCGGCGCTGGCCCGGGAAATACATCCACGCATCGTTGGACTTGCCGAGGAAGTAATGCGCCAGGATGATTTCACCGGTTCGCGAAGCCGGGGCCGTCGCCAAGTTGAGCAGCTTCATCTGGACGCCGCCGACATCCTCGATGGACTTGGCCTTGGGCGAAGCAAACGGCGTGATCACGACTTGGTCCTGGGCCAGGCCGTAGAAGCTGCCGTCCGGATTGATGAAGTTGGTCTGGTAATACTCGATGCGGCCTTCACCCTGCCAGCGCAGGCGGTGGTTCCAGACCGCCTCGGCACCGTTCTTCGGTATGGCGAACGGGAAACCGCCGCCGACCGCCTGGGCCAGGTTGTCTTTGCCATCCGAGGTCAGCTTGGCGGTAGTAGCGTTGATTTTGGTCTGGCCGTACACGGAATCCGGGTAGCCGCAACTGCGGTGCGTCGGGTAGACGTCCATCCGATAGCCTTTGCGTGTCTTGATCAACTCGATCTGACCAGCAGAGAGCTTGTCCTTGTACTTATCGACATTGCTGGCATCGATCGAATACAAGGGTTTGTCAGCAGCAAACGGGTCGACGCGGGCGTCGCCCAGCTTGTGCTTGCCCTTGGGCAGGCCGCCTTCCCACTTCGGAATGCTGCCGTCCTTGTTGCCGGCGCGTTCGGCGCCGACCGGTGTCAAATCCTTGCCAAGCTGGGCGGCTTCCTGCTCGCTGACTGCAGCGAGCGCCGGACCGGACAGGCCGATGAGGCCTGCAACGATCAACGCCAGCGGCTTGGCTCTATGGTTGGGGTGCATGATTGTGGTCCTCCTGTCGAAAAATGAATGCCCCTGGTTCGAGTGTTACTCGATTGAAATGCCCTGCGCTTTCAGCTCGCTGATGATCGCGGCCCGCCTTCCGGGCACGTCGGCCAAGCGATTGGCACGCAGTTGTCGTACTTCTTGTTCGGTATAGGGAAGCGTGCCGGCGGGAACTTCCGCCGCACTGAATTGCTGCAGCATCCAGTTCATCATCACCGCCACCTCGGCATCGGTCATGCTGGTCTGCGAGGTGCCGGGCACCTGAATCAGGAATTCACGACCATATTTCGCCTTCGGAAAATGCCCGATCGAGCCGCGCATGTCAGGAATGCCGACGCCTGGATTGCCAGCCCCGTCCGGGCCATGGCAACCGGAGCAATGCAGCATGTAATTGACCTTGGGCGAACCGCCGGCAGCCATCACCGGGCTGGCCAGCAGTGCCACCGTCATGGCAGCGATCGATCGTTTCATGATCAACCTCCTGCGGGCAGGCGCCCGCGCATTTTGTGGGTTTCATTGGGGCTCCCGCCGGCCTGGCGGGCTATCGCCAGTTGATCCGGCGTCAGCCAGCCCAGTTCGGCGACCTTCTCGTAACTACCGAGAACATGGCGCAGCACCGCTGCCAGCTCGGTATCAGACAAGGTCGCGAAGGAAGGCATATTGCCGGTGTAGCGAACGCCGTCGACCGTGATGCTACCGACCATGCCAGTCAAGGCGACGCGCAACAGGTAGCGGCGTCCCTCCTCGCTGGCTGCATGGCGGCCGATGTTGCCGACCAACGGCGGTGCGATACCGGGTGCGCCGACCGCACCCGGCTGGTGGCAAGCCTGGCAATGGGCGACGAAGAGCGCAGCCCCATCGGCTGCTCCCTGGGCTTGCGCGGATGCGCAGGCAACCAACAAACCGAGAGTTGCAAATACCCTGCGTGCCATGACTCAGCTCTTGCCGTCGCCAACGCCGACGATGGCGGCCACCGTGCAGTTGTACATGTTGCTGCTGTTGGCCATGCACCAGTTGATGTCGTTGTGGACCCCCATGCGGTAGCCCGGACGCTCGCGCTCGTTGCGGTTGCAACCGCAATGGCCGCAGGCGGTGGCGCCACAGCAGTCGTTATAGCTGATCAGGTAGTCCTTGCCATCGGCCGGGTTGCGGCAGGTACCGACCCAGGTGACCTTGGAGATTTCGGTACCCGGCGGGCAGCTGGAAATCGTGCCGCCGCAGCAGGTGCAGAGGAAGCCGTCGAGCGCGCAGTAACGCCAGTAGTCGCAAGTGGTGTCGTCGTTGGCCTTGCTCGGGGCGGCGGCATGGGCGCCCTGCCCGATCCGGTCGAAAGGCAGCACCGGCAGCACGAAGGCCGTGCCGACGAAGACCTTGCCAAGCTTGGCCAGCGCGCTGCGTCGCGACGAAGACTGGGCTACCCGACGGGTCTTGTGTTCAAAAAAATCATCGAACCATTTCATTTTTAGTTTCTCCTTGCTGGGGCACGCCTCAGGCGCGTTGATCGATGTATTCCTGGATCGAGGCCACACCGGCCTCCTTGGCGGCGAACAGGCTTTCCAGCTGTTCGCGGGAATTGACCAGGCCTTTGCCGCGGATCGCACCGTCCTCGCCGATCAATACGGCATACGGCAGCTTGGCGATGCGATAAGTCATGCCGAGGTCGGTGGAGAGCGCATACGGGAAATCCTGCAGCTCGGCCTTCTTGTAAAACTCGGCATGCGCCGGCAATTCGCCGTCGCTGGCCAGGGCTACATCAAGCCAGGCCGATTCATCCTGACGGATGGACTTAAGGACCGGCAGCAGCTTCTTGCACACCGGGCAGGT
>CALJZP010000251.1 GCA_937983545.1 uncultured Azonexus sp.
AACCGCTGAGTTGCACCTTTTCGTCGACATCTCCAGCCACGGTTTCGGGCATCTGGCGATCACCGCGCCGGTGCTCGACGCTCTGGCCGACAGCGAACCGAATCTGCGCCTGACACTGCGCAGCGGCCTGCCCGAGGCCAGGCTGCGCGAACGCATCCGCGCGCCGTTCGAATGCATCCGGGGAAGCAGCGATTTCGGCTACGTGATGATCGACGCCACGCGCATCGACCGAACGGCCAGCGCGACTGCCTATCGGGCGACCCATGCCGGCTGGGAAGAGCGCGTGGGTGCAGAAGGTGCTTTTTTATCCGCACTGCGGCCCGATGCGGTGCTGAGCAATGTCAGCTACCTGCCGCTCGCGCGGTTCGACCAAACCCACGGCGCCGCTGGCTGCCCGGCGGGGCTATCGATTGGCTTTCGCCTCCGCCTTTTGACGCAGCACACGATCCGTCACGTCCCTGGCCATGGCGACCGAGCCGACGACGCTGCCGCTTTCGTCGGTAACGAGGGCAAAACTCATCTCGACGTAAAGGCGGGCGCCCGATTTGTGGTCGGCGCGAGTCAGCGTCGGCTTGCCGTGCAGACGCGTGGCCCCTTGCGCGACTGCCGCGTGAAAACCGCGCCAGTGTGCGGCCCGCAGCGACTCCGGGATGATCAAGTCGAGGCTTTGTCCGATAGCCTCGAGGCGCTCGTAGCCAAACAAGGCTGAGGCCGCCTTGTTCCAACGCTCGATGATGCCCTGGCGATTGGAATAGATCAGCGCGTCGGCGGCTTGCTCCAATATCGATTCGGTAAGTGCGGTGCTGCGTTGCGGGTTTTCAGGCATGATCCGCACCATCGTGTTTGGCGTCTCGCGCCTGTTCCTGGCTCAGGTGCACGTCTTTTTCCATCGGTGCATTGTCATCGACGATGCCCCAATCGCCCCATTGATACCAGTCCTCGCCGAGCAGTTCGGCGGGGTGCTGGGTACGGCCGGAGCCGTTGCCGCACTGCAGGGCGTTCGCCGGGCAATATTTGTCGCACCCCCAGCAGGTCCGCTCCGGGTGTTTCGGATTCAGGGGAAACTTTTTCGCCATTTCGGCGGACTTGAAGAAACCGGGCTTGGTGGTCATTTTGCGACCTCAACGTCACTCCGGCCGACACCGGATATTAGTTGAGTATATTACTCCGGCTTTAAGCGGGCGGTTTAACGTGGATCAAAACCGCCTCAGTCGCAAAACCGGCGAAATCAGAGCGGCCGGAAGCCGAGTTTCTTGAGCAGTTCGCCGGTTTCGCACACCGGCAATCCCATGACCCCGGTGTAGCTGCCTGACAGGTACTCGACGAACAGACCCGCCCGGCCCTGAATGCCGTAGGCGCCGGCCTTGTCCATTGGCTCGCCGCTCATCACGTAATGACGGATTTCCTCGTCGTCGATTTCCCGGAACCGGACCTCGCTGCTCGACAGCACGTATTCCGTATGCCCCATGTGATTGATCGCCACCCCGGTCAGGACCCGGTGCGTCTGTCCGGAGAGGCTACGCAGGATATGGCTGGCATCGGCCATATCCACCGGCTTGCCGATGATCTCGCCGCGAAACTCGAGAGTGGTGTCGGCCGCCAGTACCGGACGCATCGGCAAACGGCGTTCCTGGACGATTTTCAGGCCATGCGTTGCCTTGGCGCGGGCAATGCGCTCGACGTACACCACGGGATCTTCGTTGAACAAGGGCGTTTCGTCGGTTTCCAGATCGGCCCGCATACCGTCACGGAAAACGACGGTATCGAAATCGATGCCGATCTGGTGCAGCAGTTCGCGGCGGCGGGGACTACGTGAAGCAAGGTAGAGGCGCATCATCCCTCCCTGTGATACGGATGGTTCTTCAGGACGCTGACAGCGCGATAAAGCTGTTCGCACAAGAGCAGGCGGGCCATGCCGTGCGGCAGGGTCAGGCTCGACAAGCGCAGCCGGTCGTCGGCCTGCTGCTTGAATTCCTCGTCCAGGCCGTCGGCGCCGCCGATGAGCAGGGCGACGTCGCGCCCGTCCTGCATCCAGCCTTCGAGGCGCTTGGCCAGTTTCAGGGTGGTCAGGTCGTCGCCTTTCTCATCCAGGACGACAATGCGGCAGCTGCCCGGCAAGGCTTCGCGGATACGCGATTTCTCGGCTGTCAGCAGCTGTTCGCGGGTCTTCGAACCGCGCGGCTCGGGCTTGATTTCGCTCACGCTGGCAGGCAGTTCGCGCGGCATGCGCTTGAGGTACTCGGTGCAACCTTCGCTGACCCAGGCGGGCTGGCGATGGCCCACGGCGAGAATGGCCAGCTTCATTCGCCGGCGGCCTGCTCCGCCTGCTGCTTGCGACGCTGGGCCGGGGTGACCTGCCACAGTTCTTCAAGGTTGTAGTACTGGCGAACCATGGGTTGCATGACATGGACGACGACGTCGCCGATGTCGACCAGTACCCATTCACCGGCATCTTCGCCTTCGACCGAGACAATCTCCCCGCCGGCTTCGCGCACCTTGTCCTGGACGTTACGCGCCAAGGCCTTGACCTGGCGGTTGGAGTCGCCGGTGGCGATGACCAGGCGATCGAACAGCGAGGTCAGCTTGGTGGTGTTGATGACTTCAATATCCTTGCCCTTGATGTCTTCGAGGGCGTTGACGACGATTTTTTGCAGCTTGCGGATGTCCATCAGGCGTTTCTGTAGAGAGAATGAAGTTGAATATAGTCGAGAACGTCGTCCGGCAGCAAATAACGGGCGGAAAGTCCGTTGGCCAGCAATTTGCGGATCTGGGTCGCCGAAATGGCCAGTTGCGTCATCGCGAAGGTGGCGATGCCGCCGGCAGGCGACGCCCGCAGCGCACCGACATCGGCCACCCGGCGATCATTGAATTCGGTTGCCAGTTCGTGCGGCAGGCTGGCGGTTTCGACCGGAAAACCCGGCCGGTGCGAGACCGCGACATGGGCCAGCCCGAAAATGTCGCGCCAGCGGTGCCATGTCGCCAACCCGGCAAACGCATCGGCGCCGACCAGCAGCACCAGTTGCTGTTGCGCGCCGAGTTCTGCCCGCAGGCGCTCCAGGGTATGCACGGTGTAACTCGGCGCGGCCGCTTCGACTTCGCCGGCATCGACCGAAAAGCGCGGATTGCCGGCCGTGGCGCAACGCACCATGGCCAGACGCTGGCCGGCTGTCACCTGCGGCGTGCCACGATGCGGCGGTTGGCCGGCCGGAATCCAGCGCACCCCCCCCAGTGCCAGATGGGCGATGGCCTCTTCGGCCAGGCGCAGATGGCCGTAATGGACGGGGTCGAAAGTCCCCCCGAACAGACCCAAGGGTTCAGACAATTTCGGAAATACCGAAGATGTCGCGGTAGCTGGCATAGAAGCTGGCGAAAACGGTCGGAGCGACAACCAGCACCATCGGCAGGGTCAGGATGGCCGTTGCCAGATTGGCCGCGCCGGGCATGAGCAGAAGCAGGATGCCGAGCAGCAGGCCAGGCAGGACGCCGACCACGACGAGCAGAGCGATTCCGTAGGTCAGGAAGGGCCGCCAGTTCATCCAGCAGGCCATGAAGCTGAAAAACAGCGCCCGGCCCACGCTGAGGCGATGCCAGGCAGCGAGAACCGGGGCGAACCACCAGGCCATGAGTACGGGAACCATCAGCATCATGACGAACATGGCCGACAGCAAAAAGTCGGAATCCTCGACCGCCGCGCGTTCTGCGCGGTTGCTGGCAAGCATGAATTGCATCAGTTCGCCGCCGTCGAGCAAGGACGACAGGCCGAGCACGCCGAGCGTAGCGCACAGATAGAGCGCACCGAGCGCGACGAGCGTGCGTCCGTTGTCCTTCAAGCTGCCGAACAAGGTCTGCAGGCCGATCGGCTGGCCGCGTTCCAGATTCCGCGCGGCCTGCATCAGGCCGACCGACAGGCCGGGAATGGCCAGCGACGCCATCAGCACGCCGACGACAGGCACGACATTCAGGAACAGCACGGTGAACCAATAGGCGACGACCAGCATGCCGAGCATGACGGGGTTGCGCCGGAAGATGGCGAACCCGCCCATCAGCCATTGCCAGCCGGCGGCCGGCGGAAGTGTTTGAGCCCTCACTGTCAGCTACCCATGAAAATGTCGCGATAGGACGCGTAGACCGCGCCGGAGAACACCGGCAACAGCAGCAGCAAGCCCATGCCGACCGGCAACATGGCGAAAAACAGGGCGACGACCAGGAATACGCCGAAGATGCACATCGGCAGCCAATTCCTGGCGCCGGCCGTAAAGCTGGCCTTCATGGCATCCAGGGGCTTCATGTCGTGGAAAAGCACCAGCACCGGGGCATACCAGGTAGCCATGATCACCGGAATCGACAGCACGAGCACGAGCAGACCGGCCAGCATCACGCCGCCGAGGGCGATGCCGAAACCCGCCACCTTGCCGGTGACCACGCCACCCAGCACACCGCCGCTGACGAGCAGGAAGGCGATGAAGGCAATACCGAAAATACCCGCCGCAAAGAAGACGCCGACCATGACCAGATCCCCCGCACCATGGCGAAAACCGGCGAACAGGTCGGCGATCTCGGGTTCGTTGTTGTCGGCGATTCGACGGCAGATACGGAACATGCCGGCCCCAAACAGCGGTACCAGCAAGTGAGCGGCGATCTGCCCGAACAGGGGAACGATGGAAATGGCCATCAGGATGACCAGCAACAAGACGGTGGTACCGATCCAGATGCCGGGGTTGACCAGGAACATGGTCCAACCCTGGCGCAACCAGTCGAAGCAGGCGCCGGGATCGACCTCGCGACTGTCGCCGGTAAACGGGGCAGGCGCCATCGGAAATGCAGGAGTTTCGTTCATGCGCGGATGCTAACGGGGGAGCGCGGCCGGGGCAAGGCGAAAAGACGTCAAAAGCCGACGAAAATCATCAGGATTCTTGATCGTTACCACGTCGCCCTGGCGCGGTCGGTGCCGCACCTCCAGACGCAGCAGCCAGAAACGCAGCGCGGCCGCCCGCCGCATGGCCGGCCAGGCTTGCCTTTCCGTCTCCAGCAGCGGGCGAACGCCGGC
>CALJZP010000252.1 GCA_937983545.1 uncultured Azonexus sp.
GTCGAAAGGCTTGGTGATGTAGTCGGCGGCGCCTGCCTTGAGCAGCTCGACGGCGCGGTCGATGGTGCCGTAGCCGGTCATGAACAGATAGGGCGGCAGGGAGGGCTGGGTGCGCTGCAACTCGAGGAACAGCTCGCCGCCGTCGCGGTCCGGTAGCTTGACGTCGCTGACGATCACGCAGAAGTTCGAGGAAGACAGGACGCTTTGCGCCTCGGCGGCGCTGCGAAGCCAGGTGACGTCGTAGCCCTCGAGCTCGAACAGCCGGAGAAGCGATTCGCCCATGATGGCGTCGTCCTCGATCAGGAGCAGGCGCGGCTTGCGGTCAGGCGGGCATTTCATACGGCATCTCGATGCTGAAAACGGTTTGCCCAGGCTCGCTGTGGACCGACAGGCCGCCGCCGAGCTGGTGCACGATCTGGTAGACGACCCACAGCCCGAGGCCGTGTCCCTGCGCGCGGCCCGAGACGAAGGGCTCGAACAGATAACCCAACTGGTCTTCCGGGATGTGGGCGCCGTCGTTGCGGACGGAAAGCAATAGCTTGCCCGGTTCCGTGCGGATGGACAAGGCGGCAGTTCCGCCGGGATCGGCGGCCTGGATGGCATTCAGCAGGAGGTTCAGCACGATCTGTCGCACCAGGCTCGCCGGCAGCGGCAAGGGGCCGTCGATGCCGCCTTCTCTCAGCAGGCGAACGCTCTTGGCATGGGCCTCGGCCTCGGCAAGGATGATCAGGTCGTCGATGTCGGCCGGTTCCAGGGGTCGATCCTCGGCTTTCGTCTCGACCAGCAGCGCGGCGACCGTATTGCGAATCTGGGTCAGCCCGCGCTCGAGCAGGGAGAGCGTCTGCTCGCCCAGTTGCGGATCGTCGTTGTGGCGGCGGTGGGTGCGGATCGCGGTGAGCATGCCGCCGAGGGGATTGTTGATCTCGTGGGCGATGCCGGCCGTCAGCCGGCCGATCGCCGCCAGGCGCTCGGAGGCGGCCACTTGCTGTTCCAGGGCCTGCTTTTTGAGCAGTTCTTCGAGCATGCGCCGGAAGGAAGCGCCGAGCTGGCCGATTTCATCCCCGATCGCCGGCAGCGGCGCGGCCAGCGCCGCATCCAGCGCATTCGGGACGTGGCTCATGGCGCGTGCCAGATCCAGCAGGGGCCGGGCCGTCCTATGTGCCCAGACCCAGGATACCGGCAGCACCAGCGCCAGCACCAGCAGCGTGACGAACAGCGCGCGTCGAACGAGTTCGGTCAGCCGGGGCAGATAGAAGCGCTTGCTGTAGCCGAGCAGGACATGGCCGAGGATGATGCCGTCGGACACTAGTGGCGCCGTGACGATCCGGTAGGACTGATTTTCAGACGTCACGACATGCTGCTCGAGGGAGTCGCTGCGCAAAATGTGGTTCAGTTCCGGGCTGGCGATCCAGCTGCTGGCCAGCTCGCTGCCGACAGGGAAATCTTTCGGCCGGTTGGCGGCGAAGACGCGCGATTCCGCATCGGAGACGACGAACAGTTCGGCCTGGCGATCCGGCCCGAGCATGTCCGGATCGCGCGCCGAGCGCAGGATTTCATAGGCCCGCCAGATGTCGTCGTGCAGGATCGGCGTGATCAGCGTATTGGCGAGCACGCGTGCCAACGACTGGGTGTGCGCTTCGAGTGCGCGCTGCGTGTCTTCGTATTCGCGCGCCACCAGCGCGGCGGTCACCATGAATGCGGTGCCGAGCACCGCGCCCATGACGCGCAGGGGGATTTTCCAGCGCAGCGAAAGATCGGTGAACATCTAATATTGCCCCACCAGCTTGGCCATGCGCGCGATGCTGTCGTACAGGCGCGGCTCGGCGGCGGCAAACCCGTCCAGCCGCAGCTCGCGCAGCAGTGCGGCGCCTTCGAGGTCGCTCGCCATGCCATACAGAATGTCACGAAAGCGGGAAAACAGCGCTGCATCGATGCGGGCACGCGCAACGAAAGGGGTATGGCCGAATTCCGGCGAGCGCTCGATGATGCGCGTGGCCTGAACGAGATCGGGATGCAGCTCTAGCAGGGTTTCCCAGACATAACTGTCGACGGCACCGCCGTCGGCCAGTCCGACGGCGACCGATTCGACCACGTTGCGGTGCGACCAGGTGAAGAAGGTGCGGCCGAAGAAACGGGCCGGATTCTCGCCGGACGACAGCAGGCTGTACTGCGGGTAGAGAAAGCCGGAATTCGAATCCGGATCGGAGTAGGCGAACACCTTGCCGCGCAGATCACCCAAGCTACGCTGGCCGCCGGCTTGCGAGTGCACGATCAGATACGACCGGTAGGTCGGCCGCCCTTTCCACAATGGCACGCCGACCAGCCTGAGTTCGTGGCGGTAGCGGACGTAGGGATAGCCGCAAATCCAGGCGAAATCGATCTTGCCCGTGCGCAACAGGTTCACGACCTCGCGGTAATTGCCGCGCTGGATGAAACTTACCGGCTGGTCCAGTTTTTTTTCGAACCAGCGGCGCCAGCGGGCGATGAAGCTGGCCAGATCGTCGAGAAAGACCGGTGTCAATCCGATGCGCACTACGCTTTCCGTGCGTGCCAGAAGCGACGGGGTGGCCAGCGCGGCCAATGTCGCCAGCAGGCAGCGTCGCCTGAGCGGGTTGAGCTGCGATGTGTCCATCCGGCGATGATAGTGCGGACACCTGTACACACCAAGCCTCTGAAGCAAAACATTTCCATGCAGATCTGGAGAATGTGTCAGGCAGCCGCGAATTGGTTACGGCAAAGTAGCGTATTGCACCGCAAAAAATCCAGTTAAGGTTACGTCGTCGTAACGTTCGTGCATGGCGTCAAATCGTCAACGGCTTGTTCCTCAAAGACCTTTTGCCATATGGGGTTGCTGGCCCGGCTCTTGCAACAGTAGCGCACATGAATCGCCAAGTCGCAGAAAAAATGGCGGATCGCCGCCTGCAAGTCACGGCGGGCGCTTGCCTGCAGCAACGCTTCCCTGATTACGTATGCGGACTGTGTGTCGAGACCTGTCCGGTGCGTGCAATCCAGTTGTCGCCGGGCCAAGCGCCGGTGATCGATGCGCACTGCCTGGGTTGCGGCCAATGCGCTGCCGCCTGTCCGGGCGGCGCCCTGCAGACTGATGGATTCGCCCTGCCCGACACCGTGGTGGAAGATGCGGCGGAGATCCAAATCGATTGCTGGCGGGTACCGCAAGGCGAATGCGCTCCGCATGCCTTGCGCGTCCCCTGTCTGGGCGGACTCGACGTCGGCTGGCTGGCGGCACTCTTCGACCGCTGCGGCGAGCGGCCGATTCACCTGCTCGACCGCGGCGGCTGCGCCGGCTGTCCGGCAGGCGCCGGCATGGCTGCGCTGCGCTCGACACTGGCCGAAGTGCGCATGCTTTTGTTCGAGGCGGGTGCACCGATGGAAAGCCTGCCGACGCTGACCTTCCTGCCTTCGCGTATCGCTTTCGCCGCAGGTATTCCGGAGCCGGAAAGCGAGCAGCGCATGGGACGGCGGGCGTTCTTCCGCGGCCTGGCCGGCTCGCTGGCGCGCAGCGCCGAAGCGTTCGATGGTGCCCAGGATGCCACCGGGCCGATCGTCCTGCGCAACAAGGCCGAACCGCTAGGCCGCATGCGGCTGCTGACGGCGCTGGAGAACATCGCCCGGCGCCATGGACGCAGTTTGCCTTCGCGTGCGCTCCCCCAGATCAGCCTGGGTGAATGCTCCGGCCATGGTGGTTGTGCCAAGGTCTGCCCGACCGGCGCACTGCGGTGGCAGGAGCGCGACGACGAGGCGACGCTCGTCTTTTTCGCTGCGCGCTGCATTGCCTGCGGTCAATGTGCGCGTAGCTGTCCGGACAAGGCCTTGCGCGTCCAGCCTTCCGGCGGCGGGGCGGCCGTCGATGCGCTGGCACGCTGGAAGGCGAAAACCTGTTCGGCTTGCGGAGAGGCCTATTTTGGTGGCGGTCCGCTCTGTGCGGCCTGCCTGAAGCAGGATCAGATCTTACAAGGAATGGCGGCGCTGTTCGGGCCGCGCGTTTAGTTGTTGCATCGACAAAGGAGGAGATGAGGATGGAAATCCTGAAAACGAAGTTGTCCCGCCGGCGCTTCTTGCAGGCGACCGGCGCGGCCGGCGCGACGGGAGCGGTCGTCGGTTCCGGCCAGATCGCCGGCCTGAAAGCGCTCGGTGAGGCCAAGGCTGCCGCCGGCGACGGACAGACCAAAATCACCACCAGTATTTGCGGCCAGTGCCCGGCACGCTGCGGGATCCACGTCTACACGACCAACGGCCGCGTGCATGCCATCTACGGCAACCCCGAACATCCGATCGCCAATGGCAAGGGCTGTCCGAAGATGTTCCTCGGCACCTACATCCTCTACGATCCCGACCGCTTCAAGGGACCGATGAAGCGCACCAATCCGCAGTAAGGCCGCGACCAGGATCCGAAATTCGTTCCCATCAAGTGGGAAGAGGCCTACCAGATCGTCGCCGACCGCTTGAACGCCCTGCGCGAGAAGGGCGAAT
>CALJZP010000253.1 GCA_937983545.1 uncultured Azonexus sp.
TATTGCGGAAGATCACCTGGCCGATGGCGCCTTCCTTCTCCGAGGCGCCGATCACCGCCACCGACAGCGGTTCCAGCAAAGGTCTGAGGTAATGGGTGTTCTGCATGAACGGCACGGCTCCGGAAAACGTCCGCCGTTACGATACCATCAATACAAAATTATTTTGAATTTTGTATCGCTTGGTGCCGTTGCTGCCGTGCCGTATCGCCTGCTCCGGCCCAACAATGCCGGCTAAGGCCTTTCCCGGAGCTGCGCCTCCGCCCACAAGGCCCGCGCAAAAGCTTTCCAGACCGGTCCACCGTGGCTTTCGAACCCCTGACCGGCACTTTTGGCCATGGTGGCGAGCATGATGCCGGCCAGTCCGAACAGATCGACTTTCGCCTGCAGGCGGTAATCCGTCGGATCGGCCGCCGCGATCTTCACATCGTCGGCAAGATGATCGAAGGCCTCCCGGGCCAGCGCCCGCACTTCCGCCTCGTTGTCCCAGTCGATCCCCAAGGCAATGCCCTTGCGCACGATTTCCGACTCGATTTCGGCCGTCTCCCGTGCATAGTTTTCAAAGCCGCTCATTGCTTGCCTCCGAGGCCAATCCGGGATGATTCAGCGCCAATCGCGCCGGTCGTGGTCGCGATGCTCACGATGCTCTTCCCAATGGCCGCCCTGCATGCGCCAGTGGTCGCCATCGCGCTCCCAGCGATGGGGAACCCAGCCATACCCGGCACGCGGCGCTTCCCAATGGCCGGGCACCCACTCGTGGCGGCCACCCACCCAGTTCCAGAAACCGCCGATCCATATTTGCCCGACAACCGGCGGCGGCCCGATGTACTCGACGCGCGGCGGCGGCGGCGCCACCATGACCGGCTCGCGATAATAGACGGTACGCCCCGGTGTTGCGGGCGCCACGACGCAGCCGGACAACACGAGGGCCAACAACAGCGCGGAACTGGCTAGTTTTGCTTTCATGATCGCTCTCTGACAAATCGACGGTATTCGTTCAACGTCGTTTATACCGCGTGCGCCGACGACCATGGGACGGCTTTACCAATTGTTGCAAAGAGCGGTCGGCAGCCGGCCGCATCGTTCCACCGCGACAAGAAAACCGTCCCGCCGAGCAAACCGTGCTTTCAGATTTGCAGCAACTTCCGAATGAATTCCTCGACCTTGGCCGGCCGAACCGGCTTCAGGAAATACCCTTTGGCGCCGCCGGTCACGGCCTCGGCAACAACCTGCCGGCTCGCGTTGCCCGTCACCATGACGACCCGCGTCCGCGGGCTGGCCGCCCCGATGTGCGGCAAGGCCTCAAGGCTGCTCATGCCCGGCATGTCGACATCCAGGCAAACCAGCGCCGGCCGCAAGCGCCGGACCAACTCAATAGCGTCCTTGCCACTCGTGGCCATGCCGACCACCTTGACCCCCATGCCCTCGAGAATACCCTTGAGCACCAGCCGGATCGAACCGCTGTCGTCGACCACCACCGCCGTCCGGGACACCACGGCAGCGCCCGGAGCCACCGGCTTTTCCTGCGCCTTCGTTTCCGTCTTTGCCGCCGCCGGAACCGCCGCCTGTGCGACCTCGGGTTCCGCTGCCGCACGCGCCGCAATCGCGCGCACCTTGGCAATTTCATTCAACTCGTTGATCACCTGGGCGCTCTCGAAAGGCTTGCGAATGAACCCGGCCGCCCCCAGGTCGGCAGCATGCCCCTTCAACTCCGGCTCATCGGAACCGGTAATCACCACCACCGCTACCTGATTGGCGGCATGATCCATCTCGACCAGCAACTCGAACCCGTTTCTCCCCGGCAACTCGTAATCCAGGCAGACAACATCCGGGCGAAACCCTCTGACGTAATCGAGCAGCCCTTCGCCATCGGCAAACTCGGCAACAACCTCGTGCCCCTCGCCCTCACAGATCGCACGCAACACCTTGCGTATCGCCTCGCTGTCATCAACGATCACTACCTTCACTTCACCATGCTCCACGTGAGTGCCGCCTATCGAAGCGGCGAAAGCTCGCTGGCGCCAGCATGAAACCGGCCCTCATCCACAGATTACCTACCCGCCCCTCCAACCTTTACCGGCCGTCGGCGCCCCGCACCCCGGCACTCTACAGCAAGCGCCCCTTCCGGAAAACCATTCGGCATAGCCCGCGTCGCAAGCGTTGCGAGTGCGATGGAGTTGATTGCCCCACATCGGATCGGCCGCCCACCAATACCAAAATCCGGGGCCACTTGTAACTGCACTCTGTTCATGGCACGAACTGCAAAAAGCAAAGGCCCGGTAAGCGCAGGGCCTTTGCTCTTGAATTTCCGTAATTCGGCCAATCCTGCCATTCAGGTTATTGGCGGACTAGAACGGCAATAACCTGAATGCAACCGTTCAAGACCAGAGCCAAAACGAACAACTGGATTGCGACCAAGCGATCAGCAACTTACCGCGCGTCTCGAACATGCCCACATCTATACTTATGGGCCACTACGAAATCCGGGGCGAATCGCATCACCGGGCTTGCATGCCTATCGGGGCTAGTTTTTTTCTATTGGAACATCTGCCTGAGCGATCCACTCACTCCAAGAGCCCGGGTATAGCAAACCACCTCCGAAACCGGCAATCTCAAACGCAAACAGATTGTGGCAGCCGGTAACACCGGACCCACATTGGTGAATTACCTGACTGCTTTCCCAGTTGCCAAGGATGGCCGAGAATTCAGTGCGCAGTTGCTCCAACGTTTTGAATCTTCCTGTTTTCTCATCAAGGTTGTCGCGGAAGAATCGATTGACGGCGCCGGGAATATGCCCTCCGACAGGATCGATAGTTTCGTTTTCCCCCCTGAATCGATCTGGTGAGCGTGCATCAAGCACTAGTGCCCGAGGGTTGGCGATGTTATCGAGAACCTCGGTAAAGCTTGCTGTTCTGACCAGGGAGAGGGATGGGGAAAATGTTCCCGAGGGTATCGGGAGCTCATCGTTTCCGTGACAAACGTCGAAACCAGCCTCGCGCCAACTCGCAACACCACCGTCAAGCAGTGCCGCGTTGTCGTGTCCCACCCAACGGAGCAACCACCAGAGGCGAGCAGCATATGGGCCACCAGCATTATCGTATGCCACTATCCGAGTCGTGTTGCTGATGCCGAGTTGGCGTAGTCGTTCAACAAATTGATGTTTGTCTGGAAGCGGATGCCTCCCGTTTCGTCCCGTTTTCTTACCGCACAGATCGCGATCAAGATGTATGTAGATGGCACCGGGGATGCGTGCCTGCTGATGAAGCTGATATCCCTGTTCCGGATTGGCCAGATCGAATGAGCAATCGGCAATCAAGAGATCGCCTGCGCCCCCCTCAATCAGGCCCGACAGGGTTTGTGGAGAGATCAGGCTGGCTGATTGGCTCTGTGAATTCGGCATTGGTGCAAGATTCCTGATGGGCCACCCGGGGATATCCGTTCGGACTCCCGGGCAGCTTTTTTAACTCGGACGAGTTATTAAAGTGGCACAAATTTTCCGTCACGAACGGTCAGAACGACGCCGTCGTAAGCAGGGGTACGCGCAGTGGTTTGGGTCAATGATCCGTTGCCCAGTATTGTTGGCAAATTTTTGATGCCGGCCAGCCCCTTGCGGATGGATTCCGGGCTGTAATCAGGCCCGGCGCTCTTGATTGCGGCCGCAGCAGTCTTGAAGACGGTGTAGCCGATGGCAGCGAAATTGTCGGGCTCAATACCGTACTTTTTCTTGTAGGCGCTGACGAATTCCTGGTTAAGTTTGGATGGGTTGCCGATGAAGTAATCAGAAGTGAATATCACACCTTCGACGGCCGCCCCCCCCACTTTGAGAAATTGGTGTGAGCCTGCAGATGGCGTGGCAACGATGCGCACGGATGAAGGCAGCCCTGCCTGTCTGGCCTGGATGATGATGTTGGCGGTGACTTCACCGGTGGTGGAAATGACCAAAGTGTCGATATTCTGTGCTGCAACTTTGGTCACGAGCGCACTGAAATCGGTATCGGTGCCAACAATAGTTTCTTCCAAGAGAGTCTTTGCGCCGACCTGCTCGAAACGCCCTTTCACGCCATCCTTCTGTTGTATGTAGGATTCGTTGTCTCGATTGAAGATATAAGCAACGCGCTTTGGCTGATAGTCCTTGATATACCGTAGCGCCAAGCTTTCCATAATTTTTGCGGGCGCGGCGTTGGCTTTGAAAATCCAGTCACCAATCACGGCCACATCTCCAGAGGCCTGGGTCAGCGCAGGAATTTTCTTGCTTTGAGCAATAGGCAGATAGGCCTGAGCTTCGACAGTTGAAGTTGAGCCAAGAATAAGTACCGCCTTGTTGGTGTTAATAAAACGATTGACCAAGTTTACCGCTTGGTTTTTGTCGCTATTGGTGTCTTCAATCAATAGCTTGATTTTTAACGGGCCGAGTTCTCCGGACTTTGCCACTTCTTCGGCGGCCAGGGTAATGCCGTTGCGTGCTGGAAGATTGGCGAAGGCAAAGATGCCGGAAGACGAAATCGGGACGCCAACCACAACCTCCTGGGCTTGCGCGGTGCCGAGAAGGGCAGGAACGGCAAGGGTAAATATTGAAGCGAGAGAGAGCAGATTTTTCTTCAAGATGAATGACTCCAGAGAGAGGAAAAGGATGTTTGAACTAGGTAACCTAGGGAGTTGTTTCAATCGATGGCAGGTAATGCCGAATAATGCGAGGGTCGTGACGCAGACTCTCGCTAGGGCCTTCGAGGACGGTGCGACCGTGCTCCATGACGTAAGCACGATTGCTGCTGGCGAGAGCCAGACTGGCATTTTGTTCGACTAACAATATGGTCAAACCGCTGTGCCGCAGCGTCTGCAAGGCCTCAAATACCTGGTTGACAATGATTGGCGCCAGTCCCAGGCTGGGTTCGTCCAATATCAACAGGCGAGGCCCACCCATCAAGGCGCGCCCAATTGCCAACATTTGCTGTTCACCACCACTCAGAGTGCCGGCCTTCTGCCGGTGGCGCTCACGTAAAATCGGAAAGAGCGCATAAACGTCAGCGAGTTGGTGATTGGGTTTGCGTCCTGCCAGTGCTTGGCGCCCGAGCAGGAGATTTTCTTCAACTGTCAGAGGCCCAAGTACCTGCCGTCCTTCCGGCACCTGCAGCAGACCTGCGCGTGCCACTTGGTCGGCACGCCAGCCAGTGATGTCTTGGTCGAAAAAGCGAACGCTACCGGCAACAGGTTTAAGCAAACCGCTGATCGTATTTAACAGCGAACTTTTGCCAGCTCCATTAGGACCGATCAAGGCAATCAGCTCACCTGGTTCAACGTGCAACGAAGCATGACGTACGGCCTGAATGCGGCCATAGGAAGTGGCTAGTCCGTCCAGTATCAGCAAGGCTTATCCTCCGAGATAGGCAGCCACGACAGCTGCTTGTGCGCGGACAGCATAGGGTTCCCCCGAAGCAATCAGGCGTCCCGCATCGAGAACGTGAAGTTCTTCGCAAAGCGACATCACGAAACGCATGTTGTGCTCGATCAAAAGGATCGCCAGTCCATCCTTGGCAAGGCGCTTGAATATCTCGCCCAGCGCATCAGCTTCGCGATCATTCATACCGGCAACCGGTTCATCAAGCAGCAATAGACGAGGTTGGGTTGCCAATGCGCGCATCATCTCCACTCGCCGCTGATGACCATAAGATAGATTGCCTGCAGGTAAGTTAGCGAATTGCAGCATGTTGAAACGGCTCAGTAATTCGGCTGCTTGTTCACGAAACTCGGATGTCTCTTGGCGGGCCGCAGGGGTACCAAATAGCGATGACCACCACGATGAACGCTCATGGCGATGGAAGCCGGAGACGACGTTGTCCAAAACGCTGGCTTCCTTGAGCAAGCGGATGTTTTGGAAGGTTCTGGCGATACCCTTGCGCGCGACATGTGCCGGTTCGATGCGCGAGATATCCTCACCATAAAGATGAATACACCCCCTGGTCGGTAACAAGAAGCCGCTAATCAAGTTGACTACGGTCGTCTTGCCGGCACCATTTGGACCGATCAAGCCCGTGATTTTTCCCGGATTTACCGAAAACGAAACATCATCTACGGCCGTCAAACCGTCAAACTGACGGCTAAGGTTGCAAAGCTCGAGAGCGCTCATGATCTTGCCTCCACCTGAGTGCGCACTGCGCGTCTCTGGCGCCAATGCAGACTCAGCGTATCGACCACGCCATAGGGCCAATAGATGATGGCCAAGAGCATGAGCACACCGTTTACCGCAAGTCGATAATCCGCCAGTGGGCGTGCGAGTTCCGGCAACAAGGTCAGAATCAGGGCGCCGACGAGTGGTCCGAAAACGGCGATGCGTCCGCCCAATACAACGAAACTGAGGGCACTGATCAACAGCGGAAATCCGAAATCCTCCGGCACTAATGAATAGTTACGATAGGCCATCAGCCCTCCCCCCAGTCCGCCGAGCACACCGCTGAGGACGAACGCGAGGCGCTGGTACTTGACGACGGAAATGCCGAGTGACACCGCTACCGTTTCGTCCTGACGAATGATGTCAAAGGCGCGCCCGATGCCCGTGCGTGACAGCGTGATCAGCACGTACAGCACCATGCTCATCACCAGAAGCAGATGGCCGAAATGCACCAGCTTGGGAATGCCGTTTAAGCCAAGAGCGCCGCCGGTCATGGATTCCCAGTAGAGTCCGATGGAAATCACGATTTGAACGAATGCCAGGGTTGCGATTGCCTGAAATACACCGCGTAGCCGGGCTAATGGCCAGGCCAGGATAGCTCCGGCAAGCGCCCCGATTGTGGCTGCAGCAAGCAGTCCTACCCACAGTGGCGAGTCAATTCGCACAGAAAGCAATGCTGCGGTATAGGCACCGATTGATGCGAATCCCGCAGTTGCCATCGAAAAGACCCCGGCACGCAATACGATGTACTGGCTGTAGCCCAGTATGCTGCAGACCAAAACCAGCTCGAAAAGGGAGAGATGTCCGAGTATGAAATTGCTCATGACCGAACCACCCGTGTTTCAATGTGAAGCTTGCCAAAGAGCCCGGTGGGACGAATTAACAGAATGCAGAAGAGCAAACTGTAAATGATGGCATCGCTTAGTGAAGATGACAGATAACTTACAGCGATGGTCTGAATGAGTCCTAGCATCACCCCACCAATAAGCGCGCCGCCGATGCTGCCAAGCCCCCCCAGTACGATCACCACGAAAGCTTTCAGCAGGAAGGGTTCGCCCATCAGGAAGTGCACGGAATTGAAGGCCAAACCGATGATCACCCCCGCTGCACCGGCTAACGCGCCGGAGATGAAAAAGGTCTGGAAATAAACAATGTTGGGGCGAATACCAAGCAAGGAGGAAGTCCGTTCAGATATCGCCACAGCCCTGACCCGCCGACCAAAATCAGTGCGAAAGAGAAACAACAGCAATGTGAATGCGAGTAGCAGTGACAGGCCCAGTATGGCCGCTTGGAGCAGCGATATGCGCACACCCCAGAACTCGTATATAACCACCGGAAAGGTACCAAAAGGAAAGCGCATGATCTGAGTTTGAGAGATCGCTTGGCCCGCGCTCATAAGAACCTGAGCAATACCGAGTGACGAAATAATTGCGGCGAACTCGCTCGAACCTCGTTGTCGCAATGGCCGAAGAGCCAACCAGTCAACTGCGACGCTGACGAGGCCACCACTTAGCATCGCAATCAAAAATGCCAGGTACAGCGGCAGTTCGGCAGCGGTCACTGCATACAGGCCAGCAAATGCACCAGCCATGAAAATAGCGCCATGCGCAAGATTCAAGACGTGTAGAACCCCGAAAACGAGCGTGAAACCAAGTGCAAACAAGGCGTAGGTACTGCCTGTAACCAGGCCATTTAATAGCTGCTGAGCAAGCATGTGGAGAAATGGATCCGTTGAAGTGAAACCGGTATGCCTGCAACTCAGGCTTCGTGCCGATTGCGCCACAATTCAAAAGCGAATCGAGCGCGTATTCCGATATCGAGGAAGGGGCGAGGCGGCAACTTGGCAGCGTGACCGAGCGCTTCGTAGGTTTCGATGAGCGGATTGTCGATGCCGGTCGCTTTATCCGCGATCAATAGCCCGGAAATGGTTCCCTTAGTCCACCCCAAGCCATTGTCACAGACGGCTGAATAAACGTTTGGCGCAACTTTGCCGAACCCGGAGCCACCGTTACGTGATACGCAGATGAAGCCCGACCAAGTATGTTCGATGGCAAGATCTTTGAGGGCGGGGAACCAACGTTCGAGTAGGTCTTGGTGATGTGCTCTGACTGTTCCGTAGGAGGAACTGGATCGCCGCAATTCAGGTTGGTAGCGCATATCCTGCCGGATCAGAATTCGCTGGTCGCGCGTGCGCCTTACGGTTACGCCAACGAATGCGTTTGCCGGGGTCAGCCCCCAGGAGCGCAACCCCTCCAGTCTGCCTTGTTCATCTTCCGTTAGTTGCCGGGAGAGGCTTCCGCAAGCCGAAATTGGTATCAGGCGATTACGAAGTAGACCAAATTGCTCCGCAAAAACGCTTACCGCAAGGATCGCCTTCCCGGCGCGGATTGTTCCCTGAGGTGTCTTGAGTCGAATTTCCGGGGAAAATTCCGCAAAAGTGACTGGCGTATGTTCGTACAGCGTAACGTTCGCCGGCATATTGTCGGCAAGACCCCGCGATAGCGCAGCCGGATTGACCAATATTGACCCCGGGGTATATATCCCGGCGGTGAAATGCTTGAATCCGATTCTTTCATGCAACGATCGGCCTTCAAACCAGGTATAGGGTTCATTCAGCGACTCCAGAACCTTGCGTGTCGGTTCCAGAATTTGCGAAATTCCTTTTGGTGTTACCGCTGCATGAAGCTTGCCAGAAGCATCCCAGTCGCAGCGAATGTCGTATTTGCGAACCTGTTCCTCCAGGCTTTGGATGGCAGCTCGCGCAAGACTGATGTAACTGCGGGCGGAAGAGAGTTCCTCAAGTGAGCTCCCAATGTTGTGCGGGGTATCGATAATAAAACCCGCATTTCGCCCCTGGGCTCCTTCACCGGACTCACCGGCTTCGATCAGCGCGATACTGTCGCCGGGGCGATTCTCCGCAAGCCTGCGTGCCGCAGCCAACCCAGCTTGCCCGGCACCGACGACAACCCAGTCCACCTGAATATCCTGTTGCAGCGGAGGGTGCGGTTCGCGAGTTGGAAGAATTCGGCTCCAGCCATTGGTGGCGTCATTGAGGGGGGGTATGGCAATTCTGCCCATGCAGGCTCCAAACAAGAAAATCTTTATCCACTTGTCATCAATGCCGATATTTCCAAGGTTGGTCAGGTGTTTTTTCCTTGGTCCATCGAAACTGCATGATGGCTGTTGAAGCAATCGATTTTCCCGTTGCAGTGCATCCGTTGACAACGAATTAAAGCCTATATTCTTATGCAAACATCCTTCCCAAGGAGACTGCCAGAAAAGCAAAGCGGCAGCCAAGGCTGATCCAAAAAGAGGAAAGGCCCGGCAATTGCCGGGCCTTTCTTAACTCAACCGTCCGACCAACTATAGTCTCGCCAGACAGCCTTTATCGTTTCCGATCACCTTACCAGTTAGGCTCACGCTCCGGTGTCGCGGTGATCTTGTGGATGCTGAGATCGGCCCCTTGGTATTCCTCTTCCTGATCCAGGCGCAGCCCCAGCATGGCCTTCAGGGAGCCATAGACGATGGCGCCGCCGACCAGGGCGACAACAATGGCCAGGACGGTCATGATCAGTTGCGGCATGAAGGCGATGCCGCCTGCTCCGCCGAATGCCTTGGTGCCGAAGATGCCGGCCGCGATGCCGCCCCAGGCGCCACAGAGGCCGTGCAGGGGCCAGACACCGAGGACGTCGTCGATCTTCCAGCGGTTCTGGGTCAGCGTGAACATCACCACGAACAGGCCGCCAGCCACGCCGCCGACAACCAGCGCCCCGATCGGGTGCATGAGGTCTGAACCGGCACAGACCGCCACCAGGCCGGCGAGCGGGCCGTTGTGCAGGAAGCCCGGGTCGTTCTTGCCTGCCAGCAGGGCCACCAGGGTGCCGCCGACCATGGCCATCAGCGAGTTGAGGGCGACAAGGCCGGATATCTTGTCCAGGGTCTGGGCGCTCATCACGTTGAAGCCGAACCAGCCAACGGTCAGAATCCAGGCACCGAGCGCCAGGAAGGGGATCGAAGACGGTGGGTGCGCGGAGATGCGGCCATCCTTGCTGTAGCGGCCATAGCGCGCACCAAGCAGGAGTACGGCCGGCAGGGCGATCCAGCCGCCCATGGCATGCACGACCACCGAACCGGCAAAGTCATGGAATTCTTCGCCAAAGGTCGCCTTCAACCAGGCCTGGACACCGAAAGCCTGATTCCAGGCAATCCCCTCGAAGAACGGGTAGACGAAGCCGACCAGCATGAAGGTGGCGATCAACTGCGGATGGAATTTCGCGCGCTCGGCAATGCCGCCGGAGATGATGGCGGGAATGGCGGCGGCGAAGGTCAGCAGGAAGAAGAACTTGGTCAGTTCGAACCCGTTCTTGTCCATCAGGGTTTCGACGCCGGAGAAGAAATTGACGCCGTAGGCGATGCTGTAGCCGACGAAGAAGTAGGCAATGGTCGACACGCCGAAGTCGCTCAGGATCTTGACCAACGCGTTGACCTGATTCTTCTTGCGCACCGTGCCCACCTCGAGAAAGGCGAAACCCGCGTGCATGGCGAGCACCATGATGGCGCCGAGCAGGATGAACAACACGTTACTACCGGATTGATATGCTTCCATGAAACCCCCAAGGCAATGATGGCGAACGGAAAAGCAAGCACCATTCCAGTGCGCAAAAAATGTTACAAATCAGTGCGTTACCAAAGTCATTTGCGCACAATTTGCACCATGTTGGTGCAAATTATTACCCATCCGCTCGTTATCGGTGCGCCCACGCCTCATTTCGGAGCAAGCTCGGCCGGCAAGAGCACCCACATGCGACCGCTCTGCTTCATGCGACCGGCTTGTTCGCCGGCCTCCTTACCGAAACCCCAGAAGAAGTCGGCGCGCACCGCGCCCTTGATGGCGCCGCCGGTGTCCTGAGCCATGACCAGCCTGTTCATCGGCTGTGCGGAATTCGGCCGGGTCGTCGCCAGGAAAACCGGCGAACCGAGCGCAATGGAGCGTGGATCGATGGCGATGCTGCGTTCGGCGGTCAAAGGCACGCCCAGGGCGCCAATCGGTCCGTCGTTGCTGTTCGGCACCTCGCGAAAGAACACATAGCTGGGGTTGGCGTTGAGCAGCCCTTCCAGGCGTGCCGGATTGGCCCGCGCCCAAGCCTGGATGCCCTGCATCGACGCCTCTTCCAGCTTCAGTTCGCCACGCTCGATCAGGACCTTGCCGATCGATTGATAGGGATGCCCGTTCTGGTCGGCGTAGTTCAAGCGCACCATGCTGCCGTCGGCCAGCTGGACGCGCCCCGAGCCTTGTACCTGCAGGAAGAAGAGCTCCACCGCATCGTCGACGTAGAGCAAGGTCTTGCCCGGCAATTTGTCGCCCTTGGCCGATATTTCGGCACGTGACCAGTAGGGGACGACCTTGTTGCCCTCGATACGGCCGCGTACCCGCTTGTCCTTCAATTCGGGGAAGACGGCCGACAGATCGATGGTGAGCAAGTCGTCGGGAACGCCACGGACCGCTTGCTCGTAGCCCTTGATACGGTTGCGGCTGCCGCGTAACAGCGGTTCATAGTAGCCGGTGACCAGTCCGTTGGCCCCGTCACCATTGGTAACGGCGTAGGGTTTCAGGTGCTGCTCGAAGAAGCGGCGGGGCTGGAAGCCCGGTTTGCCATCGGCTGCCCGGGCCAGATCGCAGACCCGTTTCCAGCCCGGCCCGTGCGGCTTGCTCGTCATGCCGCGACAGCTTTGCAGGAACGGAGGCCAGGCGGCGGCGACATCGTCTTCCGCCCAGCCCGGCAGGTCGCTCCAGGCGGCAGCGCTCAGGGTCCGGCTAAACGGGGCTGGCACGGCGACCGGAGGAGGCGGCACGGCCGGGCAGGCAGCGCACGTCGGACAAGGGGGACAGACGAGCGGCGCCGGTGCCGGCGTCGGTGGGGTGCTCGAACAGGCAGCCAGGAGCGCCAAAATTAAAGTGGCGGCCGTTTGGATTTTTCGCATGGGTTTCGCTAGAGTTCTCGGTTTGCTGCGAAGTATACCTGCCACCATGACCGAATCCTCGAATCTGGAACGCCTGCTCGCCCGCGCCGAGGCCGTGCTCGGGCGCCTCGAAGCCACACTGCCCCTGCCGCCGGCTGCTCCGGACTGGGGCTCCGCCGTCGCCTTCCGCTGGCGCAAGAACCAGCATCGCGGCTGGTTGCAGGCCGTCCGCCACCCGCACCCGATCCGCCTGGACGACCTGGAAACGATCGACGACCAGAAGGAGCGCATCGTCGCCAACACCCGTCAATTCGTAGCCGGCCGCAGCGCCAACAATGTCCTGCTCACCGGCTCGCGCGGCTCGGGAAAGTCGTCGCTGGTCAAGGCCGTGCTCAACGAGTTTTCATCCCGGGGACTTCGTCTGATCGAGGTGGACAAGGAGGACCTGATCGACCTGTCCGACATCCTCGACCTGCTCGATGGCCGGCCGGAGAAATTCATCATCTTCTGCGACGACCTGTCGTTCGAGGCCGGCGAAACCTCCTACAAGGCGCTGAAGTCGGTTCTCGACGGCTCCATCGCCGCGCCACCGGACAACGTGCTCATCTACGCCACCTCGAACCGGCGCCACCTGATGCCCGAGTATTTCTCGGAAAACCTCGAAACCCATACGGTGAACGACGAAATCCGCCCCGGCGACACGACCGAGGAAAAGGTCTCGCTGTCCGACCGTTTCGGCCTGTGGATTTCCTTCTACCCGTTCAGCCAGGATGACTACCTCGCTGTCTTCCAGCACTGGGCACGCGAACTGGGGGTCGCCCCGGAGGTCATCGCCGCCAGCGAGCGCGAGGCGCTGAACTGGTCGCTCGGCCGGGGTTCGCGTTCGGGTCGCGTCGCCTGGCAGTTTGCCAAGGATCTTGCCGGCCGCCAGAAACCCGCACGGAAGAAAAACAAGTGAGCCCCATCGTCGAAGTCGCCGCTGCCATCATGCTGCGCGCCGACGGCCGCGAATTCCTGCTGGCGCAACGCCCGGAAGGCAAGGTTTACGCCGGTTACTGGGAATTTCCCGGCGGCAAGGTCGAGCCCGGCGAAACGGTGCGTCAGGCACTGATCCGCGAATTGCAGGAAGAACTGGGCATCACCGTCACCGCATGCTCGCCGTGGCTGACCCGCGTCTTCACCTACCCGCACGCCACCGTCCGGCTCAATTTCTGGCGCGTCACGGCCTGGGACGGCGAGATCGGCATCACGGCGCCCCTCGAGCATTCGGCCGTCGACTGGCTGCCTGTCGGCCGGCCGGCTAGCGTCGCCCCCATCCTGCCGGCCAACGACCCCATCCTCAAAGCTCTTTCCCTGCCGGCGACGATGGCCATCACGATGGCCGAAATCGAGGGCACGGAACGCCAGCTCGAGCGACTGGAAGAAGCGCTGATCGCCGGCCTGCGCCTGATCCAGGTCAGGGACAAGGGCTGGCCACCGGCGCAACGCCTGTGGTTTGCCGAAACCGTGTGCCGCCTGGCACGCAGCCATGGCGCGCTGGTCGTGATCAATGACGATGAAGACATCGCACGCCGCGTCGGCGCCGACGGGGTGCACCTGTCGGCTGCCCGACTGGCCGTGGCAAACGGGCGGCCGGATTTCGCCTGGGTCGGCGCCTCCTGCCATACGGCGGAAGAAATCGCCCGCGCCGGCGAGCTCGGCCTCGACTACGCCCTGCTCGGCCCGGTTCTGCCGACACCGACCCACCCCGAAGCCAAGGGCATCGGCTGGGCCGGGTTCGGTCGCCTGCTGGCCGGCAACACCCTGCCGGTCTTTGCCCTGGGCGGCATGCAGCTCGACATGCTCGACACTGCCATGTCACACAATGCCCACGGTATCGCCCTGTTGAGCGGAATCTGGTAACCCCCCATGGCCAGCAAAACTGAATCATCCCCACCGAACGCCTTGTTGCTGATGGGCAGGCAGTGCCCCTACTGCCCGACCGTGCTGAAGGGTTTGCAGGCACTGA
>CALJZP010000254.1 GCA_937983545.1 uncultured Azonexus sp.
AATGCCGATCTATGGCAGACCCTTGATGCCCTGGTTCGCCAGCACAAGCTGGAATGGATCTGGGTCAAGGGCCACGCCGGCCACCCGGAAAACGAACGCGCCGACGCCCTGGCCAACCGCGGCATCGACGAGTTGAAGAAATAAGGAAACTCCATGCGCCAGATTGTTCTCGATACCGAAACCACCGGCCTGGACCCGCGCTCGGGCCACCGCATCATCGAAGTCGCCTGCATCGAGATGGAAAACCGGCGGCTGACCGGTCGTCACCTGCACAAATACGTCAATCCGGAACGCGAGATCGATGCCGGCGCCCAGGCGGTACACGGCATCACCCTGGAGTTCCTGGCCGACAAGCCGAAGTTTGCCGACATCGTCGACGAATTTCTCGAGTTCATCAGCGGTGCGGAACTGATCATTCACAACGCACCCTTCGACATCGGCTTCCTCAATGCCGAATTGCGCCGCCTCGACCGCGTGCCGGTCGAAACCATCTGCGACGGCGTGACCGACACGCTGAGAATGGCCAAGGAATTGCACCCGGGCAAGCGCAACAGTCTGGATGCCCTGTGCGAACGCTACGAGATCGACAACTCGACGCGTACCCTGCACGGCGCCCTGCTCGACACCGAACTGCTGGCTGATGTCTTCCTGGCCATGACCCGAGGGCAAAACACCCTGATGATCGAGCCCGATGCCGCCCCGCGCCCGAACATCGGCGCCGACGGCCAGGTCCGCGAGCGCAAGCCGCTGCTCGTGCGCCGCCCCACTGAAGAGGAGCTGGCCGAACACGACCGTATCCTTGCCGCCATCGACAAGGAATCGAAAGGCGCCTGCCTCTGGCTGCCCAAGGCCGAGGCCTGAACCGAAGCGCATCGTTCAGCCGGCGGACAGCATCAGGCCCACCTCATGGGCGGCTGCGCCGTGGCCGACAAGCCGGAACGCGGGCTCACCGATGACAGCGGCCGCCATTTCCATATCGACAATCTGTCGATCCACAACGGTTCGCTGTTCCCGACCGGCATGGGCGCCAATCCGCAACCCTCCCTCTACGGCCAGGTCGCCCGCAATGCATCCTTGCTCGCCGCCAGCTTGACGGGAAGGCCGAAACCCGCGATTCTCTGAAGTCTATGGTTCCTATCGCCCTGTTGTTCTGGCTGGTGGTCGAATTCGCCACCTACGTCAATCTCACCCGCTATTTCTTTGCCTTGCCGCTCGCCGAGGCACTGCTTCCAGCCCTGGGCGCCCTGCTCGGTCTGCGGCTCGGCATCGTCGCCATTACCTGGGCGTTTGCCCGTGCCTACCCATCGCCGGCGCCACAACTGTCGCCCTGGCGCTACGCCGGCATGCTGCTCGGCGAGTACCTCGCCTTCATCGTCCATTTCGTCCTCGTCCTGCCCTTCGAGCGGCTCTGGATGCCCGCCGACCGGCTGCTGCCGGGAAGGCCGACGGTCCTGCTGGTCCATGGTTACGGCTGTAGCCGGGGCGTCTGGTGGTTCATTCGCCGCCGCCTTGAAGCGGCGGGCTACAACGTCGCCAGCGTCAGCCTGGTACCGCCTTATACCAGCGTCGGCAAGCTGGTACCGCAACTGCATGCGCGCATCGAGGCAGTCATCGCTGCTGCCGGCGTGCAACAACTCACCTTGATCGCGCACAGCATGGGAGGCCTGGTTTCGCGCTCCTATCTGGCACGCCACGGCATTGCCCGGGTCAACCGGCTGATCACGCTGGCCACGCCGCACCAAGGTAGCGAGATAGCGCGGATCGGGATAGGTCGGAATGCGCGCGAAATGGAACCGGGCTCGCAGTGGCTGCACGACCTGGGGGTCGAACCGGTGAAAATCCCCTTTGTTTCTGTCCGCACGCCGCATGACAACTATGTCATGCCGCAGGATAACCAGCGCCTGCCGGAAGCCCGCGACGTCGAACTGCCGGGTATCGGCCATCTGGCCTTGCTGCTTTCCGAACGGACAGCCGCCCTGTTGATCGAGCTTTGCACCGAACCGCTGCCGCGCCGGCCACTGCCGATCGGATACTGATACCGAATCAGAGCAGCGCCAGCACTTCCTCGCCAAGGCTGTGCTTGCGGATAATGACAATGTCGCTCATGAGCGCATGTTTAGCCCTCGTCGGTCGAATGCAAAATGCCTAGCCCCGGACGCGTTCGCCGATCGGCCTGCCTTCTGCCTGACCGACATCTGCGGTAGCATTCCGGGCCGACACTCGATACCCGCCACCATGCCCCACGCCGACCCTCACCTGACCGCCCGGGACCTGCTCGACTTCATCGACGCCAGTCCCAGCCCATGGCATGCCGTCGCCACTTGCGAATCCCGCCTGCGTGCCGCCGGTTACCAGGCGCTTGACGAAGCCGCCCGCTGGTCCTTGCAAGCCGGCGGCCGCTATTTCGTCACCCGTGGCGGCTCCTCGATCATCGCCTTCGTCGTCGGCAGCGCACCGCTGGCCGGACGCGGCCTGACCCTGATCGGCGCCCACACCGATTCGCCCGGCCTGCGCATCAAACCGAAACCGGCCGAGGCAAGCGGCGGCATGATCCGCCTCGGGGTGGAGGTTTACGGCGGCCCCATCCTGGCCACCTTCGCCGATCGCGACCTGTCCGTGGCCGGCCGCGTCGCGACCCGCACTGGCGGCGGCATCGAAAGCCGCCTGCTGCGTTTCGACGCCCCGCTGCTGCGCCTGCCCAATCTCGCCATCCACATGAACCGCGAAGTCAATGAGGCCGGCCTCAAATTCAACAAGCAGACCGAACTGCCGCTGCTCCTGGGCATCGCCGGCGACGACGGGGCCGAAAGGCGTTTCCGCGCCCTGATCGCGACAGCGCTCGATGTCGCACCGGACGATCTGCTCACCTGGGAACTGGCCGCCTACGACACGCAGAAGGGCGCCCTATGGGGTGCGGACCGCGAGTTCATCGCCAACAGCCAACTCGACAACCTCGCCTCCTGCCACGCCGCGCTGTCGGCCCTGCTGGCCACCCACGAACCGGAGCAAACCTGCCTCGTTGCCTTTTTCGACCACGAGGAGGTCGGCAGCGAAAGCACGGCCGGCGCCGGCGGCAGCTTCCTCGGCGACGTGCTCGCCCGCCTTGCCGGCGCCTTCGGTCTCGACGACGAAGACCGGCAGCGAATGCTGGCCGGCAGCTTTTTCATCAGCGCCGACATGGCGCATGGCTGGCACCCGAATTTCCCGGCCGCCTACGAACCTTGCCACCATGCGCTGGTCAATGCCGGCCCGGTGATCAAGTGCAATGCCAACCAGCGCTATAGCACGACGGCCGAGACCGCCGCCCGTTTCATGGCCCTCTGCGAACGCGCCGGCGTACCCTGCCAGCAATATGCGCACCGCACCGATCTTGGCTGCGGCAGCACCATCGGCCCCATCGTCGCGGCCCAACTCGGCATCCCCAGCGTCGACGTCGGGTCGCCGATGTGGGCCATGCACAGCATCCGCGAAAGCGCCGGCGTTCTCGATCATGGCTACATGATTGCCGCGATGACCGAAGCCTTCGCAAGCTGACATGAGCGACCCGATCCTCTTTCTCGCCGGTTCAGCCCTCATCGTCTGGTGGTCGCGCAAGCCCTTGAGCAAGCCGGGCAGCCATGGCTTCTATCGCTTCTTCGCGTGGGAGGCCATTCTCGGCCTGATCGTCCTCAATCATGCAGTCTGGGGCTCCGATCCCTACTCGCTCCACCAGTTCGCTTCCTGGCTGCTGATGCTGACCAGCATTGCGCTGGTCGTCATGGGTGTCTCGACGCTGAAACGCAATGGCGCCCCCAGCACCAAGCGCGACGACGGGTCGTTCTACGAATTCGAGAAAACGACGCAACTCGTATCCCGTGGCATCTTTGCCTACATTCGCCACCCGATGTATACGTCCCTGCTGGCGCTGGCCTGGGGGGCTTATTTTCAGGACCCGAGCCTGATCGGCACCGCCATCGTCCTGATGGCGAGCATCGCGCTGTGGCTGACCGCCACGACCGACGAAAGGGAATGCCTGGCCTATTTCGGCCAGGACTACGCCGACTATATGCAGCGCACCAAACGCTTCATTCCCTTCCTACTCTGAAACGTTTTTCGTCCCCATCATCTCGTTGCAGGTCGCCCGACCAAAAGTCTCGGCCTTTTTCGGGCTGGAAATCTGGGGTTCTTCGTAGATGCGCTTGATGATCACGTTGGTGATGCGCGGACCGTCGCTGCCATCCTCTTCGAACAGCTTCATCGGACGACCGCGGTCGCGGTTGTAGAACGCCTGCAGGGCATGGTCGCGAACCCGTTCGCAGAAACGTATTTTCTGGGCGTCCGGCATGCTGTCGTCGACCGGTGCCGGATGCCCATGCGCCATGACGCCGCCGGAAATCAGCAGGCCAAGAAGAAGTAGCGGGAGACGTTTCATTTGCCGATATCCTGAATCGAGGTGAGATAGGCCAGGATATCCTGGATGTCCTGCGCCTTGAGCCCATTGAGCACACCGACGGTTCCTTCCTCGTCGTGCGGCCGGTCGCCCTTCAGATACAGGTCGACCTGGCGTTGCAGGTAGTTGGTGTATTGCCCGACCAGCATCGGGAACATGCCTCGCCCCTTCCCCGTCTTTCCGTGACAGGAGGCACACTGCTTCTGGTAGATTTTCTCGCCGTTGGCCAGATCGCCCTCCGCGCGCGGGATGATCATCACCTTATCGGCCATCAGCAACCTGGTCAGCGCGTCCTCGGTGCCGGTATAGGTCGGCATCTTGGTATCCAGCTGGATGCCGCTCAGGTAGGCCGACACCTCCTTGATGTCCTCATCCGACAGTTCGCGCTCCTGGGTGTAGGGGAACATCGGGATGTTGACCCGCGTCCTCGCCCGGAAGCTCTTCAACTGGCTCTCGAGATACTTGACCTGCTGTCCCGCGATCCGTGGGTACTCTCCCTTCTTCCCGCCTTGCCCGTTATCGCTGTGGCAAGCGGCGCAAGTACCGTTGATTTCCTTGCCTTTTTCGCCACCTTGCTCAAGTTCGACGGCAAAGCTTCCGCTGCTGCAAAGCAAGACTGCGGTCAGCGCGGCAAGACGCAGGTTTTTCTTCATGTAGGCACTCCAGAGTTCGCTGCGGCGAATTGTCGCACCATCTCCTCGTCCGTAAATTGACACAAATCACGCATAATTCGCCCCATGGCAATCAGCGCATGCACAATGGAAAACACCGAGCATCTGGCCAATCTTCGCCGTCTGGTGCTGGGTCGCTGGGTCGTCCTGGCCATATTGATCCAGCTCGCCCTGATGGCCCCCGGCCTGCTCGACATTCCGGTTCCGCAATTACCGCTCCTCGGTATCCTCGCCTTGATCGGACTGTTCAACGGCCTCGCCCAATGGCGCGTGGCACGCAGCGAACAGGCAAGCGCAGGCGAGTTGTTCAGCCAGCTGCTTTTCGATATCGGGGCCCTTTCCGCCATCGTGTTCTTCAGCGGCGGAGCCGCCAACCCGCTGGTCTCCCTGCTGCTGCCGCCGGTCGCCATTGCCGCCCTGACCCTGCCCGCACGCTGCGTACTCGTCATCAGCGCAACGGCCATCGTCGCCTATTCGCTGCTGATGGTTTTTTTCATTCCCCTGCCGATGACCGACGCAACACGCGCAACGCGCCTGCACCTGATCGGCATGTGGCTGATATTCGTCATCTCTGCCGCCATGATCGCCTGGATCATCGTGCGCATGACCCGGCTGATCCGCGAACGCGATGCCGAACTGGCAGCGACGCGGGAACAGGCACTGCGCGACGAGCGCGTGATGGCGATGGGCACCCTCGCAGCCGGTGCCGCGCACGAACTGGGCACACCGCTCGGCACCATGTCCCTCCTCGCCGGTGAGTTGGCGGACGACCCGAACCTGCCGCCGGCCATGCACGACGATATTGCCCTGCTCCGCCAGCAAATCGGCGTCTGCAAGGAAATCATCACCGGTCTTTCTCGACGCGCCGGCGCCGAACGCCTGGAAAACGCCGAGCCGATCGCCGCCGACCGCTGGCTGGAAAACGTGCGCCAGCACTGGCATGCGGCTCGCCCACAAGCCAACAGCCGCCTGATCATTACCAGCGACGGCCCATCCCCGCTGCTTGTAGCCGATCCGCGCCTGGAACAGGCGCTGCTCAATTTGCTGAACAATGCCGCCAACGCCACCCACCATCCGCTGGAGATTCGGCTGGGATGGAGTGCCGACGAAATCTGCTTCGAAATTCGCGACCGCGGCCCCGGATTTCCGCCCGCCGTTCTGGTACATGGCGGACAGTCGAATTTTCCGGCCCACGAACGAGGTAGCGGGGTTGGTCTGATGCTGACAAAAACAGCCATCGAACAACTCGGCGGCCGTCTTTCCCTGATGAATCGTGACGATGGCGGTGCCATTGCCCGTATCGAACTGCCCAGAGTAAAACCATGACCGAACCGATGCTGGTCATCGACGATGACCCCAGCTTCAACGCCATCCTCGTCCGCACCCTGGAACGCCGTGGCTTCGCCGCCTGCGGCGCCCGCGACGTCCAGTCCGCGCTGGACAAGGCTCGCGAACTCAAGCCCGGCAACATCATTCTGGATCTCAACCTCAATGGCAGTTCCGGGTTGGCGCTGATTCCCAAGTTACTGGAAATCCGGCCGGATTGCCGCATCGTGGTACTGACCGGCTACGCCAGCATCGCCACCGCAGTCGACGCCGTCAAGCTGGGCGCCATCCAGTATCTCGCCAAGCCCATCGAGATCGAGGCCATCCTGTCGGCCTTCGACGAGGACAACGACCCCGACTTCGATCTCCCGATATCTGATGAACCGCTGTCCGTCGACCGCCTGGAATGGGAACACATTCAGCGGGTACTCAACGAAAACGACGGAAACATCTCCGCCACGGCCCGGGCACTGAAGATGCATCGGCGCACCTTGCAGCGCAAGCTGTCGAAACGACCGGTCAAAAGCTGAGCGGCCGCAACGGCGTGCCGCCTACAGCAGCATGAATGCGATGGCAGCGACCACCGTCGGAGGGAGCGCTGCCAGGAACAGTCCGAGCGGACTGACCGCCTCTTCGGCAAAACTGGATTTCAGAATCGCGATACCCGCCGGGTTTGGGGCATTCGCAATGATGGTCAGGCCCCCGCCGGTCACCGCACCGGCCACGATCGCATACTGGAAGGCCGGCGTAACCCCTTCGACCAGGGAAGCCAGATAGGTCAAGGCGGCGTTATCGGTAATCGCCGTCAATCCGGTGGCCAGGAAAAACAGGACTGTCGGCTCGACGCCGAGCAAAGTCTTCTGCAGCCACCACTGCTGCAAGCCCCCGAGAACGATCAGGCCGGCCAGGAAAAACGCCACCAGCAATCCCTCGCGAAGAATCAAGCGGTCCTGATAGCGCTCATACGCTTCCGTGTAACCCAGGAAGAGCAGGAATATCCCCATGAATATGGACGGATGATGGGCAAAAAGCACCACGGCGACGAGAAACGCCAAATGGATCAAGGCGACAAAAACCGGCACCCCCAACTTGTCGGCTGCCTTGCTTTGCCCTGCCGTCCCCAGCAATTCGCGACGGAATGCGGCGGTCAGCAGCGAAGCATTGAGCAGGACGGCCAGCGCGGCCTTCCAACCGAAAGTCGTGAACATGAAGGGCGTATCCCAACCCCAGGTGGCGGCCACCATCAAAACCGGAGGCGCCCCGAAACTGGTCAGCGTGCCGCCGATCGAGACATTCACGAACAAGACGCCAAGCGTCGCATATTTGAGCCGCGAGCTGATGTTCTGCGAAAAATAGCGGTCGCGCAGCATGAGTGCGGCCAGGGTCATCGCGGCAGGCTCGGTAATGAAGGAACCGAGCAAGGGAATCAGCGTCAGGCACAGGAAGAAGATCGCCACCTCGCGCGCCACCGGCAGCATCCCGGCCAAGGCACGCACCGCTGCGCCGCAAAACTCCAGGATCGGCCGGCTGGCCGCAATGACCATAATCACGAAGACGAACAATGGCTCCGTGAAATTCCGGCTCTCCATGTACTCGATGGCATCGGCCTTGCCGGTCAGCGCGAACAGGACGGCAAGCAGCACAAAAGCCCAGAAACCGAAGACCACCTCGACTTCGGCAAGCAGGTGCCACAAGCCCGCATGCCGAGGCTGCACGTGTGCGAGATGGGCAAACAGTTTGGTCGAAAAAGTATGAAGCACCGCCAAGGCAAAGATGGCGGCGGCAAAGAGTTCGGGCAGGCTGACGGTGGTATCGATCATCGACTGGCAAGCAAGTGGGGAGAGTCCAAGGGTAGCACAACGCATTTTTCCGGCCATTCAGGGAAAGTACTGAGTCCACAAGTCGCCCGGTTGCCCTCGCGGCTACGGGCGTCAACACAAGGTGCGGCCCCAAAAGCAATCAGGCGCCCTGTCGGGCGCCTGAAGCTGGCCGGACGACAGCCGGCAAACGGGCGGAAACCTCCTTCCGCTTAGTGCTTGTGTTCCGACATCGGGGCAACCGCCGCGGTGGGGCGAACCACCTTGGCGTCGACCTTCTTCGTGCTGCCATCTTCGAAGGTGAAGGTGATCGGGACGATATCCCCCTCTTTCATGGCGGCCTTCAGGTCGATCAGCATCACGTGCAGACCGCCAGGCTTGAGCACGGCTTCTCCCTTGGCCTTGATGTCGACGCTTTGAACCGGACGCATTTTCATGACCCCCCCCTCATTCAGGTGGTTGTGCAGTTCGGTCACCTTCGAGGCGGTATTTTCGGCCTTGACGACCTTGATATCCTTGTCGCCGTTGTTCTTGATCACCATGAATGCCCCCGTTGCAGGCGCGTTGGGCGGCGCGAGACGAACGTAGGGATCCTGAACCACGACCTGGTCGGCGGAACCGGCAAATACTCCGGCAGAAAAAAGCAGGCCGGCGGCAAACAGGGAAACTTGTTTCATTGGCTTGTACTCCTTCACGGTTGATTCAAATATTTTCGAATGGCCACGACGACCTGATCCGGTGGCGTGGCATGGGCTATCTTGCCGACCACGGTGCCGTCAGGCCCGACGATGAACGTATCGGAAGAATGATCGACCACGTAGCCGCCACCGGCCGTCTCGACTTTCTGCTCCGCATAGAACACACCGTAGCGCCTGGCGACTTCGGCGACGGTTTCGGCACTCGCGGTCGCTCCCACAATGGATGGATGGAAAAACTCCGCATACTCCTTCAGCCGGGCCGGCGTGTCGC
>CALJZP010000255.1 GCA_937983545.1 uncultured Azonexus sp.
GTCGAGGGCAAGGAGGTGATCAAGAAGTCGATGACCGAGGAACTCGACCGCGCCATCGAAGCGCTCGACCGTGCCAGCCAGGGCAAGAAGGTGGCGCTGATTTCGTCCGGCGACGCCGGCGTCTACGGCATGGCCGGGCCGACCTTCGAGGTGCTGTTCCAGGCCGGGTGGACGCCGGATTCGGAGATCGAGGTCGAGATCGTTCCCGGCGCCTCGGCGCTCAACACCTGCGCCGCGCTGGTCGGCGCACCGCTGACCCACGATTTCTGCGCCATTTCGCTGTCCGACCTGCTGACGCCGTGGCCGACCATCGCCCGCCGCCTCGATGCCGTGGCTTATGCCGATTTCGTCGTCGCGCTGTACAACCCGAAGAGTGGCCGCCGCACGCAGCAGATCGTCGAGGCCCAGCGCCTCTTCCTGCGCCACCGCGACCCGCAGACGCCGGTCGCCATCGTCAAGTCCGGCTACCGGCCGAAACAGCGCATCGAATTCACCACGCTGGAAAAGATGAACGAATGCGATATCGGCATGCTGTCGACGGTGCTGATCGGCAATTCCAACACCTTCTTCAAGCACGGCCTGATGGTGACGCCGCGCGGCTACGCCAACAAGTACGCCGTCGAGGCCGGCGAACGCAACACCCGGGACGGCGAACAGGCCGGCCGTTCGTTGTCCACCGGCCTCAACGGCTGGATGGCGGCGATCCAGGCCAGCGGCAAGAGCGCCGCCGAGCTGGCCGCCGAATACCGGCTGCCGGAAGACTACATTGCCGCCGTGCTGGCCAGCGAGGTGCCGCCCGAGGGCGAGGAGAACGAGATTGAAGGCTGAACGCGACGCCGACGACATCGTCAAGCCGACGATTCGCGACTACAGCCGGCAGGTGCTGATCTGCACCGGCCCGCGCTGCACGCAGAACGGCGAGGGCGAAGCCCTGTTCAATGCGCTGCAGGCCAAGTTCCGTGCCGCCGGCCTCGGCTTCGATGCCGGTCCGGCGCGCGTCAAGCGCACCCGCACCGGCTGCGTCGCCGCCTGCCAGGGCGGCCCCATCGTCGCCGTGCAGCCCGATGGCGTGTGGTACTACAACGTCACCGACGAAAACATGGATCGCATCGTCGAGGAGCATCTGAAGAACGGCCGGGTCGTCGAAGACCTCGTCTTCCACCGGAACGGATCCGGCGAATGAAGCAAGCGCCCCGCCGGCGTCCGGCCTGGCGGGGAAACAGGAGGTAGTGCCGGACACATTGGCAACAGGTGCCCGCCGCCGCAAGGCGTCGGGTGAAACGGGAACGGGGTGCGCGACCGCAGCAAGATCGCAATGCCCCGGCTGCCCCCGCAACGGTAAGCAAGTGCGGGTGCATCACGGCGATCCGGCAGGATCGCCAGCCACTGGAAGAACGCCGTGGCATTGCCGGCAGGCAGTGCGCGCGGGTCTTGCGGGAAGGCGATGCATCAAGACTTGCCAGCCCGGAGACCGGCCTGTTGCAAGGTGCCGTACTGCCCACCGGCGGGCCGGCAAGGTGTAACTGACCGTCTGCGGGGTTGCGGATGCGGCATTCGAAGCATGGACAAACGCCATGCCGTGCCGGCATGCGCGGGCAGACGGTGCAACCCAGGAGTTTGACCATGTTGTTGACCATCCGCCGCCCTGCCGGCCTCTCCCGTTCGCTGCGGCCGTTGCCGCTCGCCATGGCCGGCGCGCTGGCCGGCTTGGCCCCCGTCCACGCCGCCGAAACCACGCTGCCGGCCGTCGCCGTCAGCGCCTCGCGCGATGCCGCAGATCTCGGCCTCGATCTGCCGAACAGCGCCGGCAGCCGCACCGGCCTGAGTGCCCGCGAAACCCCGGCCAGCGTCGAGGCCATCGACAGCCAGAGCATCCGGGAACGCGGCGATTACCAGGTGATGGACGCCATCACCCGCAGCACCGGCCTGACCGGCGTCGGCGCCAGCGGCAACGGCGCCCTCTCTTTCTCGACGCGCGGCTTTTCCGGTACCAATTCGGTCGGCGTGGCCGAGGACGGCGTACGCCTGTCGACCGGCGCCGGTACGCAGAACTATCCGGGCGACAGCTGGGGCTACGAACGCATCGAGGTGCTGCGCGGCCCGGCCTCGGTCGTCTACGGCAGCGGCACGGTCGGTGCGACGATCAATGCCGTACGCAAGGCGCCGAGCCGCGATGCGTCGTTCGAAGCGCTGACCGGCATCGGCACCGACGGACAGGTACGGATCGGCCTCGGCGGCACGGGCGGCCTCGGCGAAATCGCCAGCTTACGCATCGATGCCTCGGGCCTGCGCGGCGACGGCGAGCGCGACCGTGGCGACTTTTCCGGCGGCAAGCTGATGACGGCGCTGCGCCTGCAGCCGAATGCCGACCTGCGTTTCGAACTGCTTGCCGACTACAGCAGCCAGCAGCCGGCCCGCTACTGGGGCACGCCGCTCGCCGACGGCCGGATCGACGCCAGCCTGCGCAAGGAAAACTACAACGTCGACGACGCCGTGATCCGCTATACCGACACGCGCCTGCGCGCCCGCGCCGAATGGCAGGCCGGCAACGGCCTGACGCTGCGCGACGAGGTCTATCACTTCACCGCCGACCGGCGCTGGAAGAACGTCGAGCAATACGCGCTGAATACCGCCACGCGCCAGGTCGCGCGTTCCGATTACCTGTTCATCGAGCACGAGCTGGCGCAGACCGGCAACCGGCTGGAGGCGGCGCTGCAACGCGGCCAGCATCGGGCCGTGCTGGGCTGGGAAGTGGCGCGCGTCGAATTCCGCCACATCAACAACGCGCCCTACGGCGGCACATCGACCGTATCGGCGAACAACCCGGCGCCCGGCAGCTGGTTCAGCACGGACCCGACCCGTCCAAAATTCGATACCGGCACCACCTTGCAGGCCTTCTACCTCGAAGATGCCTGGCAACTCGCCGACCGCTGGCTGCTCCTGGCCGGCGCACGCCATGACAGCGCCCGTATCGCCCGGAAGGACCTGGCCGGCGGCAATACCGATCTCGACAAGACGCTGTCCGGCACCGCCTGGCGCCTTGGCCTGACCCATCACCTGACGGCGGCGACCAGCCTCTACGTGCAGGCCAGCACCGGGAACGACCCGGTAACCAGCCTGATTTCGCTCAACCTGGCCAACCGCGACTTCGGCCTGACCACGGGCCGCCAGGTCGAAACCGGCATCAAGCAACGACTGGCCGACGGACGCGGCGAATGGACGGCCGCCCTGTTCCGCATCGAGAAGGACAACATCGTCACCCGCGACCCGGCCAATCCGGCGCTGTCGGTGCAGGGCGGCAGCCAGCATAGCCAGGGGGTGGAACTGAGCGCGGCGCTCGTGCCGTGGCGCAACTGGCGTTTCGAGGGCAATCTCAGCCTGCTCGAGGCGCGCTACGACAAGCTGATCGAAGCCGGCGGTGCCGACCGCGCCGGCAAGCGGCCCACCGATGTTCCGGAACAGGTCGCCAACCTGTGGGGGCATTACCATTTCGGGCCGTTCCAGGCCTCGCTCGGCGGGCGCTATGTCGGCAAGCGTTATGCCGACAACGCCAACACCGTGGCTCTGCCTGCCTACGTCGTCGCCGACGCCGCGCTGGCCTGGAAGGTCGATCACCGGACGACGCTACGCCTCCTGGGCCGCAACCTGACGGACAAGGTCTATGCCACCACCTCCTACGGCAGCCAGCAATTCGTCCTCGGGCAGGCACGCCGCTTCGATCTCGTCGCCGAGCTGAAGTTCTGACATGACGCGGGCGACACTGACACGCTGGCTGCATCTCGGCCACCGCTGGCTCGGCGTGGCGCTGGGCTGGCTGGTGCTGTGCTGGTTCGTTTCCGGGATCGTCATGCTCTTTGTCGCCCGCCCCCAGCTCACCGAAGACGAGCTGCTCGCGGCCCTGCCGGCCATCGCCGCCGACAGCGTCCGCATCGCCCCGCTGGCCGCCTGGAAGGCGCTGCACCAGCCGGGTTGGCCCGACGCGCTGCGTCTCGACGCCGGGAGCGGACGCCCCGTCTACCGTTTTCTGGCCCTTGGGCGCTGGTCGGCGGTGCATGCCGACGACGGCTCGCCGGTATCGGGCATCGACACGGCAGCGGCCATACAGACGGCGCGCCCCTTTGCCGGCGCAAGCGCCGTCGAGGCGGTGACGCCGGTCGACTACGATCAATGGACGGTCTATCGCCGCTACGATGCCTGGCGGCCCTTCCTGCGCGTCGAGCTGGCCGACGGCCGCGACCTCTACGTCTCGCAGCGCGACGGCGCCGTGGTGCTCGACACCGGCCGCAGCGAGCGGATGTGGAATTACCTGGGCAGCGTCGTGCATTGGCTCTATTTCACCCCGCTGCGCACGCAGCAGACGCTATGGCGCGATACCGTGCTGAGCACCAGTTTCGTCGCCCTGCTGCTCGCCGCCAGCGGATTCTGGCTCGGCTGGCAACGCCTGCGCTGGCGCCGACGCTATTCCGGTGGACGGCTGACGCCCTATCGTGGCGGATGGAAGCGCTACCACCACATCCTCGGCCTGTTCGGCGGCCTTTTCGTGCTGACCTGGCTGCTCAGCGGCTGGCTGTCGCTCGCGCCGTTTGGCCTGGCCAGCGGCAGCGGCACTTCGCGTGAAGACGCCCGGCGCCTCGCCGGGGCCGCCTTGACGCCGGAAGCGCTCCACGCCCTGCCCCGGATCGATGCCGATACCCCCTCGGCCGAATGGCTGCTGTTCGCCGGCCAAACGCTGATCCGCCAGCACAAGCGCGATGGCACAAGCAGCCTGAGCGGCATCAACACTCCGCCGACCTCCGCCCTCACCCGCGCCCAGATCGAGGCCGCCGCCCCCGCCCTGCGCCCGGGCATCAGCTTCGAATCCGACTGGCTGACCGCCGCCGACGAGCACTACTACCCCCTGCGCCACGCCCCTCGCGACTTCCCCGTCCTGCGCCTGCGCTTCGCCGACCCCGAGCACAGCACCTTCTACATCGCCCCCAACAGCGGCCGCATCGCGCATTATTTCGACCGCCGCCAAACCGCCCACCGCTGGCTGTTCCAGGCCCTGCACCGCCTCGACATCGCCCCCCTCGTAGCCCACCCGGCACTCAGAGACGGCGTCGTCATCGCCCTATCCC
>CALJZP010000256.1 GCA_937983545.1 uncultured Azonexus sp.
CGGGCGATGACCTCGGCGGCGAATCCGGACAGGAACCGCGATTTCAACTCGGCGCGTGCACGGTCGACACCGATCTCGTCGAAAGGGACCGAGGCCAGCAACAGAAAACCGTCGGAGGGAATGCGCCCGGCCTTCATGTTGCTCTCGATGATGCCGGCTGCCTTGCGCACCGGATCGGCCAGGTCCGGGCTGTAAGGCCCGATGATCAGGGCCAGGTTGGGGGTATGCAGGAAATCGAAGCCGCGACCGACGCAGATCACCCATTCGCGGTGCTCGATATCGAGCAGGCGTTCGCGACCAGCCGTCTGCCTGCGGATTTCGGCGATGTGATCGAGGTTGCCGCGCAACAGGGGCAGGAGATCATGGCACATCTGGGCCGGCATGTCGGGAAGCAGGGCGGCCAGTCGTGGCTCCAGCGCATCCCGCCCGGTATCGCCCAGGCTGGCCAGTTCAAGCACCTCGCCGTTCGTGCCGTGGACCGACAATGCTTCCTCGTCGGTTTCAAAACCACAGACCAGCGGATAGACGGTGCCATGTCCGCTGCCGAAAAGCCGGGTCATCTGCTGGCGAATCTGCTGGGTATGGGCAATCGCGGCAGCCGTGTCGTAAGCAAAACCGGCACAGCCGCGCTTTGGATTGCCGCGCGACCAATGGTAGGTGATCAGGAACAACACGCGCCGCCCCGCAGCAGTCATGCGCAGCGTGTGATGGACAACGACTTCTCCGAGGTGCGGCCAGCCAAGATCGAACATCCCGCCCAGATTGCGGAAGGGCATCAGAATGCCGGCCGGCGTGTTGGTGGCGACCGGAATGTTGATCCGTCCGTCCATGCACTTGAGCACGGCAATGGCCGTCGGATGTTCGGCCAGATAGCGCTGGCGACCCAGCCAGGCTTCGGGACTGCGAAACGTCTCGCCATGCCGGCGGGCAAGATCGAATAGCCAGTCGATACGCCGGCCGATGGGCTGGTTGTGGATTTCGTTCATGTCCCCTCCGATGGCGCATCGGAGCGCCGCGGATTGTGTTTTTTGCGGCCCCCTCATCGGAGCGGCCATTTTGTCTTTGTACCGTCGACAGACGGCCTTATAAATTTCCGTTGGTTATATTTATGTAAAAAATCATTCTTTCTGGAAATATATTGACCTGACTAGACTTCGGTCATGCGAATTTTTATTGATCGATTGGAGTCCCTCGTGCGCAAAATCACCCTGTTATCGGCCCTGACACTGGCCTTCGGCATCGGTTCCGCCGTCGCCCAGACCACGCTGCTCAACGTTTCCTACGACCCGACCCGCGAGTTGTACAAGGAGTTCAACGCCGCCTTCGCCAAGAGCTGGCAGGAACGGACCGGCCAGACCGTGCAGGTACGCCAGTCGCACGGCGGTTCCGGCAAGCAGGCCCGTTCGGTGGCCGACGGCCTGGAAGCCGACGTGGTGACCCTGGCCCTGGGCTACGACATCGACGCGCTGGCGGAGAAGAAGCTGATTCCGGCCGACTGGCAGAAGCGCTTCCCGAACAATTCCTCGCCCTACACCTCGACGGTCGTCTTCCTCGTCCGCAAGGGCAATCCGAAAGCCATCAAGGACTGGAACGACCTGGCCAAGCCGGGCATCGGCGTCATCACGCCGAACCCGAAGACCTCCGGCGGCGCCCGCTGGAATTATCTGGCGGCCTGGGCCTGGGCGCTGAAGCAACCGGGCGGCAACGAACAGAAGGCCAAGGAACTCGTCACCGCCATCTTCAAGAACGTGCCGGTACTCGATTCCGGCGCCCGCGGCTCGACCACGACTTTCGTCGAACGCGGCCTGGGCGACGTGCTGATCGCCTGGGAGAACGAGGGCATCCTGGCGGTCAACGAGCTGGGCAAGGACAAGTTCGAGATCGTCTATCCCAGCCTCTCCATCCTGGCCGAGCCGCCGGTGGCCGTGAATGACAAGGTGGTCGAGAAGCGCGGCACGCGCCTGACCGCCCAGGCCTATCTCGACTACCTGTATTCCGAGGAAGGCCAGCAGATCGCGGCGAAGCATTACTACCGCCCGACGAATGCCAAGGTCGCCGCGCAATACGCGAAGCAATTCCCGAAGCTCAAGCTGGTGACCATCGACGACACCTTCGGCGGCTGGCAGAAGGCGCAGAAGACCCACTTCGCCGACGGCGGTACGTTCGACCAGATTTACCTGAAGAAATAGGCCGCACCATGCCCGTCGAAGACCTGATCCGCTACTTCAATACCGCCGACGCAAGCGGCGACAGCACGCTATACGTCGCCGGCGACCGCGTCGAGGCCTGGCACGGCGGCCTGCATCTCGGTTCGCTGTTCCAGCCGATTGCCGACTTGCGCAGCGAACGCGTGCTCGGGCATCGGGCCAGCCTGACCGTGCGCCGCACCGACGGCACCGGCCTGCCACCCGAAGCACCTTTCGACGCGTGCGAGAGCGGACCGGCCATCGTTCATCTCGACCGCCTGTGCCGCACGCTCCACGCCCTCAATTTCCTCGCCCAGCGCCAGCGCACCGGCGGCTATCTGCAGGTTGCGATCCATCCGCGCCACCTGCTGGCGGTCAGCAACCAGCACGGACTGGTCTATGAAGCCATCCTCAAGCGCTGCGGCCTGGGTCCGGCCGATATCGTGCTCGATATCGACGCCGATGCCACCGAACTGGGCAGCCACGGCATCCACGCCCTCGCCAGTTACCGCCAGCGCGGCTACCGGCTTGCCCTGCACGAACCGGAACGAGCCCTGGCCCTGCCGGCGACGCTGGCCCTGGCACCCGACATCCTGCGTATCGCGGTGGCCGATCCGTCCACCTGTGCCACAATCCGGCGCGCCGGAGTGCAGGTCGAAATCACCGGGATCGACGACAGCGAAGCGCTGCGGAATGCGCTGGCCAGCGAGGCCGACCTGGGAAGCGGGCGTCTGTTCGGCGAACCTTCCAGCACCTGCCGTCCCACACACACCGGAGCAAGAAACCCCTACAATTCCCCTTCTTAGTACGGAGCCCGCCCATGAAAATCGCCAACAACGTCACTGAACTGGTCGGCAACACGCCGCTCGTCAAGCTCAATCGCGTTACTGCCGGCAGCGGCGCCACCGTCGTCGCCAAGCTCGAATTCTTCAATCCCGGCCACAGCGTCAAGGATCGCATCGCCGT
>CALJZP010000257.1 GCA_937983545.1 uncultured Azonexus sp.
AACAACACGTGAATATTTGTTCGCAACCTCATGAAACATGAGCTAGTCAGTTGACGCACTTTAATTTGTTGAGTCGCTCAACGCAGTGGTGAGCGCTTACCAATCCGCCGACAAAAGGAACGTGGCAATGGGAATGATTCAGGAATTCAAGGAGTTCGCGGTCAAGGGCAATGCGATGGATCTCGCGGTCGGCGTGATCATCGGCGGTGCCTTCGGCAAGATCGTCGACTCCATCGTCGGTGACCTGATCATGCCGATCGTCAGCCGCGTTGTCGGCAAGCTGGATTTTTCCAATCTTTTCATCATCCTTGGCGACAACCCGAACAACCTGGCCACGCTGGCCGATCTCAAGAAAGCCGGTATTGCCGTTTTCGCCTACGGTTCCTTCCTGACCATCCTGGTCAACTTCGTTATCCTGGCCTTCATCATCTTCATGATGGTCAAGCAGATGAACCGCTTGCGCAAGGCCGAGCCCGTGCCGGAGCCGGCAGCCCCGGTCACGCCGGAAGACATCGTCCTGCTGCGCGAAATCCGCGATTCGCTGAAGAAGTAAGCGTCGTCCGCTCAGAAAAAAGCCGCCCTCGGGCGGCTTTTTTCATGTGTGCCAACCGGTTCAGCCGAAAACGGTATGCCACAGCCCGGTCACCGCCGCGATGTGGTGTTCCACTTCCTCCCGGGGGATTGGGGCTTTCGGGTTGGCCGAGAGGCGCTTGGCGTGCTGCAGGCGGCGGAATTCGCGGTAGGCGTTGCCGGCCGCCTTGCCCTGGCCCGGCTCGATCAGGCCCAGTTCGCCGGCTATGCGCAGGAGGGCGATGTTGCCCAGATTGCCCGTCAATTCGGCGTGCCGGTGGGCGTGGCCGAGAATCAGGTACTGCACGATGAATTCGACGTCGATGATGCCGCCGGGGTCGTGCTTGAGGCCGAAAACGGTCTCGCTTTTGGTGGCATGGGCATCGATCATCTTGCGGCGCATGGCGACGACCTCTTCCTTGAGCTTGGATAGGTCTCGCGGCTGGCGCAGGATTTCGACGCGGATCGCCTCGAAGCGCTGGCCGACCGCCGGGTCGCCAGCGCAGAAGCGGGCGCGGGTCAACGCCTGGTGTTCCCAGGTCCAGGCATTCTTGAGCTGATAGTCGCGGAAGGCATCGACGGAGACCGCGAGCAGGCCTGAATCCCCGTTGGGACGCAGGCGGAGGTCGGTTTCGAACAGGATGCCGGCCGGCGTCTGGCTCGACAGCCATGTATTCAGGCGCTGGCTGAGCCGGGTGTAGTGCTCGGCGGCTTCCTGATCGTCATCGTCGTAGAGATAGACCAGATCGAGGTCGGAGGCGTAGCCCAGTTCCTTGCCACCCATCTTGCCGTAGCCAATGACGGCGAATTGCGGCGTGTCGCGGTGGCGTTTCCTGATGGTGCTCCACACCAGAGGCAGGGTTTCCTGGACCAGCGTGTCGGCCAGTTCGGTCAGGTGGTCGGACAGGTGCTCGATGGTCTGCAGGCCGGCCAGGTCCTGGGCCAGCAGCCGGAAGACCTGACCATGGTGCATTTCGCGCAGGATGTCCATCTCGCGTTCGGTATCGCCGGCGTGCTGGGCCAGGTTGGCGCGCAGGTTGGCACGGAAGCCGCTCCAGTCGGTGGCGATTTCGTACAGGCGCGGATCGAGCAGTTCGTCGAGCAGCAGCGGGTAGCGGTTCAGGTAGTCGGCAGCCCAGTGCGAGGCGCACATCATGTCGGCGACCCGGCGCAGCGCCATCGGGTATTGCTGGAGCAGCGCCAGATAGGCACCGCGCCGGGAGATTCCCTCCAGGAAGCTCAGACCGCGCACCAGTGTGGTGTCGGGGTCCGGCGTCGCGCCGGCGGCTTCGAGGAGGCGAGGGCCGACGGCGTCGAGGCGCGAGCGGTTGGCCGAGGGGAGTTGCTGGTAGCGGCTGGCGTTGCGCAGATCGGCGAGGCGCACGATGGCGTCGCGCGGTTGCCGGAATCCGAGATTGCCGAGCGTCTCGACCGCGCTGTCGTCATCCAGCTGCCCCTGCCACAGACCGGTCAGCGGATGTTCTCCGGCCTCGGGGTCGGAGAACACGGCTTCGAAGTGCCGGCTGACGATGTCGCGATGCCTGCCCAGCACCTCGGCCATCGCCGCCCAGTCGGCAAAGCCCATGCTGCGGCCGATTTTTTCGCGTTCGGCGGGATCCGTCGGGAGCATGTGCGTCTGCTTGTCCTCGACGTACTGCAGGCGATGCTCGAGCCGGCGCAGGAAAACATAGGCGGTGTTCAGTTCGCGCTCGGTATCCGCCGAAATCAGCTTGCGTTCGGCAAGCAGTGACAGGACTTGCAGGGTCGGGCGGATCTGCAGCGCCGGATCGCGGCCGCCGCGAATCAGCTGGAAGACCTGGGCCATGAACTCGATTTCGCGAATGCCGCCGGGGCCGAGCTTGACGTGGTCCGCCATGTCCTTGCGGGCGACTTCGCGGCGGATCTGGGCATGCAGGTCGCGCATGGCGTTGATCGCGCCGAAGTCCAGGTATTTGCGGAAGACGAAGGGGCGGGCGATCTTCTGCATGGCCACCACCCAGTCCGCCTGCAGGTTGTCACCGGCGTTCATGGTGCGGGCCTTGATCCAGGCATAGCGTTCCCATTCGCGGCCCTGCGTGATGAAGTAGTTTTCCAGCGCGTCGATGGAGCAGACCAGCGGGCCGGAGTCGCCGTTCGGGCGCAGCCGCATGTCGACGCGGAAGACCTGGCCGTCGGCCGTGATGTCGCCCAGTGCCTGGATGACCTTCTTGCCCAGGCGGTTGAAGAAGTCGAAGTTCTCGATGCACTTCTGGGCGCCGGCCGTATCGCCTTCTTCCGGATAGATGAAGATGTAATCGACATCGGACGACACGTTCAGCTCGCGGCCGCCGAGCTTGCCCATGCCGATGACCATCAGGCGCAGCGGCCGGCCCTGGCTGTCGAGCGGCTCGCCGTAGGTTTCCACCAGCTGCCGGTGATAGTGATCGAGGGCGAAATTGGTGGTGACATCGGCGAGCAGGGTCATGCATTCGACGATTTCTTCGAGCGGCGCCAGTCCGCACAGGTCGCGCAGCACGAGGTGGGCCATGGTCCGGTGGCGCAGGCGGCGCAGGGTCGAGCGGACCGCCTCGTCGTCGGCCAGGGGCTGGCGCAACGGCGCCATGAGCAGCGCTTCGTCCAGCGGTCGCTCCCAGGTGGCGGCCAGTTCGGGAATCAGCTCGGGGCGGGCGTTGAGCAGGTTGGTCAGGTAGCGGCTGTGATCGAGGGCCGGCTGCCAGCGGGGGTCGAGCGTGATGTCCATGATGTTGGGGCGGCCAATGGGCCGAAAAGGTAGAATGTCATCTTTTGCGATTTCCTGATTGTAGTGACCTATTACCCCCAATGGCAAAGCGGTTTAGCCGGTGAGTGAGCCGTCAGGCCCGAATGCCGGCGTGATTTCTCCGGACGTGCGTGCGGCGGCTTATCACCGCTTGCACTGGCTGTGGCCGATTCTGGCCAGGCCGGCTGTCGCACGCGGATTGCGTTGGGCCGGCTGGCTCGTTTTTGCGGCCTGGCTGGCGTTCACCGTACTGGTGCTGGCCTTGCGCTTCGTCGTGCTGCCCAAGGTGGCGGATTACCGCGACGATATCGAACGTGCCGCCAGCAAGGCGGTTGGGCAGGCCGTCAGCATCGGCCGTATCGAGGCGCGCTGGCAGGGGCTGAATCCGGACCTCGTGCTCGATGAGGTGGTGGTGGCCGATCGGCAGGGCATGCCGGCTTTTTCGTTGGCGCGCGTCGAGGGCGTGATGTCGTGGCAGACCTTGTTACGCCTGCGTCCGACCTTGTCGCTCCTGGCTTTCGACGGGCCGGTCCTGCACGTTCGCCGGGAGACGACGGGAAAGCTGACCATCGCCGGCATGGATACAGAGGGCGAGAACGATCCGGCGTTTGCCGAATGGGTTCTGGACCAGAAGCGCATCCGCATTCGCGATGCCACCATCGTCTGGGAAGATCGCTTGCGCAAGGCGCCGCCGTTGGTGCTCGAGGATCTGCAGTTTGCGCTGGACAATAGCGGCCGCCGGCACCGCTTCGGTCTTTCGGCGGCGCCGCCGTCCCATCTGGCGGCGCGGGTCGATATCCGCGGCGAGGTTCGCGGCCACCTGGGCGATGCACTTGATAAGCTGACCGGCAAGCTCTTCGTCGAGCTGGATTATGCCGATCTGGCGGGATGGCGGGCCTGGGTCGATTATCCCGTCCTGCTGCCGCAGGGGCGGGGGGCATTGCGGGTGTGGGGCGATCTCGGTGACGGGGCCGGCAAGGTGACGGCCGACGTCGCGCTCGAGGAATTGCGCATCCGGCTGGGGCGCAAGTTGCCGGAATTCGATCTGGCCAGCATGCGCGGCCGGCTGGAGGGGCGATACGAGGCCAGCGAATGGGCCCTGGCCGGACACAAGGTCGAATTGCTGACCCAGGACGGCATACGCGTCGCGCCCACCGATTTCAAGCTGGAATGGCGCCAGAATCCGCAGACGATGGTCGTCAATGGCAACGCCAGCGCCAGTTTTCTCGATCTCGGCATACTGGCCCGGCTGGCCTCGTACATGCCGCTCGATGCCAAGAGCCGCGAGCTGCTCGAACGTCACAAGCCGCAAGGACGGGTTGCCGAACTGCGGACGAGCTGGACGCTGGATGACGAAACGCTCCGGAAATACAGCCTGAAAACGACTTTCCGCGACATGGGCCTGGAGGCGGGCGGCTATTTCCCCGGTGCCGCGGGCGTGTCCGGCAGCGTCGAACTGACCGAGAAAGGGGGCGAACTGTTGCTCGATTCGGGCAAGTCCAGCCTGTCGCTGCCGGCCATCTTTCCGGTCCCCGATATTGCGCTCACCCAGTTGAAGGCCAAGGCGAGCTGGAAGAATACGGCAGAGGCCATCGACATCCGTCTCGACAAGCTGGAGTTTGCCGGGCCCGATGCTGCCGGTTCGGCGCAGGGCGTCTATCGTTATACCGGCGAGGGTCCGGGCGAGATCGATCTGACGGCGAAGGTGGACCGGGCGGAGGCCACCGCCGTCTGGCGCTACATGCCGCACGTCGTCAATGCGGATGCGCGCGCCTGGATACGGCACGGCATCGTCGCCGGTCGCGGCTATGACGGCAAGCTGGTACTCAAGGGCAATCTGCAGGACTTTCCCTTCCGTGACGGCAAGGGCGGAAAATTCCTGGTCACCGCCAAAGCCGCCGACGCCAAGGTCGATTACGTGCCGGGCTGGCCGGCCATTGAAGGTATCGAGGCGGACATGAGCTTCGATGTCGGGATGAAGATCGCCGCCAGCAAGGGACGCATTCTGGGGGCTCACCTGTCCGGCGTCGATGTGCGGATTCCGGATTTCGAATCGCACGAGGAAATGCTGCATGTACGCGGCCTCGCCCAGGGGCCGACGGCCGAGTTCCTGCACTTCATCGAGAAAAGTCCGCTGGCCGAAACGCTTGACCATTTCACCGATGGCATGAAGGCAGCCGGTAACGGCAGCCTGAATCTGGAACTCGATATTCCCTTGCGTCACGCGCAGGATACGAAGATGCGAGGCGATTACCGCTTCCTGAACAATCAGCTGCAGCCCTTGGCCGGGTTGCCGCCGCTGACCCAGGTCAATGGCCGCCTGCAATTGACGGAAAGCAGCGCGACGGCGCAGGACATCACCGGTCGGGTGTTCGGCGGGCCGCTCAAGGTGCAGGTTCGCAGCGTGGGCGACAAGGTGGGCATCCAGGCCAGTGGAGCGGCGCAGATCAAGGAGGTGAGCAATCACTTCGGGTGGCCGCTGATCAACCATCTGGTTGGCGGCGCCGCCTGGAAGGCCGATATCAATATCCGCAAGAAGAATGCCGAAGTGGTGGTTGAATCGGATCTGGTCGGCGTCAGTTCTCCCTTGCCGGAGCCTTTGAACAAGACGGCGTCGACACCGCTTCCGCTGCGCGTCGAACAGACGCGTCCGGATGCCCAGCGCGAGCAGTACCGGATTACCCTGGGCAAGGTCGGGCAAGGCGTGATGGTCCGTCGCGGCGAGGTCTGGGAACGCGGCGTCTTCGCCGTCGGCGATGCAGAACCGCGCTTGCCGGACAAGGGGCTGGCCATCCGGGTGGCTACCGCCAGGCTCGATGCCGATACCTGGAAAAATTATCTGCCGGATAGCGCGAACGGTGTTTCCGCCGACCCCGGCGGGCTGGCGCTCAGCGTGCTGTCGCTGAAGACGCCGTTGCTTCGCGTGTTCGAGCGGGACTTCAGCAACGTGGAGACAAACTTGCGGCCGCGCGACGGGGGCTGGCAGATCGGGCTCAATACGCGGGAAGCGGTGGGTGATCTGTTCTGGAAACAGGCAGGCGAGGGCTGGGTCGAGGGACACTTCCGGCGTCTGGTGCTCAAGCCCTCGACCGAGATCGGCGCGGAAGGGGCGACCTTGATCAATACCCTGCCCGGCATGAGCCTGATCGTGGACGACTTGCAGATCGGCGACCGGGCATTGGGCCGGCTGGATTTGAAGGCGCGCAATGACAAGGGGGCCTGGAATCTGGATGCCGTCAGTCTGCAGAACCCCGATGGCGCGTTGAAGGGCAAGGGTGTCTGGGTCAATGTCGGGCGCCACCAGACGCGCCTGGATTTCGAACTGACGGCGAAGGATATCGGGCGCTTGCTCGACCGACTGGGTTATGCCGATTCGGTACGTCGCGGTAGCGGTACGCTGAGCGGCAACGTGCAATGGAATGGGCCGCTGACCGGGATTCACTACCCCAGCCTGGACGGGCAGCTGTCGGTGAATGTCGCGAAGGGGCAGTTCAACAAGCTGGAGCCGGGCGTCGGCAAACTGCTTGGCCTGATTTCGTTGCAATCCCTGCCGCGGCGGCTGACCCTCGATTTTCGCGACATCTTCAGCGATGGTCTCGCCTTCGACAGCATCGAAGGCAAGCTCGCCGTGCGCAAAGGCGTGATGCGGACGCTCGAACCCCTGCGCATCAATGGTCCCGCCGCCCAGATCGAAATGACCGGGGAGACCGACCTGAAGACGGAGAGGCAGGACATGCAGGTTGTCGTTCGGCCCGAAGTGGGCGGGCTGGCGGCGGTCGGAACGGCCGCGCTGGTGAATCCGGTGATCGGGGCCGCCGCGCTGGTCGCCAACACCGTGTTGCAGAAGCCGCTCAATCGCCTGTTCAGCTATCGTTATCATGTGACTGGAACCTGGGCCGACCCCAAGGTCGACAAGGCCGGTGAATCGTCGCAGGAAGTCAGGTCAAAGGCAGAAGAGGAGGACAAACAGTGAGCAAGCAGAATTGCCGGATGGCCGCCTTGCAGATGGTTTCCGGACCGCGCGTTGTGGAAAATCTTGCGGTCGCGGGAAGGCTGGTCGAGGAGGCCGTGGCGCAAGGGGCGCAACTGCTCGTCCTGCCCGAGTATTTTCCGATCATCAGCGCGGCGGATGCGGACCGGGTTCGCGCCAGCGAAACCTTCGGACATGGCCCGATCCAGTCATGGCTGGCCGAAACCGCGCAACGCCATGGCATCTGGCTTGTCGCCGGTTCGATTCCGCTGGCCGCCTCGTCCACGGACAAGATGCGCAATGCCAGCCTGGTCTATAACCCGGCCGGCGAATGCGTCCAGCGCTACGACAAGGTGCATCTGTTCGGTTTCAGGAAGGGGGACGAATGCTATGACGAAGCGAGTTTCATCGAGGCCGGCGACCGCGTCGCGGCGGTCGATACCCCTTTTGGCCGCATCGCCCTGTCGATCTGCTACGACCTGCGTTTCCCGGAGCTGTACCGCGCTCTGGCGCCGGTCGATCTGATCCTGGTCCCGGCGGCGTTTACCGAAACGACAGGCCGGGCGCACTGGGAAGTCCTGCTGCGTGCCCGGGCCATCGAGAACCAATGCTATCTGCTTGCTGTCGGACAAGGCGGGACGCATGAAAGCGGCCGCATGACGCACGGTAACAGCATGATCGTCGACCCGTGGGGCGAAATCCTCGATCGCAAGCTCAAGGGCACGGGCGTGGTCATCGCCGACCTGGATCACCAACGCATTGCCGACATCCGCGAGAGCCTGCCGGCACTCGCTCACCGCAAACTGTAAGGAAGCTTCATGACTCAACCGAGCGCCCTGGCGCAAGCCGAATCCCTGCTGCTCACCCCCTTCTCGCTGACCGAGGGCGATCTTTCGCGTACCTTCGGCCAGATATTGAAAAACCAGGTCGACTATGCCGACCTCTATTTCCAGTATTCCCGCTCCGAGGCCTGGAGCCTCGACGAGGGCATCGTAAAGTCGGGCAGCTTCAACATCGACCAGGGGGTTGGCGTGCGAGCGATCTCGGGCGAGAAGACCGCCTTTGCCTATTCGGACGACATCAGCGCCCGGGCGCTGGGCGATGCCGCCAATGCCGTGCGCGCCATCGCGACGGCCGGGCAGTCGGGCAGCCTGCCTGCCTTGCAGGCGATCAAGGCGAGCCGCTCGCTGTACGTGCCCAACGACCCCATCGCCTCGCTGCCGGCCGAAGCCAAGGTCAAGCTGCTCGAACGTCTGGAGGGTTACGCCCGGGCCATCGATCCGCGCGTCGTTCAGGTGATGGCATCGCTGGCCGGCGAATACGAGGTGATCCTGGTTGCCGGCTCCGACGGTCGGCTGGCTGCCGATATCCGCCCGCTGGTCCGCTGCTCCGTGTCGGTCATCGTCGAGGAAAACGGCAAGCGGGAACAGGGTGGTGCCGGCGGCGGCGGTCGTTTCGATTTCGGCTATTTCGACGATGAAATCCTGCAGCGCTACGCCAGGGAAGCGGTGCATCAGGCCGTCGTCAACCTGCACGCCGAACCGGCACCGGCCGGTCAGATGACGGTCGTCCTCGGCTCCGGCTGGCCAGGCATCCTGCTTCACGAAGCGGTCGGCCACGGTTTGGAGGGCGACTTCAATCGCAAGGGCAGTTCGGCCTTCAGCGGTCGTATCGGCCAGCGCGTGGCGGCCAAGGGCGTTACCGTGATCGATGACGGCACGATCAGCGACCGGCGCGGTTCGCTGAATTTCGACGACGAAGGCAACCCGACCCAGCGCAATGTGCTGATCGAGGACGGCATCCTCAAGGGCTACATGCAGGACAGCCTGAATGCCCGCCTGATGGGCGTTGCCCCAACCGGCAACGGTCGTCGCGAATCCTTCGCCCACCTGCCTCTGCCGCGCATGACCAACACCATGATGCTGGCCGGGCAACACGACCCGCAGGAGATCATCGCCTCGGTCAAGAAGGGTATCTATGCCGCCAACTTCGGTGGTGGCCAGGTCGATATCACCAGCGGCAAGTTCGTTTTCTCGATGAGCGAGGCCTACTTGATCGAAGACGGCAAGGTGACGCGTCCGATCAAGGGGGCCACCCTGATCGGCAACGGTCCGGATGCGCTGACCCGTGTGTCAATGATCGGTAACGACCTGCAACTCGATCCGGGCGTCGGTACCTGCGGCAAGGATGGGCAGAGCGTTCCGGTCGGTGTCGGGCAACCAACCTTGCGGATCGATGGACTGACGGTAGGGGGTACTGCATAATATCCACTTGCAATGTAAGGGAATTGTTATGCGCTTGTTATTCGCAGCTGCGGGGTTTTTTTTCGCCAGTTTTTCCGTATGGGCCCAGCCGGGAACGCTGGAACGTCTGAAAACGGTACAGGCTGATCCGGTTGCACTGAAGGCCGCTGTCGAGGCCGGCAGGAAAGCATCTTTCTTCTGCGCCAACTGCCACGGGGAAACCGGCATCAGCAAGATGCCGGAAGTTCCCAATCTGGCCGGGCAGAACCCAAGCTATCTACTTGAACAGATACGGAAATTCGGCAGCGGCGAGCGCAAGGATCAGTTCATGGAAGGGCTGATTAAGGTGCTGAAGGACGAAGAGCGGGTGCAGATAGCACTCTTCTTCTCCAGTCAGGGGGCGGCCCGTTCCAAGGCCGATGCCGGACAGGTGGCGCGTGGCAAGGAATTGTTCGCCAAACTGTGTACCCGTTGTCACGGCGACGGTGCACATGGCAACGACCAGTACCCGCGTCTGGCCGGCCAGAATCTTGTTTATCTGCAGACTTCGATTACGCGTTACCGCGATGGCACGGGCGTTCGCAACAATCAGCTGATGTCGATTGCGACATCGACCCTGAAAAACGATGACATTGTTGCAATAGGAAATTATCTTACCCAGTTGCCCTAGGCAAAATTGTCACGAGTAAGTTACGGCGTTGATACAGATCATTGTGATCGCCTATGGGCAGCCGATAAGCTACCGGTTCATCGAGAATTTTCGGGGAGGTCTTCTTGAAGACTTTGCTGGGTATCTTTATCGCTGTTTTCCTCGGCTTGGGTGTTGATGCGGTCCAGGCTCAGATCAACGACATCAATTCGGCAATCAACAAGGCAGGCCGGCAGCGCATGCTGTCGCAGCGCATGGCCAAGGCCTATTTCCAGGTCGGCCAGGGCGTTGAGGTCGAGCGCAGCAAGAAGGTGCTCGACGCCTCGGTGGCGACCTTCGACCGTCAGTTGGTGGAGTTGAAGAATTACGCCCCAACGCCCGATATCAAGGCGACCTACGTCAGTCTTGAGCAGTCCTGGCTGAACTACAAGGACTTGCTGGTCGGCAAGAATCCGTCCCAGGATGGTGGTCGCAAGGTACTGGCGCTCTCCGAAGAGGTCCTGACTCTGGCGCATCAGGGGACTGTCCAGCTGGAGAAGCATGCAGCCTCGACGGCGGGCCGCCTGGTCAATATTTCGGGGCGTCAGCGCATGCTGTCCCAGCGCATGGCCAAGTTCTATCAGGCCAGCGCCTGGGGTGTGAATGACGCCAACAGCGCCGCCAATCTTGAAAAGGCCCGCAAGGAGTTTTCAGAAGCGCTGCTCGAACTTGGTGCGGCGCCGGCCAATACGCCGCAGATCAAGGATGGCCTCGAACTGGTCAGGCAGCAATGGTTCTTTTTTGAAAATGCCTTGGGACAGAGGGGGGGTACCGACAAGCGCCAGCAAACCGCCGTCGCCACCACCAGCGAGCGCATTCTGGAAGAAATGGAAGGCGTCGTCGGCCTGTACGAAAAGCTGCCCCGGTAATCAGAAAAGACTGAGTTGGCGTAACGGTCCGCTTGCGTCGGGTGCCGGCGGCGCAAAGCGCGTAGTGTCCAGCGCCGGCCAGTCGCGGCTCAGTTCAAGCCGGCGGCAGGCCAGTTCGAAACGCTGGCGCAAGAGATCGGCAAAGTGTCCGAGTCCGGTCATGCGGCTGCCAAAATTCGGGTCGTTGATGCGTTGTCCGCGCAGGTCGTAGAGAACTGACATCACGCGAGCTGCTTTTTCCGGTGCATGCCATGTCAGCCAGTCGCGGAACAGCGTGGCGACTTCGTACGGCAAGCGCAGGACAGTGTAGCGCGCGCTGCTGGCGCCATGGTTCCTGGCCCTGGCGAGAAGGCTTTCGAGTTCCCGGTCGTTCAGGCCCGGGATCAATGGTGCGATGAATACGCTGACTGGGATGCCGGCTGCCGCCAGCTTTTCCATCGCTTCCAGGCGAGCGTGGGGCGCGCTGGCGCGCGGCTCGAGTTGCCGCGCCAATGATCCGTCCAGCGTGGTCAGCGAAATGGCGATGTGCGCCAGATTCTGTCTGGCCAGTTCGGCCCATAGGTCAGTGTCACGAACGATGAGCGACGACTTGGTGACGACGCTGACCGGGTGCCGCGTTTCCAGCAGGATTTCCAGGATGCGTCGGGTCAGGTTTTCCCGGCGTTCGAACGGCTGGTAGGCATCGGTCGCCGTGCCCAGTGCAATGGGCGTGCAGAGATATCCCGGTTTGGCCAGTTCGGCGCGCAGCAGCCGTGGTGCGTCCGGCTTGGCGAAAATCTGCGTCTCGAAATCGAGGCCTGGCGAGAGGCCCAGCCAGGCGTGCGTGGGCCGGGCATAGCAATAGATGCAGCCGTGTTCGCAGCCTGTAAAAGTGACCCCTAAAATGCCATAGATAATTGCCTGGTGGTTCTAGGTTATTGATTTAAATGTGAGTAAATCTGGTTAATTAAATATGTGCTATGTATGTATAAAGATGCGCATGCAACTCGAACAATTCAGATAGTGGAGGTCGCTATAGCGGTGTCGGTGAAGCGCATTGGAAACAAATAGCTTTGTTAGGTGGACACATTTCAACGTCTATATCGACAGAAATATTTTTCTCGCATTTCGCCAGTAATCCTGGCGATGATGCCGTTCATGGTGCTAGGACTAACGCATAGCAACCAATCTCACCCCATTAGAGGTCACCACCAAACGAGCAGTAAAAAATGGATCATGGACTGTATGCGCGCCATGTAGGCTTCCCTTTATTGAACTCTTGAAGCGTCGTCCACTTGCCGCCGCCCTCTACAAAAACATCTGTACGGCTTGTACCTCCGTAAGTGTCTTTGGTAACGGTTGGGTATAGACCGAGATATTCCTGCCCCTTAAACGAGTCCGTTTCATTGTCCAGTAAAGGCATTACCGCCACCTGGCCGCCACGGAGTCCATCAAAGTAGCCCAGTTCCCACGGCATCCATTTAGACGACGAGGCAGATTCGGTTGCCAAGTACAGCAGAGAGGTCGATTGTTTCATCCTTCGCCGCAACAGATCAGCGGTTTCAGGATTTACCTTGCTTCGATCTAGCTGACTATCTGTTTCCCAATCCACATAGACCTTCAATCCCCGCTCCTCAAGGAGGTTCTTGATCCCTAGGACAAGGTCGGCATCAGAGATTGAATGCGATAGAAATACATCGAAGGTGTCGGATTCCCTCGCGGCACTACGCGACTCGTTAAGGATTTGAGCGGAAGCTTTTCTAACGTGTGATTTCGCCAGGAATCCCCCCGCTGCATTCCTGGCTTCACTTTTGGTAAAGTACTTCGGCATCTGAGCTAATTCCCCATCAAAGTATTACTTGCCTGCTGCCTTGGCTGCCTTCTCGATCCAGTTACCAATATTGGAATATCCATCATCCGCAACCCAGTCATACACCGGGTAGGTAACAATCTGGTCGTTTCTCTTGAAGGTAGCTGTCCATACTCTGTTGGAAACCAATGAACCTGCATAAACCAGCGTTCATCTAGTGCGGGGTGTTTCCAGCCGGCCATCAGATTTCCTCGGATGAGGTCACGTGGCTTGAGTCCGAACTCCCTCGAAAGGTATTCAGCGCGATTTGCAGCCTTCATTCCTTTGAATTGCCAATCATCAGGAACGGCGCCGAGGCTTGGGTGGTGAACTGCTACAAAGGCCAAACTAGAGTCATCCCAATGGGGCTGGATGTCAGACATAAAGATGTGGAATGCTTCGCTTAAACGCAGTCCACCACCGTGTAGCAGCATGGTAATCAATATCCCTCTGTAATCGTATCGGCCGGCGACCTTGAATCCTCGAAACAGGAGTTCCTCAAACTTGTCTTCTGGGAAATCCGGAGGGCGCTTGCCAAAAACTTTCGGTATAGGTGTGCTGCGATTTAACCGGGCGCTACTTGTTTTAGGTTGAGCTGCCCATGCGTGCCCCAAGAATGCCTTGCTTCTTTTGTGCATGTACGCAAGACGATCTACCTGTTGGTCAAAAGCATTGCCTACATATTGTGGGTTGAAACTCTTGGCGCGAGGCGACTGGTCTCGTCCTATCCAATCGAGGAAGTCCGATAACAGCGTGATCATGTAATTGGCGTCGCGGACATTGATCGGATTCCAGAATAGTTTGCTTGGATCCTCCCGTGTTTGGGTGTCAATAGTTCCTTGGTGAAGGGCGCTAGCAAAATTGCGAAATGTGCGCCAATCCTCTTCGCTGTTGGTTGTGTTTGCTTGTAAGTATTCGAGAAATAGCTTGACGGCGCGGACCAGCTTTTCCTGCCAACTTAAGCTTCTTTTACGGGAAAGGCAGTAGTCAATCAGAGGTCGAATAGGGCCCACTGGAGATATCAACACGGGAATTTCAACCGAAGCACCGGTGTTGTCTCTAAGCACCTTCCCTGTAACTATCGAAAAAGCCATTTTTGATGCCATCCAGACATACTTTAGATGTCATTGTATGTACAGAATGGGGGGATATCAATTTATTGGGTGGGCTTTAGAGGCGCATGACGTGGTGCTTGCCCCCATTCTAGAAGCCGTTGCCTTGAAGTATGTATCTGTAAGTGGGGGGAATAACGCGGTAAGGATTCAGCGACTGATCGAAGCCGAGATCGGGTGATTCGTTTTGGCTGATGATGCGCTTGGCGTTGTCGACCAGCAGACGTGTTTGCGGCAGCGAGGCGGCAGCCTGTTCCCAGCCGTCATCGACGGCTTGGCGGGTTTCCGTGCTGAAGCGGTGGGCGACGTTGGCTGCCGCGCCGCGTCCCTTGATCGGGCGGTCCGGAATTTCAGGCGAAGGGTCAAGATCATGTTCGGCCATCGACATCCGGTAGAATGCCGTTTTTTCAGTATTTTTTGAATGGGTCTGGTCATGACGACGCCGCACAGCACACAATCGAGCAAACCGAATACCGACGACGTTCGCATCAGGGAGATCAAGGAGCTGGTCCCGCCCGCCCATGTCTTTCGCGAGTACCCGGTTTCCAGCCGGGCGGCGCAGACCACCTACGATGCCCGCCAGGCCATCCATCGCGCCCTGCATGGTGCCGATGACCGTCTGCTGGTCGTCATCGGCCCGTGCTCGATTCACGATTATGACCTGGCGATGGACTACGCGAAGAAGCTGGCCAAGGAGGCCGAGCGCTTTGCTGACGACCTGATCGTCGTCATGCGCGTGTATTTCGAGAAGCCGCGCACCACGGTGGGCTGGAAAGGCTTGATCAACGACCCGCGTCTCGACAACACCTTCCGCATCAACGAAGGCCTGCGTCTGGCGCGTCGCATCCTGCTCGAGGTCAATGAACTGGGCCTGCCGTGCGCGACCGAATTCCTCGATACCATCACGCCGCAATACACCGCCGACCTGATTGCCTGGGGAGCTATCGGCGCCCGCACCACCGAATCTCAGGTGCATCGCGAACTGGCTTCCGGGTTGTCGTGTCCGGTCGGCTTCAAGAACGGTACTGACGGCAACATGCGCATTGCGGTCGATGCCATCCGTTCGGCCAATTCGCCGCACCACTTCCTGTCGGTCACCAAATCCGGTCATACCGCCATCGTGTCGACCATGGGCAACGAGGATTGCCACGTCATCCTGCGTGGCGGCAAGGAGCCGAATTACGATGCGGCCAGTGTCGATGCCGCCTGTCAGGAAATCGCCAAGGCCGGCCTCGCTGCCCGCCTGATGGTCGATTTCTCGCATGGCAACAGCCGCAAGCAGTTCAAGCTGCAAATGGAGGTCTGCGACAGCGTCGCCGAGCAGATTGGCGGTGGCGAAGAGCGCATCGTCGGCGTCATGGTCGAGTCGCATCTGGTCGAAGGCCGTCAGGATCTGTCGCCGGACAAGCCGCTGACCTACGGCCAGAGCATCACCGATGCCTGTATCAATTGGGACGACAGCGTCGCAGTCATGGAAAAGCTGGCGGCGGCGGTGCGCGCTCGCCGGGTGGCCGAGGCGGCCGAGTAATCGGCGGTTTTCGGGGCGATTGCTAAAATTCCGGCTTTCGCCCATTGGGTGGCGAAGTGCTGTGTTAGAATTCGCCCCGGCGGGTCTCCCCGCATTGCAGGGTGGTGAACCTGGTCAGGTCCGGAAGGAAGCAGCCACAGCCATTGACTGCAAGTGCCGGGGGTTAGGCTCGCCATTTTCATTTTTCCTCCATCGGTGTGGGGCGCATGAGTTATCAGGTCCTTGCGCGCAAGTGGCGGCCGCGCAATTTTTCGACGCTGGTTGGGCAGGAGCATGTGGTGCGCGCCTTGTCGCACGCCCTTGCCGAGCAACGCCTGCACCACGCCTATCTGTTTACCGGTACCCGCGGCGTCGGCAAGACGACCATCGCGCGGATTCTTGCCAAGTCATTGAATTGCGAGACCGGCATCACCGCAACGCCCTGCGGCCAGTGTTCCGCCTGCCAGGAAATCGATAGCGGCCGCTTCGTCGATCTGCTCGAGGTCGACGCGGCGACCAATACCCGCGTCGACGAGATGCGCCAGCTGCTCGAGAACGCGGTGTATGCCCCGACGCGTGGCCGCTTCAAGGTCTACGTGATCGACGAAGTGCACATGCTGTCGAACTCGGCTTTCAACGCCATGCTGAAAACGCTGGAGGAGCCGCCGGAGCACGTCAAGTTCATCCTGGCGACCACCGATCCGCAGAAAATCCCGGTCACCGTGCTGTCGCGCTGCCTGCAGTTCAATCTGAAGCAGATGCCTGCAGTTGCCATCACCGGGCACCTTGCCCATATCCTGCAGGCCGAAGGGGTTCCCTACGATATGCCGGCGCTGGCGCTGGTCGCCCGTTCGGCGGCAGGCAGCATGCGCGATGCCTTGTCCCTGCTCGACCAGGCTATCGCCCACGGTGCCGGCAAGGTCGAGGAGGCGCAGGTCCGCGGCATGCTCGGGACGGTCGATCAGGATTTCCTGCTCGCCATTCTCGAAGCGCTGCATGCCGGTGAAGCCGGGGTGCTGCTGCAGGTGGCGACCGACATGGGGGTGCGCAGCCTGTCGTTTGCGGCGGCTTTGCAGGAATTGGGGGCGCTGCTGACGCGGATACAGATCGTGCAGTGTGTGCCGTCAGCAATCGACGACGATGAGCCGGAAAAGGAGCGTATCGCTGCGCTGGCCAAAGCCTTTTCGCCGGAGTTCGTGCAATTGGCCTACCAGATCGTCAATGTCGGGCGAACCGAGTTGGCGTCGGCGCCGGATGAGTATTCGGGCTTCGTCATGACCTTGCTCCGCCTGCACGCTTTTCGCCCCAGCAGCGTAGCCGATGTGGTGGGTTCGGTGGCGGTGCGCAGCCGGGTACAGCCGCCAGCCGCCAAGGCGCAGCCGGTCTTGTCGACGCCGCAGCCGCAGGTGCAGCAATCGGCTCCGGCGCCTGTTCAGCCGCGCGCCGAGGCGCCGTTGGCTTCGTCTGTGCCTGCCGCCGGAGAGGGAGACTGGCATCGGATTGTTGCGGCATTGTCGCTCTCCGGTTTGGCCAGGGAGTTGGCGCAGAATTGCGAATTGCGCCAGCTGGCCGACGGGCAATGTCTGCTTCGCCTGTCGCCCAAGCAGGGGCATCTGCAGATGAAGCCGAATCCGGAGCGTCTGCAGCAGGCGCTCGCAGAGTATCTTGGAAATCCGGTTCAGTTACGTATCGAGTTGGGAGAGAACGAGGTCGATACGCCGGCGGCAACGGCGGGCAGGCAGCGCCAGGAACAGCAGGAGAGGGCGGTGAATGCGATCGCTCAGGATGTTTTTGTTCGCGATGTGATCGACTCGTTTGGGGCGTCCGTCGTCGAATCGTCGATCAAACCAATCGTCTAACGGAGAGAAGCATATGATGAAGGGT
>CALJZP010000258.1 GCA_937983545.1 uncultured Azonexus sp.
AACCCCGCCCATACCGCCGGCGCGAGCATGATCGCCGTCATCAGCAAGCCACCGTCGATCAATCCGGACAGGATGCACAGCGCGACGCGCCAGACCGTCGAGATGCCGATCATCACCGACTGCGTCGCCAGGAAGCGATCCTGTTGCGGCAAGCGCCGCTGCAGATAGCGCGCATACAGAAAGCCGCCGCTGCCGAACATCCCGCCCAGAACGCCGCCGACCAGACCGTGCCCGATCCCCGCCCAGGCTCCGCCTTGCCGCTGCGCCTGCGCCCCCGGCCGCAGCGACGACAATCCGAGCAGGACGACGAAGCAGCCGAAGAGCAGGCCCGTTTCGCGTACCGGCAGGTAGCGCAAGAGGCCGACTCCCATGACCTGCCCGGCCAGCATACAGGGCAACAACAAACGTATTGCCGCCGTATCGATCGCAGCGCGCCCCCGCCACGCCCGCAACGACGAACTGCCTGCATCGAGCAGGGCAAGAAGCGGGACGATACGGGCCATCGGCATCACCAGCGTCAGGCCCGGAGCCGCCAGAATGGCCGAGCCAAAGCCGAACAGGGAAAACAATGCGTATCCGCAGATTACTGCGAGCAAGGCAACCGGCAGGGTCGCCGCGATATCCGCTGTCATGCAAAAACCTCCCTGTCTGAATCCGCTGCCATTCTCGGCAGATTCGATGTATAAATCGAATACCATTTTTTTCAATGAACCATATCGTTTTGTTATGCCTACGCTGCGCCAGATTCGCTATTTCCTCGCCATCGGCGCACAGGGCGGCTTCACGCCTGCCGCCGCAGCGCTGCATGTCGCCCAGCCGGCGCTCAGCCGCCAGATGGCGCTCCTCGAAGACGAGCTCGGCTTTTCCCTGTTCGTCCGCGAAGCCCGCGGCGTCAGCCTGACTCCGGCGGGCCGCCAGTTTCGCGACCGCGTCATCAATATCGAACAATCGCTGCAAACGGCCATCGAGGACGGCCGGCAAATGAGCCGTGGCGAAGCCGGGGTACTGCGCCTCCTGCACTCGAGCTCGCTGCCGCTTGAACGCCTGCTGCCCAGCATCCGGCAGTTTCACGACCGGGCCCCGTCGGCGCGCATCGACATCGACCGCTTGTCGTCCGAGCAGCAACTGGCGGAAATAGCCGAAGGGAAGGCCGATATCGGCTTCATTCGCCTGCCGGTGCTGCGGCGCACCGATGACGTCGCAGTGCGCCATCTGGCAGCGGAACGCCTGGTTGTCGCGCTGCCTTCCCGGCACCCGATGGCGGCCGCACCAACCCTGACGATTGCCGACCTCGCCGAAGAGCGCTTCGTCAGCGCCGTGCATCGCGAGCGCGGCGGTCTGGCACGTTGCGTCACCGACCTCTGCCTCAAGCGGGGATTCGTGCCCCGACTGGGGCCGGCCATTTCCCGCAAGACCTCGATGTTGACGCTGGTTGCCGCAGGTTTCGGCATCGCCGTTATTCCCGAAGGCATGCAACAACTGGCGACAGCCGGCATCGACTTCGTTCCATTGAGCGATGAGGACGCCGTGGCCGTTTCTGCTCTTGTTCTCCCCGCGGCCCCGTTACCGCTGGCCGAACTGTTTGCATTGATTGCCGGGGGCGCGCTGGGGAATGCCGGCCAGGCGGCGAAGACGCACGTTTTTTGATCGAGATTCAATGCCGATCGACACCGCCCCACCTATAATCGGGCACCATGATCCAGTTCAATAATGTCGCCAAGACCTTTCGCAAAGCCCGGGTACTCGATGGCATCAGCCTCAACATCGGGATCGGCGAACGGGTCGCCCTGATCGGCTCCAACGGTGCCGGCAAAACAACCCTTATCCGTTGCCTGCTCGGCGAATACACCTTCGACGGCAGCGTCAGCATCAACGGTCTGGACCCGCGTAGCCATCGCACCGCCGTGCTCGGCAAGATCGGTTTCGTTCCTCAACTGCCGCCGCCGCTGAAAATGCCGGTCGGCCAGCTGATCGAATTCTCGGCTTCGCTGTGCGGCACCGATCCACAGCGCATCCATGCCATTGCCCGGCGCCTCGGCCTCGATCTCGAGGCCATCCTGACCCGTCAGTTCGTTCGCCTTTCCGGCGGCATGAAGCAAAAGCTGTTGATCTCGATTGCCCTGGGGCGCGATGCGCAGGTGCTGGTCATGGACGAACCGGCGGCCAACCTCGATCCGGAAGCACGCAAGATTTTCTTCGACCTGCTCGCCGAGCGCCTCGACGACGCCACGATGATCATCTCCAGCCACCGCCTCGACGAGGTATCGGCGCTGGTCAATCGCGTCGTCGAAATGGACATGGGCAAGGTCGTGCTCGACGACAAGGTCGCCGACGACGTGTCGCTGACCGGCACCGTCGCCTGCCGCATCCTCCTCAAGCGCTTCGAGCCGGCCTTCGCCAAGGCGCTGGATGGCTGGAAGATCGCCCCGGTGGACGAAAAACAGCTGGAGTGGCGCGGAGAGATTGCCGGCCCCGACCGCCTGCGCTTCCTGGGCATCGTTTCCCGCTACACGGCCCTCGTTGCCGATCTTTCGCTGGCCGAGTGCTGACCATGTGCGACACGCATCGCCGGCGCTTCATCGGCCAGATCGGGGTCGGCGGCCTGCTGCTGACACCGCTGGCCGTCCTGCTCTCCGCCTGCAAGAAGGGCAACTGGCCCGACGGGATGGCGGAGATCAAGTGGGATCGCGACACCTGTGCGCGGTGCAGCATGGTCATCTCCGACCGCCGCTTCGCCGCACAGATTCGTGGTAGCGCCGAGCAATCAGTATTCAAGTTCGACGACCCCGGCTGCATGGCCTTCTGGCTCAAGGAAAAGGCGGAAAAATACCCGTGGCTGGCCGATACCGGCACCAAGATGTGGGTCGCCGACTTCGACAGCAAGAGCCGCGATGAAATGCGCTGGCTCGACCCGCGTCGCGCCCAT
>CALJZP010000259.1 GCA_937983545.1 uncultured Azonexus sp.
CTCAGCTGGGGGGTGTCGACAGGTTTTGGCCAATCGTCACTGGGAGTTGGCGCATCGACCAACGGTAAATTTACCGGCTCGCTGGTTACCAACGCGGCAGCGGTGAATACCGTAGAGCTCATTCATCAGAATAACCCCATCTTTGCGCCCAGTCTGCAGACGGCGGTTTTGACCGACGTGATATCGCTGAGAAGCACCGCGCCATTCCTGGGGGCCTTCGAAACCCCCGCTGCCTTGTTGTTCTCCATCAATTTCCTGGAGACCAACAACGACGGAAGTTGCGAGGCGGGAGGAAGCGGCGGTAACTGCGACGATATCTTCGTCATCAACGTGGCAGGGGCCGGCTTTAATCCTGGCGACAATTCTCTGAATCAGACGTTCTGGTACGGCGGCGAGGACTACAACGCCATCCTGCATATCGCAGGCTTGGGCGTATTGAGCAACTCGGCGTGCGATGCGGTCTTTGGTGACACGAATCATCGCGGATGCATCGGGTTCACGACGGTTGAGGGGCAGCGGAATGCGTTCCAGGTTTCGCTGCAAATAACCGACACGCCGTATGTCGTGCCGGAACCCGGCAGCCTTGCGCTGATGGGATTGGGCCTGTTTGGTCTGGGCGTGGTTCGCCGGCGCTGGTCGTTCGGGGCGTAATCCGACGGTTTTGAGCTTGGAGCGGGGTGCTGGGATTCAGAGCCCCGCTTCGTCCGTTAACGGCCCCTGTATTCCGGTTTGCGCTTCTGCATGAAAGCATCGATCCCTTCGCCGGCATCCTCGCTCATCATGTTGCAGGCCATGACCTCGGCCGCGTAGTCATAGGCGTCGCTCAGCCCCATTTCCAGTTGCTTGTAGAACATGCCTTTCCCGATGCGGATGGCGACGGCGCTCTTGGCAAGGATGCTGCCGGCCAGGCGTTCTATTTCGGCGTCCAGCGCATCGGCCGGCACGACGCGATTGATCAGCCCCCGGGTCTTGGCTTCCATGGCATCGATGAAATCGCCGGTGAGCAGCATTTCCAAAGCGGCCTTGCGCCCGAGATTACGCGCCAGGCCGACGGCCGGCGTCGAGCAGAACAGGCCGACATTGATGCCGGAGACCGCAAATTTGGCAACATCGGCGGCCACCGCCAGATCGCACATGGAGACCAGTTGGCAGCCCGCAGCGGTGGCGATGCCATGGACGCGGGCAATGACGGGCTGCGGCATGCGGGTGACGGTGAGCATCAATTCGCCGCATTGCTTGAACAGCGCCTGCATGGCGGCCTTGCCGGGATTTGCACGCATTTCCTTGAGGTCGTGTCCGGAGCAGAAGGCCTTGCCCGCGCCGGCGATCACGACGACGCGTACGGATTCGCTGGCGGCGATGGCATCGAGTTCGGCCTGCAGGGCTCCCAGCAGATCCCTGGATAGTGAGTTGAAGGCGTTGGGACGGTTAAGTGTCAGTGTCGTCAGGCCGTCGGCGCGGTCATTGCGCAGGACGAGGGGTTCGCTTTCGTTCATGGCGCGTCTCCTGTTTGTCGTATTGTGAAACGCTAATCTAGCAGAACTTTATTCCTGAAGGATGGCCCCTGTTTCCGGGGAGGCCGTGGTGGTCGCGTCGCGTTTGCATGTCATCCCTGCCGCTTCCTCCGGCAGGGTAAAATTGCGGGGATGAATTCCCCGCGCTACGTCCACCTCCGTCTCCATTCCGAATACTCCATTACCGACGGCATCGTCCGCATCGGCGATGCCGTCAAGCGCGCTGCCGGCGACGGTATGCCGGCGCTGGCGCTGACCGATCTCGGCAATCTCTTCGGGCTGGTCAAGATCTACACCGGAGCGCGTGGCAAGGGTGTGAAGCCGATCGCCGGTTCCGATGTATGGATCGCCAACCCGGACGCCCCCGAGGATGCCTACCGCCTGCTGCTGCTGGTGCGCAACCGCAAGGGCTACCAGCAGCTTTGCGAGCTGCTGACCAGGGCCTATCTGGTCGAGGGCCGGCGCGACCGGGCCGAGGTTCGCCGCGAGTGGTTTTCCGAAGTCGGTTGCGATGGCCTGATCGCCCTGTCCGGCGCTCATCTCGGCGATGTCGGCGAAGCCCTGCTGAACGGCAATTTTGAAGTGGCGGGCGAGCGCGCCAGGGCATGGGAGGCGATCTTTCCCGGCGCCTTCTATCTCGAAGTGCAGCGCTACGGCCAGCCGCAACAGGAGGCCATCGTCCAGCAGACGGCAGATCTGGCGGGGGAGACCGGTATTCCGCTGGTGGCCACGCATCCGATCCAGTTCATGAACCGTGACGACTTCCAGGCGCACGAGGCGCGGGTCTGCATCGCCGAGGGCTACGTGCTGGGCGACACCCGACGGCCCAAGATCTATACCGAAGAGCAGTATTTCAAGTCGCAGGACGAGATGCTCGAGCTCTTTGCCGATCTGCCGGAAGCTCTCGAGAACACGCTGGAAATTGCCAGGCGCTGCAATATCGAAATGACGCTGGGCAAGAACTTCCTGCCCAATTTCCCGATTCCGCCGGGCATGACCATCGACGAATTTCTGGTCGATGAAGCGAAGAAGGGCCTGGAGGTCCGCCTTGCCGAGCTGTATCCGGATCCGGAGGTTCGTCGGCAGCGACGTCCCGAATACGACGATCGGCTGGCCTTCGAATGCAACACCATCGTCCAGATGGGCTTCCCCGGCTACTTCCTCATCGTGGCCGACTTCATCAACTGGGGCAAGCAGAACGGCGTGCCGGTCGGGCCGGGCCGGGGGTCGGGTGCCGGTTCGCTGGTCGCCTACAGCCTGCGCATTACCGATATCGATCCGCTCGCCTATGCCCTGCTGTTCGAGCGCTTCCTGAACCCGGAGCGGGTGTCGATGCCCGACTTCGACATCGACTTCTGCCAGGACAACCGCTGGCGCGTCATCGAGTACGTCCGCGAGCATTACGGGGCCGACGCGGTCAGCCAGATCGCCACCTTCGGCACCATGTCGTCGAAGGCGGTGATCCGCGACGTCGGCCGTGTGTTCGGCCTGCCCTACTCGATGTGCGACCGTATTTCCAAGCTGATCCCCATTGTCCAGAACAAGCCGGTATCGCTGGCGGAGGCGCTGGAGCAGGAGCCGCAGCTCAGGGAAATGATGGAGGGCGACGGCGATGGCGAAACCGTCCGCGAACTGTTCGACCTGGCCGGACGTTTGGAGGATTTGACCCGCAACGTCGGCATGCACGCCGGCGGCGTGCTGATCGCCCCGGGCAAGATCACCGATTTCTGCCCGATCTACCAGGCGACCGGCGCCGATGCCTCGCCCGTGTCGCAGTTCGACAAGGACGATGTGGAAAAGGCCGGCCTGGTGAAGTTCGACTTCCTCGGCCTGCGCAACTTGACGATTATCGAGCTGGCACTCAAGTACATCGAGCGCATGACTGGCGAGAGGCTCGATCTGATGAGCCTGGGTTTCGAAGACCCGGGGGCCTACCAGATCCTGAAGGACGCCAACACGACGGCGATCTTCCAGGTTGAATCGGAAGGCATGAAGAAGCTGCTCAAGAAGCTGGCGCCCGACCGTTTCGAAGACATCATCGCCGTGCTCGCGCTCTATCGCCCCGGCCCGCTCGGCTCCGGGATGGTGGACGACTTCATTCTGCGGAAAAAAGGCCAGCAGAAGATCGACTATTTCCACCCCGACCTCACCGCCTGCCTGTCGCCGACCTACGGCGTCATCGTGTACCAGGAGCAGGTGATGCAGATTTCGCAGATCATCGGCGGCTACACGCTGGGCGGCGCCGACATGCTGCGCCGGGCCATGGGCAAGAAGAAGCCCGAGGAGATGGCCAAGCACCGTGAGACCATCGCCGCCGGCGCCAAGGAGCGCGGCTACGATCCGGCGCTCGCCGAGCAATTGTTCGACCTGATGACCAAGTTCGCGGAGTACGGTTTCAACAAGTCGCACACCGCCGCCTACGCCGTCGTCACCTACCACACGGCCTGGCTCAAGCGTTATCACTGCGCAGCCTTCATGGCGGCGACCCTGTCGTCCGACATGGACAACACCGATACGGTGAAGATCTTCTACGAAGACACCATCGCCAACAAGGTGAAGATGCTCGGGCCGGACGTCAATGCCTCGCCCTACCGTTTCGAGCCGGTTGACCGCGAAACCATCCGCTACGGACTGGGGGCGGTCAAGGGTACCGGCGAGCAGGCGGTCAACGTCATCCTCAAGGCGCGCGAGGAAGGCGGGCCATTCAAGGATCTGTTCGATTTCTGCCAGCGCTGCGACAAGCGCATGGTCAACCGGCGCACCATCGAGGCGCTGATCCGTGCCGGCGCATTCGATTCGATCGCCCCGCAGACGACCGGCGAGGCTCCCGAGCCCGATCGCGCCAAATTGCTGGCGAGCGTTGGCGTGGCCATGGATTTCGCCGAGCAGGCCGAGCGCAACGCCATGCAGACCAGCCTGTTCGATATCGCCGATGTGGCCGACGAACACGCGCCGGAATACGTCAGCGTCCGTCCGTGGGATGAAAAGACCCGGCTGATGGAGGAGAAGACGGCGCTCGGCTTCTTTTTCTCCGGCCACCCCTACAACACCAGCAAGAAGGAGTTGTCGCGCTTCATCCGTCGGCCGCTCAGCCGCCTCGAGCCGGCCAAGGAATTCACCCACATTGCCGGCATCGTCGTGGGTATTCGCACCCAGATGACCCGGCGCGGCAAGATGCTGTTCGTCCAGCTCGACGACGGCACCGCCATGGTCGAGGTGTCGGTGTTCAACGAACTGTTCGAGGCGGAACGCGACAAGATCGTTACCGACGAGATCCTGGTGATCGAAGGCAAGGTGCGTTACGACGAATTTTCAGGCGGCAACGCCGTCGTCGCCGAAAGGCTGATGACCTTGGGCGAAGCGCGCGCCCGTTTCGCCAAGCACCTCCTGCTCAAAATGAACGGGAATTCCGATGTCGTCAAACTGAAATCCTTGCTGTCACCCTTCGCACCGGGGCCGGCAACGGTACGCATCCGCTATCGCAACGAGCTTGCCGAGTGCGAGATGGTGCTCGGCGAGTCGGCACGCGTCCGTCTCGACGATGCGCTGCTTGATGCCTTGGGCGGCTGGCTGCAGCCGGAAAACGTGGAGATCGTCTATCAATGATCACGCTGATCGATCGTTCGCTGATGTCCGACCTGGAGGTCGCCGCCCGGCAATCGCCGCGTCGGCGCGTGCATCGCAATTTCCATCCCGATAACGATTATCCGGCGCATCGCTTGCTGATCGCCATGGAGCCGGAATCCTATGTTCCGCCGCATCGTCATCTCAGCCCAACCAAGGATGAAACCTTGCTGATCCTGCGCGGCAGCCTGGGCGTGGTATTTTTCGACACCCTTGGCAAGCCGGAGCGCAGTTTTGTGCTGCAGGCGGGCGGCGAGCGGCTCGGGGTGGATATTCCGCATGGTGTCTATCACACGGTGGTCGCCCTAGCGCCGGGAACTGTCTTTTTCGAGGCCAAGGCCGGCCCCTATGTGCCGGTGTCCGCCGAGGAGCGGGCATCATGGGCGCCGCAGGAAGGCGAGGCCGGCGTGCCTGCCTATCTGGCCGGTTTGAACGAATACTGCGGCGGGATCGGCAACACCGGCCTGAGCGACTGAGCGGGGGCTGGCGGCCAAGCGCCCGGAAGCGCCTGGCCGTTGCCGGTTTTTACCGGATTACTTGACCAGGTCCGTCTTGAAGCCGATGCGTACGCCGCCCCAGTGGCGCCCCTCGATCATGATCGGCATCGACAGGTCGTTGAGGATTTCGCCCGTATCGCGGACATAGGTCTGGAACAGCGAACTCTTCTGGTTTTTGGCCAGCTTGATGCCAACCGGATCGTTGAAGATGCGCTTGTGGCGACACTTGAGCAGGTCGACCGCCGGGTCGCCCGATGGGGCGTTGGAGAAGACGCCGTTGTGTGCCGGGGCATAGCCATTGGTGTCGACGGACAAGGCATAGGTCAGGCCGGGTACGTCGCGCAGCAGGTCGTCGTACAGCCGGGTCAATTCGCTGTCGCATTGGGCGTCATACGAGGTGGTGTAGCGCTTGGGGTTTGAACCGGCGATTTCCTTGTACGCCTGATCGAAGATATTGACGCCCCGGTCGGCCAGCTTTTGCAGGATGCCGGCCACGTCGTCGCGGAAGCGCGCACACTTGTCGTGCAGCGTGTCGAACATGTTGTTTCCGGTGCGGAAGTCGGCGAGTGTGCATTGCAGGTCTTCGGTCGACTCGCGCAGCGTCTTTGCCGATGCGATGCATTGTTTCATGCGGCCCGAAATGTCGCGCGAGTGGTCGCGGATTTCCTCGACTTCGCTGTGGATGGCCTGGTTGCTTTCGCGCAGGTTGTAGATGGCCCCCGAGATGCTTGCCAGTTGTTCGGTCGTCAGCTTGAAGTCGCCGACCATGGTCATCAGATCGTTTGCCGAGGTCTCGATGTAGCCGTTGGCCTTGGTGACTTCCCCGACGATGGTCTGCGTCTTGTCCGAGGTGTCGGCAACCAGGTTGATCATCGATTGCGTGTTCTGCCCGATGACCTGGGTGGCGGTCTTGACCTTTTCGGCAAGCTTGCGCACCTCGTCGGCAACCACCGCGAAGCCTCGTCCCGCCTCGCCGGCCCGGGCGGCTTCGATGGCGGCGTTGAGCGCGAGCAGGTTGGTCTGGTCGGAAATGTCGTTGATCAGCGAAACGATTTCGTTGATCTTCATCGAGCTGGTATGCAGTTCGGTAACCGTCGAGGAGAAGTGCTCGATGTGGGCGTTGGTCGAGCGCATGGTCGAGGCAACGGTTTCCATCTGCTCAAGCGAACGCTGGGCGAGGTCGAGATTGTTCCGGGTCGATGCCTGGATGGCATCGGAATTCATGGCTACTTCCGCAACGGCCAGATTGACGCGGTTGCTCGACTCGAAGACGTTGGCGGCGAGCGTTTCCTGGCGTCGCACGGCCTCATCGGTCTGCTGCACCAGCTGGTTCATGCGCGCTGCGTCGGCGGCGATGCTCACGCTGCGTTCGCGGGCGTGTGAAATCAGCGAACGGACACGGGCAAAGAGACGATTGATGTTGGCGGATATTCTTCCCGCCGCATCATTGCCGGAAGAGCCGACCGAATGCGACAGGTCGGCCTGTCCTTCGGCGATCGCCGCGATATCCCGATCTACCTTGTCGAGTGACGCGTTGCGTCCAAAGAATCCCATTGAGTATCTCCTCCTTGTGTTTTTTTTCGGCTGCCGGGATGGGGCAAGGCCAGCCAGATCATACGCTTTCGACAGAGGGCTTGCCATACTGTTGCATGAATCTGAAGCTAGCTGCCGCGAGCACGAACAAGATGCAGTGGTCATTGCGGGGCGTCCCGTGCGCGCCCGGTTGACCGGATTTTCGAGGCGCTCGGATGGCTACCCAGCGAACTTGGTTTCAATCGTGATGGCAGACGCATGCCTCGCCATGTGCTGCGGCCACAAGGTCATGCAGGATGCCGCATTCCGACGCGTTATGCGGTCCCGTGCACTGACCGCGCAAGGCCACCAATTGGCGCTCCAGGGCGTGCATGCTGGCGAGGCGAGCCCGTACCCTGGCCAGCTGGGCGTCAATGAGATGGTCGATTTCACCGCAGTCGGATTGCGGACTATCGACGAAGCTCAATAGACGCTGCACCGCTGCCAAAGGGATATCCAGCGCCCGGCAGTGGCGAATGAAGGCAAGGCGCTCTAGATGCGACTGGTTGTAGCTGCGGTAGCCGTTGTCGCTGCGAGCGGGCGCGCTCAGTAGCTGTGCCTTCTCGTAGTAGCGAATCGTTTCGACATCTACTCCGGTGGCCTTGGAAAGTTCGCCAATCCGCATCGCATGCTCCTTAATGAAAAAGTCTGGTTTTTCCGCTTGACCCTGTAGTGACTCCAGGGAATCTAATAGGTTCGTCTGAATTGGCAACTTGTTACAGGAGATTGCAGATGTCCTCACTACCCGAAAGCGAAAATTCGAATGTCCATCCCGATGAACGCCGTAGCGGATGTGATTCCAACTGCCAGAGCCATGTAGAGGCATCGAGTCAATCAGGCGTGCAGAAAACCGCTGCGGCCGGGGAACTTCTGTTGCGGATTCCGGCCATGGATTGCCCGACGGAAGAAGGAGAAATTCGTCGCGCCCTGGAGCCGATGCCCGGCATCCGCCGCCTCTCGTTTGACCTGGCAGGACGGACATTGAGTGTGGACGCTCCTCCTGATGCCTGGCCCGACATCGAAGCCACCATCAAGCGGGTCGGGTTCGATTCGGAGCGCCTTGCCGAAGCGCCAGGCGTCGATACCACGGCACCGAAGCGGAACGTGTTTCTTCAACCCATGGCTGCGCTTTTCGTGGCGATCGTTGCCGAGGCGGTTGCCTATGCGGCACCGGAAATCCTGGTCTGGAAACTGGCGGGTATGGCAATCGCGGGGCTCGCCATCGCCTTGTCGGGGCTTACGGTATTCAAGAAGGGCCTGGCGGCCATTCTGCGCGGACAGTTGAACATCAACGCCCTGATGTCGGTCGCCGTGACGGGGGCCTTCGTGATCGGCCAATGGCCGGAAGCCGCGATGGTGATGTCCCTCTATTCGATCGCCGAACTCATCGAGGCACGCGCCGTGGACCGTGCCCGCAATGCCATCAAGAAGCTACTTGAATTGTCTCCCCAGCAAGCGGAGGTACGTCAATCGAATGGCACATGGCTTTCCGTTCTGGCCAAGGAAATTCAGGTTGGACAGATCGTCCGTGTGCGTCCCGGCGAGCGCTTTGCACTGGACGGCAAGGTCACCGCCGGCAACAGCGCCGTCGACCAATCTCCCGTGACCGGCGAAAGCATGCCGGTTGAGAAAGAACCGGGCGACGACGTGTTTGCCGGTACCATCAACCAAAGCAGCGCGCTGGAATTCGAGGTAACGGCACCGGCCGGCGATACCGTCCTCGCCCGCATCATTCATGCCGTCGAGGAAGCGCAAGGTTCGCGGGCGCCGACACAGCGCTTCGTCGACCGCTTTGCGGCGATCTACACGCCGTGTGTCTTCGTCCTGGCTCTGGGCATCGCCTTTGTCGGGCCGTTGATGCTGGGCTGGCCCTGGATGGCCAGCATCTACAAGGCACTGGTCATGCTGGTCATCGCCTGCCCTTGCGCCCTGGTCATTTCCACGCCGGTCACGGTGGTCAGCGGCCTGGCTGCCGCCGCGCGGCGAGGCATCCTGATCAAGGGAGGGGCCTACCTTGAGGAGGCTCGTAAACTCAAGGCCGTCGCATTGGACAAGACCGGCACGGTGACCGAAGGTCGTCCCAAGCTGGTCGCCCAGCTCATCCTTGCCAAAGGACGTCCTGAACTCGACGTCTTGCACATTGCTTTTGCCTTGGCCGGGCGTTCGGATCATCCTGTCTCCAAGGCGGTCGCCACGGGCCTCGCATTGCCCGAACAGCCGGAGGTGCAGGACTTCGGCGCGGAACCCGGACGGGGCGTCCATGGAACGATTTCCGGCCATAACTATGTCTTGGGGAATCACCGCTGGATTCACGAGCGAGGCCAGTGTTCCCCCGAACTGGAAGCCCTTCTGGTCGAGCATGAGCGTCAGGGACGTACCGTCGCCAT
>CALJZP010000260.1 GCA_937983545.1 uncultured Azonexus sp.
CCGGTGCCTCCGCCAAGGGCGGCGCCCTGGACGCGGGCGATGGTCGGTTTCCTCATCTGGGCCAGGGTGCGCAGCATGCCGGCAAACTTGCGGGCATCCTCGACGTTCTGCTCGTGGGTGAATTGCGATGCACGCTTCATCCAGTTGAGATCGGCGCCCGCCGAGAAATGCTTGCCACGCCCGCCGAGCACGACGACGCGCACGCTGCTGTCGGCATCGAGTTCCTTGCAGGCGGCCGCCAGTTCGGCGATCAGTTGTTCATCGAAGGCATTGAAGACGGCCGGACGGTTCATCCAGATGGTAGCGACCTTGCCGGCCCGTTCGATTTCCAGGGTTTCGTACATGCGGGCCTCAGCGGTTCTTGAAAGTCGGTTTGCGCTTCTCGGCGAAGGCGGCCATGCCTTCCTTCTGGTCTTCCAGCGCGAAGGCGGAATGGAAGACGCGGCGTTCGAAGAGCAGACCTTCGTTGAGGCTGGACTCGAAGGCACGATTGACCGATTCCTTGATCATCATGACCACCGGCAGCGAGAAGCCGGCGATCGTCTGCGCGGCCTTCAGGGTTTCGTCGAGCAGCTGGTCGGCCGGATAGATGCGGGCGACCAGCCCGGATTTCTCGGCTTCGGCGGCATCCATCATGCGGGCGCTCAGGCACAGGTCCATGGCCTTGGCCTTGCCGACGGCGCGCGGCAGTCGTTGCGTGCCGCCGGCACCGGGCAGGGTGCCGAGCTTGATTTCCGGCTGGCCGAATTTGGCGGTATCGGCGGCGAAGATCATGTCGCACATCATGGCCATCTCGCAGCCGCCACCGAGGGCGAAGCCGGCCACCGCGGCGATCACCGGCTTGCGGGCGGTCTTGATGCGTTCCCAGTTGCGGGTGATGAAGTCGGTCTTGTAGGCATGCATGTAGTCGAAGTCCTTCATGAAGCCGATATCGGCTCCGGCGGCGAAGGCTTTTTCGTTGCCGGTGATGACGATGCAGCCGATGGCCTCATCGGCTTCGTAGCGGTCGATGGCGGCGCCGATGCCGTCGACGACGTCGTTGTTCAGGGCGTTCATCGCTTCCGGCCGGTTGATGCGGATCAGGCCTACCTTGCCGATGATTTCGGTGAGGACGACTTGGGACATGGGGTTCTCCAAAAAAATGGCCGCCCCCGAAGGGACGAGAGGGCGGCCCAAGTGCAGTGTCTTGAAAAAAAATCAGCGGTCGTCGAAGCTGACCGTCAGGTTCGGGGTGGTCGCACGCGCCTGGCAGCTCAGGACGTAGCCCTGCTGCATCTCGTCGGCCTCGAGCGTGAAATTCTTGTCCATCACCACCTCGCCGCACAGCACCTTGGCGCGGCAGGTACAGCACACCCCGGCCTTGCAGGAGAACGGCAGGTCGAGACCGGCCTCGAGGGCGGCATCGAGCACATGCTCGTCGGCGCCGATCTGCAATTCATGCTGCTTGCCATCCAGCACGATGGTCAGTGCGATGTCCTTGCTGGCGGACTTCCGGTTCGTCGCAGCGTCGGTATCGGCCTGGATCTTGGCCGCCTGGGCCGGGCCGCTGGTGAAACGCTCGGTATGGACGCGGCTGTCCGGCACGCCGGCTTCGAGCAGCGCCGTTTCGGTCGCTTCGATCATGGCTTCCGGGCCGCAGATGAATACTTCGTCCATGCTGGCCACCGGCAGCAGCGCCTTGATGATGGACTTGACCTTGTCGCCGTCGATGCGCCCCTGCAGCAGATCGACTTCCTGTGCCTGGCGGGACAGGATGTGGATCAGCGTCAGGCGGTCCGGATAGCGGTCCTTGAGGTCCTGCAGGGCTTCGTTGAACATCACGCTGGACATGCGGCGGTTGCCGTACACCAGGGTGAACTTCGATTCCGGCTGCTCCTCCAGCGTGGTGGCTGCAATGGACAGAATGGGCGTGATACCCGAGCCGGCGGCAAAACCGACGCGGTGGATGGCACGCGGTTTCTTGACGACGAAGCGCCCGTCCGGCGGCATGACGTCGAGGCGCGCGCCCGCCTTCAGGGTTTGCGCGGCCCAGTTGGAAAACAGGCCGCCCTCGACCGGGCGAATGCCGATTTCCAGCTCGCCGGCCTTGGCCAGGCGGCTCTTCGGGCTGCTGATCGAGTAACTGCGGCGGACTTCCTGCCCCTCGACCCTGGCACGTAGTGTCAGGAACTGGCCGGGTTGGAAGCTGAAAGTCTCGCGCTCGGCGGCGGGAATGTCGAAGGTAATGGCCACCGAACCGGCGGCCTCGGGGTTGACCCGCTTGATGGTGAGTTCGTGAAAACGGAGGGCAGACATGACAGATGCCTCGCTAGTAAGGCTTGAAGTAGTCGAACGGTTCCTGGCAATCGAGGCACTTGTAGAGTGCCTTGCAGGCCGTCGACCCGAAGTGTGAGGATTCGACCGTATGACCCGAGCCGCAATGCGGACAGGGCACGGTCTCGGCTTTGGCCGGTTTGCTGATGAAGCGAACGACGTTGCTGCCGGGCGGCGTCCGGTGTGGCGGTGCGATGCCATAGGCGCGCAGCTTTTCCTTGCCGGCCTCGGTCATCCAGTCGGTGGTCCAGGCGGGCGCCAGCTGGGTCACGACACGGGCCGCGATGCCCACACGCTCCAGAGTGGCCCGCACGTCGTCCTCGATCTGCCCCATGGCCGGGCAACCGCTGTAGGTCGGCGTGATGACCACCTCCAGGCCATCAGCGGCCGAGCGGACATCGCGCAGGATGCCAAGCTCGCGCAGGGAAATGACCGGGATTTCCGGATCGGTCAGTTCCTCCAGCGCAGCCCAGGCTGCCTCGACGTTCGCACTCATCGCTTACCAGACGCCGTTCGGATGGGCGCGGGCCAGGCTTTGCATTTCGGCCAGCAGAAAGCCGAGATGCTCCGAATGGATGCCCTGCTTGCCCTCGGTGACGTAACCGCTGACCGCCGGACGCTGCAAGGTCGCCTCGCTCAGCGCCGCATCGACGATGGCGTCCCAGTCGGCACGCAACGTCGTCACATCGACGCCGATGCCGGCTGCGATGGCGGCGGCCTCGGCCGGACTGTGCGCCCAGAACTCCTGGGTGTAGGCGAACAGATGGTCGAGCGAAGCCTGAACGCGGGCATGCGACTCGTCGGTGCCATCGCCAAGACGGACCAGCCAGTCACGCGAATGACGCAGGTGGTAGCGCACTTCCTTCAGCGACTTGGCGGCGATGGCCGCCAGGTCGGCATTGGCCGATTTCTCCAGCGCTTCCCAGAGAAGCGCCATCAGGGCGCTATACAGGAAGTTGCGGACGATGGTCGTGCCGTACTCGAGGCTGCTCTGCGCATAGCCCGACAGGGGACCGTGGTGCGGCAATTCGAGCAGCGTGTAGTTGCGGAATTCGTGCGTGTCGCGGAAGTAGGCTAGCTTGTCTTCGGTGCAGTCGCCGCCCTTGAGCGTGGCAACCAGCTGGTAGAGCAGACGGGCCTGGCCGATCAGGTCGAGGCTGACATTCGACAGCGCGATGTCTTCTTCGAGGATCGGACCGTGACCGCACCACTCGGCATTGCGCTGACCGAGGACCAGGGCATTGTCGGCGAGGTGCAGCAGGTAATCGACGGCGGCGCTCATTACATGTGCCCCACTTCTTCCGGGATTTCGTAGAAGGTCGGGTGGCGGTAGATCTTGTCGGCCGCCGGATCGAACAGCTCGCCCTTCTCGTCCGGATTGCTGGCGGTAATCGCCTTCGATTCGACGACCCAGATGCTCACGCCTTCCTGGCGGCGGGTGTAGACGTCGCGCGCCATTTCCAGTGCCTGGGCGGCATCGGCGGCGTGCAGGCTGCCGCAATGCTTGTGTTCAAGGCCCTGCTTGCTGCGAACGAAAATTTCCCAGAGCGGCCATTCTTTCAGTGCGGTAGTCATGCTGCATCCTTCATTTCACGAGCTTTTTTCTTGGCGGCATGGGCGAGCGCGGCTTCGCGTACCCACTGCCCTTCGTTGTGCGCCTTGACACGGGTGGCCAGGCGTTCCTTGTTGCACGGACCATTGCCGTTCACGGTTTCCCAGAACTCGGCCCAGTCGATCTGGCCATAGTCGTAGTGCTGACGTTCCTCGTTCCACTTGAGGTCGGGATCGGGCAGCGTGACGCCGAGCACCTTGGCTTGCGGCACGGTGGCATCGACAAATTTCTGACGCAGTTCGTCGTTGGAGACGCGCTTGATGCCCCAGCGCATGCCTTGCGCGCTGTTCGGGCTGTCGGCGTCGGGCGGCCCGAACATCGCCAGGCACTTCCACCACCAGCGATTGACGGCATCCTGGACCATCGCCTTCTGCTCGGCGGTGCCGGTCATCATCACCAGCAGGGCTTCGTAGCCCTGGCGCTGGTGGAAGGATTCTTCCTTGCAGACGCGGACCATGGCACGGGCGTATGGGCCGTAGGAGCAGCGGCAGAGCGGCACCTGATTCATGATCGCGGCGCCATCCACTAACCAGCCGATCACGCCGACATCGGCCCAGGTCAGGGTCGGGTAATTGAAGATGGAGCTGTACTTGGCGCGGCCGCTGTGCAGGCCGTCGAGCATCTGGTCGCGGCTGGTGCCGAGCGTTTCGGCGGCGGAATAGAGGTAGAGGCCGTGGCCGCCCTCGTCCTGCACCTTGGCGATCAGGATGGCCTTGCGCTTGAGGCTCGGGGCGCGGGAAATCCAGTTGCCCTCCGGCAGCATGCCGACGATTTCGCTGTGGGCGTGCTGGCTGATCTGGCGCACCAGGGTCTTGCGATAGGCCTCGGGCATCCAGTCCTGAGGCTCGATGCGTCCATCGGCATCGATGCGGGCATCGAAGGCCGCCTGCAGGGCGGGATCTTCGCTGGACGGCGCGAGGGCGACGGTCTTTGCACCGGGCGAGTCCGGCACGTTGAATGACTGGGTATACATGATGTTCTCCGTGGGGTTGGAGGGGTTGCCGGGTGCGGATCGGGAGCGACCCGTACCCGGCTGGTGCTTTATTTTTTTGACTACAGGTACTGCATCGAACGATTACTGGGCAAGGCTCCAGTCGCCGTTCTTGATTTCCAGCATGCGGAAAGCCGACAGGTCGAGACCCATGTGGTCGGTGGCCGACATATTGACCACGCCGCCGGTGCCGACGTAGCCCTTGGTGGCTTCAATGGCATCGCGGACCTTCGCCTTGTCGGTGGAGCCGGCGCGCTTGATGGCATCGAGCGCGATCATCAGGCCGTCGTAGGCGTGGCCACCGAATGTGGACACATCGGTCTTCCACTTGTCCTGGAAGGCCTTGGTGTAGTCGACGGCAACCTTCTTCTGCGGGTCGTTGGCCGGCAGCTTGTCGGCGACCAGCAGCGCAGCGGCAGGCAGGCGAACCCCTTCGGCAGCCGGACCGGCGAGCTTGATGAACTCTTCGGAGGCCACGCCGTGCGCGTGATAGAGCGGCAAGGTGACACCCAGTTGCTTGTAGTTCTTGGTCGCAATTGCCGGGCCCTGGCCGAGACCGAAGATGAAGACGGCCTGTACGCCCGGCGTGCTCTTGATCTTGGTCAGCTGCGGGCTCATGTCGGTATCCTTCGGGCCGTAGGTTTCGCTGGCCACCAGGGTGATGCCGTACTTGGCCGCGACGCCTTCGGTTTCCTTTTTGCCGGATTGGCCGAAGCCGGAGGTTTCCGACAGCAGCGCAACCTTGCTGATGCCGCGCTTCTTCATGTCCTCGAAAACCTTTTCAGCGGCCATGCGGTCGGTGTGCGGCGTCTTGAAGACGAACTTCTTGGCCGGTTCGACGATGACCACGGCGCCGGCCAGCGAAATGAACGGAACGCCGGCCTTTTCCACCAGCGGGACCATCGACATGGTGGCCCCCGTGGTGGTGCCGCCGACGATGACATCCACCTTGTCGTCGTCGATCAGACGCTTGGCGAAGCCGTTGGCCTTGTTGGCGTCGCTGCCGTCGTCGTAATGCACGAGCTGCAGCTGGCGGCCGATGACACCCCCCTTTTTGTTGATCTCATCCACATACTGCTGCAGCGTCTTCAGCTCCGGATCGCCCAGAAAGGCAGCGGGGCCGGTAACGGACAGCACCGAGCCGACCTTGATCGGATCGGCAGCCAAAGCACCGAATGCAGCCATGGTCAGGGCAGCGCCGGCGACCAGTTTTTTCATCGTCTTCTTCATGCGGTTTGTCTCCTTTGTTAAGATATTAGCGTTCCAGATTATGGAACGTATTCCGGAAAAAGCAATAGATCAGATGCGCTCGATCACCATGGCAATGCCCTGCCCCACCCCGATGCACATGGTGCACAGGGCATAGCGGCCGCCACGGCGCTTGAGTTCGTAGGCGGCGGTGGTGACCAGCCGGGCGCCGCTCATGCCGAGCGGGTGGCCGAGCGCGATGGCGCCGCCGTTGGGATTCACGTGGGCCGCATCGTCGGCCAGGCCGAGATCGCGCAACACCGCCAGCGCCTGCGCGGCGAAGGCTTCGTTGAGCTCGATGACATCCATGTCGGCCAGGTTGAGGCCGGTCTGGGCCAGCACCTTGCGCACCGCCGGGGCCGGGCCGAAGCCCATGATGCGCGGTGCCACACCGGCGGTCGCCATGCCGACGACGCGGGCCAACGGCTTGAGGCCGTATTTGCCGGCTGCGGATTCCGAGGCCAGCAGCAGGGCACAGGCACCGTCGTTGACGCCCGAGGCGTTGCCGGCGGTGACGCTGAGTTCCGGGCCGTTCACGCCCTTCAGCTTGGCCAGCTGTTCCAGCGTGGTTTCCGGACGCGGGTGCTCATCGGTATCGACCACCCTGGGGTCACCCTTTTTCTGCGGGATGATCACCGGCACCAGCTCGTCGGCAAAGCGGCCGGCGGCATGGGCGGCGCCCCAGCGTTGCTGGGAGCGGACGGCGAAGGCGTCCTGGTCGACGCGGCTGATGTTGAAATCGGCCGCCACGTTGTCGGCGGTCTGCGGCATCGAATGCGTTTCGTACAGCTTCTTCATCAGCGGATTGATGAAGCGCCAGCCGATGGTCGTGTCGTAGATCGCCGCCTGACGGGAGAAGGCCGACTCGGCCTTGCCCATCACGAACGGGGCGCGCGACATGCTTTCGACGCCGCCGGCGATCATCAGGCCGGTTTCGCCGGACTTGATCGAACGGGCGGCGAGGCCGACCGCGTCCATGCCGGAACCGCACAGGCGGTTGACCGTGGTCCCCGGCACCTCGATCGGCAGGCCGGCGAGCAGGCCGGACATGCGAGCGACGTTGCGGTTGTCTTCGCCGGCCTGGTTGGCGTTGCCGTAGATGATGTCGTCGACCGCCGTCCAGTCCACCTGCGGGTTGCGCTCCATCAGCGCCTTGAGCGGGATGGCGCCGAGGTCGTCGGGACGGACGCCGGCCAGGGCACCGCCGTAGCGGCCGATGGGGGTGCGGATGGCGTCACAGATAAAGGCTTGGGTCATTGTGATTTCCTCAGTTTTGCTTCGGGCGCTCGTCGAGCACGCGCTTGGCCTTGCCGACCTGGGTACGCGGGATGGCATCGAAATCCATCACGGTGACCTTGGTCGATACGCCGATGTTGGTCTTGATGCGATGCTGCAGCTCCTTGCCGATCTGCTGGATGTCGGCGGTCGCCAGCTTGCCGGACAGCTCGCGCTGGATTTCGCAGCGCACCTCGAGGTTGTCCATGTGCCCGTCGCGGGTGACGACAACCTGGTAGTTGCCGGCCAGGCGATGGTCGCGCAGGATCATTTCCTCGATCTGGGTCGGGAAGACGTTGACGCCACGGATGATCAGCATGTCGTCGGAACGGCCGGTGATCTTGCCGATGCGGCGGAAGGAACGGGCGGTCGGCGGCAGCAGGCGGGTCAGGTCGCGGGTGCGGTAGCGGATGACCGGGAAAGCCTCCTTGGTCAGCGAGGTGAACACCAGTTCGCCTTCCTCGCCGTCGGGCAGCACTTCACCGGTTTCCGGGTCGATGATTTCCGGATAGAAATGGTCTTCCCAGATCACCGGGCCATCCTTGGTCTCGATGCACTCGTTGGCGACACCCGGCCCCATCACCTCGGTCAGGCCGTAGATGTCGATGGCGTCGATGCCGAGTTTCTTCTCGATCTCGGCACGCATGCCTTCGCCCCAGGGCTCGGCGCCGAAGATGCCGATCTTCAGCGAAATGTCCTCGGGCGCGATGCCCTGCTTTTCGAACTCCTCGGCGATGACCAGCGAATACGACGGCGTGACCATGATGGCGTCGGGCCTGAAGTCCATGATCTGCTGGACCTGCTTTTCGGTCTGGCCGCCGGACATCGGCACGGCGATGCAGCCGGCACGCTCGATGCCGTAGTGGGCGCCGAGACCGCCGGTGAACATGCCGTAGCCGTAGGCGTTATGCACCATGTCGCCGGGACGAACGCCGGCCGCGCGCAGCGAACGGGCAACCACGCTGGCCCAGTTGTCGAGGTCGTTCTTGGTGTAGCCCACCACCACGGGCTTGCCGGTGGTGCCGGACGAGGCGTGCAGACGGGCCAGCTTGTTGCGCGGCACGGCGAACAGGCCGAACGGGTAATGGTCGCGCAGGTCCAGTTTGGTCATGAACGGGAACTTGCCCAGATCGGACAGCGTCTTCAGGTCGTCGGGATGCACACCCTTGTCGAGGCATTTCTTGCGATACGGCTCGACGTTGTCGTAGGTGTGGCGCACCGACCACTTCAGGCGCTCCAGCTGCAGGGCGGCGATTTCGTCGCGACTGGCGGTTTCGATCGGCTCGAGATCGCCGGGCATGGGCTTCTTGACGGGCATGGTTGTCTCCTCTCTCTTGTCTGGCCGGCTCAGTCGGCCTGTTGCAGGCCGGCGATGACTTCGCCGTTGATGCGATAGCTCTTGCCCCGGAACAGGGCGACGGTCTTGCCGCCCGTGGTACGCACGGTGATGTCGTAGACCCCCGTGCGCCCCGAGGCGGATTGTTCGACGGCTTCCGCTTCCAGCATCTCGCCTTCCTTGGCCGGAGCCAGGAAGTCGATATGGCAGGCGGAAGCGACGGTGTTCCTGTTGTAGCTGTTGCAGGCGTAGGCAAACGCCGTATCGGCCAGGCTGAAGATCATGCCGCCATGGCAGATGTGATGACCGTTCACCATGTCGGAACGAACGGCCATGGTGAGCAGCGAAGCGCCCGGTTGGACGCGGACGATCTTGATGCCCAGCGCCTGGGCCGCCCGGTCACGCGAGTACATGGCCTCGGCGGTGGCGTCGGCCAGCGCTTGCGCTTCGGACGGAGAAAGCTTGTG
>CALJZP010000261.1 GCA_937983545.1 uncultured Azonexus sp.
TGTCCAGGATCAGAGGGCCCGCTTCCTCGGCACGATGCACCGGCACAGTTCGGACCGCAGTGGCGGGAGACGGAGCCGGACCGGGGTTCTCGGTCGCGCAGGCCGCGATCCGGCCGGCGATCTCGGGAACATCCTGCAGGCCGATCGCGTCGATGACGTTCACGTGCTCGCGGAAGTGCTGCAGCAACGCAGGGGCGGCGTTCTTGAGGACGGGGCGCTTGCCGCTCGCCTGCAAAATCCGGCTTTGGTCGTCAATCCCGTGCAACATCAAGCTCAGCAATGTCTGGCCTGGCAGGTGGCCGATGGCCTTGCGCGTGTCTTCTCCACAGACCACCAGAAATCGTACGTTGGGGTTAGGTAGGAGATTCCGAATCAGATGCTCAATCCCAAGATTCTCGGTATGTAGCGTGCCAACGATGGCCAATCCCGTTGGTTGCATGGAGGCCAGGCGCCCAACCAGTTCATCCGAATTCAGGGTACATACGGCGACCGGCGCATGGAATCGCAGGACACGATAATCGCCAGGCAGCGGGGGCCATCCATCACGAATAGCGGGTTCGGCCGTTGCACAGCAACTGGCATCAGCCAACGTCGGGTCGAGTTCAGCGGCAGCGTTCGAAGCGACCGCAGGCCAGCAGGTCTCACAGCCCAGACAGTCGTAGCGTTTTTCTTCAAAGAGGGTTTTCGCCTCGGCAATCAGGTCAGCCAAATAGGCTACCAGCGTCGTTGACCGGGAAAAGCCGAGTACCGCATCTTGGTAGCAGCCACAGCGATGGCATTTTGTGGCCGCCATGGCGCTGCCCAATTCGGCTTTAACAGCTTCCATTGCGGCCTGGCTCGGTGCACAAGACTCCATCAATGCACTCCTTCAACGCTTACATGCTGGAAAATAAATAATATTCGATGGTAGGCATCAAAGCACGTTGCTGCCATTCAATCGAATCGATATTCGGCAGTTTCAGAGACTGTTTCTGGCAAGGAATGGCCAAGTGGAGCATTCGAAGTTGATGGCTTGGGTCATGTATCGGGCTGGGCAAGACAACCGGCCATTCATCAGCCACCATGTTTCACTTCGTCCAGCATGTCGGCCGAAAGCAGGATGACCTCGATCTCTTCGGTAATCTCCTCCTGGCGCTGAATGTTGTAAGTCAGTTTAAGGCGGGCACTGTCTTCGTCCAGGCGCTGCAGGGCGCTGTCCATATGCACCTGCCGCTGGCGGTTCTCTGCCATCAGCGAGCTGTAGAGTACCTCGTTGAGCACGGCATGCAGATAATGCCCGGTCAAGCCGCGCAGGAAGGATTCCGGCGGCAGATTCAGTTCGGCAGGATAGGGAAAACTTCGTTCGGGCGGTGGCAAATCGCGGATGGGCAATAAACGTCGTAGGCGAATCTCGTTGGTCGCCGAACAGTGGTAGAGCGCGGAAAGGCCGAAACCGGCCAATACCGGCTGGGCCAGCAGGTGGCTCAACTCTTTGGTCAATCGCAGCAGGACAGCCGGCACCTCGTCGGCGACTGTGGCGCCCGGCAGCGCCAACTCGACGCAATCCCGCTCGCCGATACGGCTGGCCAATCGCCGGCCGACAACCAGCCAGCGCAGTGGCGCGCTCTTTTGCTGGCAGAGCAACTCCATCCGGCTCAATAGCGCTTCATTGAAATCGCCGCAAAACCCCTGTTCCGAACCAATGAGGATGTAGAGCTCCTCGCCCGGTTCGTCAGCGCTGGCGAATTCACGGTGGCTGACCAGGAAATCGGCTGCCGCCGCCTCGATGCCGGCCACCATCTGGTGCTGGCTCACGAGGAAATCGCTCAGGATACGAACCTCCATCAAGGCCAGCCCCTTCATGGCCGACATGATGCCGGCAATGTCGGACAGCGCCTCCAGCCGTCGGGCGATTTCACGCCGCCGGCTCATTACCCTTCTCCAGCAACCAAGCGGTGACGGCAGTGCGCCAAGCGTCTGGGCCGGCACTCAAGGCGGGGCTATCGCTGGCGGCACGCTGCAGCAGTTTGTCCAGTTGTGCGCGAATGGCCATCCCTTCCAGACCGTCGAACAGGCCTTCATTGAAAGCCACCAGCCAGGCCATATGTTGTTCGGGCGACAGCGGCGACAGGCGGTCCTGCTTGAGCAGTTCCCGCAACAGCCGGCCGCGTTTGATCTTGGCTTCGACACTGGCTTCGAGGCGTGAACCAAAGCGGGTGAAGACCTCCAGTTCGAGGAACTGGAGGAAGTCAAGCTTCATCCGCCCGGCTTCGCTCTTGATCGCCGGTACCTGAGCCTTGCCGCCGATCCGCGAAACCGAGCGGGTGATGTCGATGGCCGGCAGAAAGCCGCGGGCATAGAGCGCCGGATCGAGGTAAATCTGACCATCGGTAATCGAGATCAGATTGGTCGGAATGTAGGCTGAAATCTCGCCCTGCTCGGTTTCCACAATCGGTAGTGCCGTCATGCTCCCACCACCGAGTCGGGCTGCCAGACAGGTGGAGCGTTCGAGCAGACGGGAATGCAGGTAGAAAATATCGCCGGGATAGGCCTCCCGCCCAGGCGGCCGGCGCAGCAGCAATGACAACTCGCGGTAGGCGCGGGCATGGGTGGTCAGGTCGTCGTAAACGATCAGCACGTCGCGCCCGGCCCCCATCCATTCTTCAGCCAACGCGCAGCCGGCAAAAGGCGCGAGAAACTTGAGACCGGGCGTGGTCGTGGCTTCCGCAACGACGATGCAGGAAATGTCGAGCACACCGGCCTGGCGCAGGGTTTCGATGGTGGCAACCACCGCCGAACGCTTCTGGCTGATCAGCACATAGACGCAGAGGACATTGCGCCCCTTCTGGGCAATGATCGTGTCGAGGGCCAGCGAGCTCTTGCCGGTGCCAGCGTCGCCAATGATCAGTTGGCGTTGCCCCTTGCCGATCGGGATCATCGTATCGACCATCTTGTTGCCGCTGAGCAAAGGCCGCTCGACGAAATCCCGTGCGGTAATCGGTGGCGAGGAAACCTCCAGCGCCCGTCGCCGGCTGAACTCGATAGGGAGTCCGCCATCGAGCGGATGCCCTAGTGGATCGACCACCCGACCGAGAAAGCCGTCGCCGACCCCGATATCGAGGCGGCGCCCGGTGAGATGGGCCGAACTGCCCGCCGCCAAGCCCTCGCGTTGATTAAGCAGGATGGCGCCGATGCGCTTGCTACCCAGATCGAAGACCAGGGCTTCGCTGCCATCCTCGAAGCGCAGAATCTCATCCATCGCAGCCGACGGCAGGCCTTCAATGCGGGCGATGCCGTCGCCGATGGCGACGAGTTTGCCGACTTCGCTGATTCGCAACTGGGGCCGGTAATCGGCCAGCCAAGTACGATCCGGGTTATCGCCCAAGAGTCGATGCCTCCGCAAAAATACCCAGTTCGCCAACCAGACTGAAGTCCAGTTGCCAGGCACCGAGCGCCAGACGAGCACCGGCCAGCAGATTGGGTTCAACAACGAATTCGAGGGCAATGGCTTTACCCAGGCGGGCATCAATGGCGCTCGACAATTGCTGGCGCTGTTCTGCGGTCAACGCGAATGCGCTGGTCAAAATGCCCTTTCCATGACCATTCTGGCCGGCGCGCACGGCACTCAGGCGCTCGTCAGGCAAGGCAGCTAGTTCCTCGATGAAAAGTTGTACCAGTTGCCCTTCCAGTTCTTGGCTGGCGAGCCGGGCAAGCAAGGCACTGGCGAACTGCCGGGCTTCCGTGCTCGCCTGGGCAGCCAGTTCGCGCTTTTGCGTCTCCAGCCGATGCGCATCCTGGGCGGCACTACGCTCCCGCTCGGTGGCCAAATCCTTTGCCAAGATCGCCATCTGCCTAGCCCGTTCGGCATCCAGCTCGGTTTCAAAGCTTCGACGCGCCGCGGCCTTTTCCTGCTCCCAGTCGGCCAGACGGCTTTCAAACTGTTGCCGCATTGCCGACGCCTTGACTTCAGTCGCCCGCGCTTCGGCCAAGGTACGCTCAATGCCGGCTCGACGCTCGGCCAAGGTCTGTACTATCGGCCGATAGAGAAAGCGTTTCAGTATCCAGAGCAGTGCCAGGAAATTGATGATTTCCAGCACGAAAGTAGTCCAGTTCAGCTCCATGGCGAGCGCCTACTTGAGCAGGTATTCGAGCAAGGGGTTACGGAACAGAATGATCAGCACGATGACCAAAACGTAGATGGCTAGCGATTCGATCATCGCCAGGCCGATGAACAGGGTACGGGTGATCGACTTCTCCGCTTCCGGCTGCCGGGCCAGCGATTCCAGCGCCTGGGTGATGGCCTTGCCCATGGCGATGGCCGGGAAGATGATCCCGATGGCGATAGCCACGGCTGCCGCCACGGTGGAGATCAGGACAAACCAGTGCATGTCGCTCATGGTGCGCTTCCTTTCTTGTCGTTGGTTTGAGGCGCTTCAGGGCTTTCCGAAGCTTCATGGGATTGCATGCCGCCGGCGATATAGATCAGCGCCAGCGTGCCGAAAATGTAGGCCTGAACCAAAGCCTCGACAATGTGCAGCATCAGTACCGGGACCGGCACGAGTAGGCCGGCGACCAGCAACACCAGCAGCGCCGCCATTTCGAGGCTCATGATGTTGCCGAACAGGCGCATGGCCAGCGCCAGGGTGCGGGAAAACTCACCGAGCACATGAAACGGCAGCAGGATCGGACTGGGCGTCAGGTAATGCTTCAGATAGTCCTTCAGGCCCGAAGTACGGATGCCATACCAATGCACCGACAGGAAAACCACGAAGGCCAGCGCAGCGGTGGTCGACAGATCGGCGGTCGGCGAGTGCAGTTCCGGTACCAGCCCGGTCAGGTTGGCCACCGCGACGAATAGCCAGAGCGTGCCGATGAATGGCAGCAACAACTCTGCACGGCCCGGCAAGACGCCCTCGATGGCGGCTTCGATGGACTGAACCACGCCTTCCAGCGCCGTCTGTACCAGGCCGGGTTGATCGACCGAAAGATTGCGTGTCGCCAGCCAGCAACCAACGCCAAAAACCAGCATCAGCCCCCATGTGGTGACCACCGTGCTAGTGATCTGCAACCAGCCGAGGGTGAAGACAACGCTCGCCGCTTCCATTACCAATACTTCCGGATAAAGAAATAGACATTGAAGATACCCAGCGCCAGGCCGAGGATGATCAGATTCATCGTCCAGCGTACCGTGTAGCCGTCACCCTGGCTGTCCAGCCAGCGCCCGAGATAAGCACCGGCCAGCAGCGGAACGATGAAGAGCACCGACAGGCTGCCGAGGAAAACGGTCTGGGCGAGCAGCGAACGACGATTACGCTCGGCCGTCTTCAGGCGCTCGGTATCGCGAGCGACATCGTTACGCCATTTTTCGTCGTTCATCCCGGCCACCTTTCCAGATTGCGCAAACGCCGGAATAGCGCTTGTTCCATCTGCTGCAGGTTCTCCTTGACGCTCTTCAGTCCGGCTTCCTCCTCGGCCAACTGGCCGGCCAGCAAGTCCGAAATACGCTGGTAATCGGGATCGCACAGGTAGCGCCGGGTATTCACCGTGAGCTGGTTGTCGGCAAAGTTGAGCACAGCCCCCGGACAAGCCAGGTAGAACCAGTCGCCATCTGGCGTGCGGTAACGCGACAGACCGTAATCGAGGATCGTCATGAAACGGGCGCGTCCCGGCTGGATGCCGAAGCTGCCGCTGGCGTCCGCACCGACAAAACTCGCCACGTTGTCGATGCGCTCGCTGCGCACGGCACTGTTCAGATGCAGGGTGATGCCGCTCATCGGGCGCCCTCCATGCTGCCGCGCATATAGCAGCGTTCTTCCGGCAAATCATCATACTTGCCGGCGATGAAGTCCTCGCAATCGCCAAGCGTAGTTTCCAGCGGCACCGAAGCACCGGCAATGCCGGTGTGTTCGGCAACGACAAAAAATGGCTGGGTCAAATAACGCTGGAGCAGACGGGCCCGCAGTACCGTCAGCCGGTCGGCCTCCGACAGCGCTTCCAGGCCGAGCATGGCGATGATGTCTTCAAGCTCACGGTAGCGCGCCAGATGTTCGCGAACGGTTTGCGCCACACGGTAATGCCGTTCGCCGAGGGTAACGCGATCCATCATGCGGCTCCCCGAGGCAAGCGGATCGACGGCTGGATATATCCCCTTGGCCGCCTGGTTGCGCGACAGGATGACCGTGGTGTCGAGATGGGCAAGGATGGCACCGACAGCCGGGTCGGTCATGTCGTCGGCCGGCACATAGACGGCTTCGACTGCGGTGATATTGCCGCTGCGCGTCGAGGAAATTCGTTCCTGCAGTTCGGCTACTTCCGAAAGCAGGGTCGGTTGGTAACCCACCGTCGCCGGCATCCGCCCAAGCAAGCCCGACAATTCGCTGCCGGCCTGGACAAAACGGAAGGCGTTGTCCATCAGGAACAACACTTCCTTGGCGACATGGTCGCGCAGGTATTCGGCATAAGTCAGGGCCGACAGCCCAATCCGGAAACGCACACCTGGCGATTCGTCCATCTGGCCAAAAACCATCAGGGTGCGCGGCATGACCCCGGCGTCCTGCATGTCATGCCACAGCTCATGGCCCTCGCGGATGCGCTCGCCGACCCCGGCGCCGCCGAATAGGCCGGTCTTGCCGCCGCGTACAAAGGGACACAGCAGGTCGATGACCTTGATGCCGGTCGGCAGGATTTCGCCCATCCCGCTAGCTTCGGAAAGCGGCGCTGGGGCGGCGACGATCGGTCGTGTTTCGCTGGCATTCAACAAGGGGCCGCCATCGAGCGGACGGCCAAAAATATCGAGCAAGCGACCGAGGCAATCGGGTGTGACCGGCACCTGCAAGGGCCCGCCGGTGTCGAAGACCGGCATCAAACGGCGCAGACCGCCAGTGCGATGCAGGGCAATGGCCCGCGCCCGGGATTCATCCAAGTGGCGATGCACTTCGAAGGTGTAGCGCTCGCCATCGAGGCAGATATAGACCGCCTGATGCAGTGGCGGCAGACGCTCACAGAGGATATCGATGACCGGGCCATGCACTTCCTCAATCACCCCCAATGGTGGCCCATTCGGTGGCGGGCAACAGGGCCTTGCCGTTTCAAACGGAGAGGAGGCGGTCGACAGCTCGATCATTTTGGTTTGTCCGCAGCAAGCTTTCCTATCTTGAACTTGGCCAGCAATTCGTCGGCATAAGGCGTATGCGGGCGTCCTTTTGTCTTTGTATTGTAGGCCTCGGTCGCCTCTTTCCCGCACCAGGGCTCGATCAAATCCGGTCGCGACGGATGCTCGGGCAAATAGGCACTGAAGTCATAAACGCTACCGCGAATCGCCATCCAGCAGTTATCCGGTGTCGCATGTTTGGCGAGATCGGCTTTGGAATAGGTTTTCTCAGCCGCAACGGCTTGGCTTTGTTCGGCCGGTGGCAGCCACAGGCTTCCCGCCCAGAAGGCTGTGACCAGCAGCCAGAACAACAGGGTCGTCGAAATATAGAAGCGGCGCATTATCGGAACTCGAAGTTTTCAAAATGGATGTGACGGGGCGTAATGCCTTTGAGGCTAAGCGCTTTTCTCAGGCCGGCGACCATGCCCGGCGGGCCACACAAATAGCAATCATGTTGAGTCAGGGCGGCGGCATCGGGCAGGAGGAGAGTCAGATCGGGAACATCATTCCCGGTCGCCACTGCTCGGAGAGAGAGGTTCGGATCGCGCCCAGCGATTGCCTTAATCTCATCCATAAAAGCAGCATCTGCCTCGGCGCGATAAAGATAGAGGAGCAGCGTCTGCTGCTTGAGCAACCCAGCCCGTATTTGTGCCAGGAACGGCGTAATGCCAATGCCGCCGGCAACCCAGAGTTGTGGCGATGACGGACGATCAGCCAGAAAATTACCGAAGGCACCGTGTACCCGAGCCATCACCCCTGGCTCAATTGACTGGATTTTCTGCGTGCAATCGCCGAGTGCTTTCACGCCAACCTGAATCTCACCACTTGCCCCGACCGCGCTGACAGTGAAAGGATGAAACTCGCCACAGCCCCGGAACGTGGGGCCGGCAAAAAAGGCAACCAATACAAACTGGCCGGGCGTGACGGATACGGCTTCGGACAATGGTTTGAGTGATATCTCAACCATGCCCTTGGCCACCGTGTTGGCGCTTTGCACGATGTAGGGTTGAGCGGCAAGGCCGAAATCTTCGCGGACAATGCGCCAGCCGAGAAAGACAGTGGCAAGCCCCAAAATCGGCCATACCGGCTCGTCGATGCCGAGCAAGACCAGGTGCAACAAGCCGAGCAACACTGCCAGCCCGAGTCCGATATGCAGCCAGCGCCAGGTTCGATAAGGAATGCGACGCTCGAAGGTGACGGCGAGGCCAACCATCAGCAGGAGCAAGGATAGCCAGCCAAGCCAGACCGGCCAGCCTTGATCAAAGGGCGAGAGTGTCTGCCATGCCAGTTGCCGATTATTCGGCCAGGCATCGCCCGCCAGAAGCAGCGGATGCGCCAGCAAAAGAACATAGGCCGCCATGCCCGTCCAGTGATGCCAGCGGTACATCCTTTCCAGCCCACCCAAGCCTCTGGCCAGTCGTGGCTCCCTCAGCATCAGCAGGAGACTGGCCAGTAGGAGTCCACACCCGGCCCAACCCACGACAATACCGAGACTGCGCGCCAGCCCAAGCCCCTCCGGCAGCGCCCAGAAAACCGGGCCGGCCGTCGCTGCCAGGATCAGCAGGGGAATGGACAGAAAGCGCAGGAAAGACATGATGGGCTACCGTCTCAATCGAATGAATCCTCAGGGTTGCGGCTTTGCCGGCTTCAGATGCTCACAGATATCTTGCCCTCCACTGGGCAGTGCCATTCCGCGCTGCCTGGCCCGCTCTTCCATCAATTGATGATGACTGACCTGATAGCTTCGGCATTCCTCCAGCGTGGTAAAGCCACGAATCCGGGTTTGGTGCTCAATCCGCTCTTCCGGAGTCATGAACTGCCAGCCTCGGGTATTCGCCTCACTGGCTCGCCATGGCCCGCGGGCCGAAGCTTCGCCAATCATCAAGACGCCGAGAACCAGAACAGCGATGAATCTTTTTTGCATGATCGGCTCCTGAATAATCCTGACACCCCACCCTTCAGCCGTAAGCCGGGCTGATATTGACCCGCTACAGAGCATCAGCCCCTCAAGTTTTGTCCTGTTCCTGCTCAGCTTCGAACAGCATGGTGGCAAGCGATGTGAGACCTTCTTTCTGGGCCGCTTCGGAAATCTCTTCAATACGCGCCCCGGCGTCGATCAGCTTGGCGGTCTCGCAACCGGGCGGCAAATCCTTGCGAAATTCCTGGAGACGGCTGGTTAGCGCGCTAACCACATGCGAATCGCTATCCAAAGCAGCATTGGCACCACCACCTTCCTCGCAGGCTTCGAACAGGGCACCGGCCAGCGCATGCAAGCCTTCTTCGGTGGCGCAAGCGGCGATTTCTTCGGGCGAGGCATTACGGGCGATGGCCGCTGCCGTTTTGCTGTCGTTCGGCAAGGTGCCGCTGAAGGACTCAAGAATTTGCTGGATGATATTCATGATCGTCTCCTGTTGTTATGAAAGAAGTGAAGCAAGGGTATCGACCAGTTCTGCCCAGTCGGCATCTTCACTGATCTCTTCCCTGAGAAACTGCGCCTGGCTGGGCGTCCAGAACTTGGCATCGGCAAGTGAAATACCCTGGGGCAAGGGGCGATGGCTGGCAATGAAGGCCTCCATTGCCGCCGGTTCGTCAGGCAATCCCAACTGGCGAAAAAGATCGCTAAGTCTGTGAATGGGATTTTCCATATCAATCTCCTCAGAACCGGCACGCGGTTGATATCAGCATAATGCGCTTTAAATCATTTCCAGTGCCAGGGCGATCCCTTGGCCGCCACCAATACAGAGCGTGACGACGCCACGCTTCAAGCCTTCTCGTTGCATGGCGTGCAATAAACGCGTCGTCAATACTGCACCGGAAGCACCGATTGGATGTCCATGGGCAATCGCGCCGCCCTCGACGTTCACCACTTCCCGGGCAAATCCCAGTTCGCGAGTGCAAGCAATGGCAATGGCAGCAAACGCTTCATTGACCTCCATCCGGTCAACATCACCAACCTGCCAGCCGGCACGGGCCAGTGCCTGGCGCACGGCGGGCACCGGGCCAATCCCGAAGAAGCTAGGCTCGACCGCTGCGATGCCATAGCCTGCCAGCCGGGCCATCGGCTGCAAACCCTGAGCCTCAGCCCAGTCACGCTCGGCAACCAGCATGGCTGCTGCGCCAGAATTGAGGCCAGGGGCATTGCCGGCGGTGATCGTGCCATCCTTGCGGAAAGCCGAACGCAGTTTGGCCAGTGACTCGGCGGTGGTTTCAGGGCGGTTGTGCTCGTCCTTGTCGAAAGATTCCGGGCCTTTGCGGCCCTTGATGCTGACCGGTACGATTTCAGCCACGAACTTGCCTTCGGCCTGAGCCTTGGAGAAATTCAGTTGCGAGCGGAGCGCCCAGGCATCCTGGTCATCGCGGCTGATAGCAAACTTTTCGACCAGATCCTCCGTATGCCATCCCGAGTGCTGGCCGGAAAATGCATCGTTGAGGCCATCCAGCAACATACTGTCGAACAGTTGCACTTCACCCATGCGTGCGCCCCAACGACCTTGCGGCAGGACATAGGGGGCCATATCCATGTTTTCCATACCGCCCGCAATGGCGCAGCTGGTGAAACCTGCCCAGATTTCCTGGGCGGCGCTGACAATCGCCTGAGCGCCTGAGCCGCACACGCGGTTGACGGTCATGGCCGGCACCTCGACCGGCAAGCCTGCGGCCATGCCGGCTTGCCGGGCAGGATTCATCTTGCTGCCGGCCTGAATCACCTGCCCCATTACGAGAGATTCGACCTTGGCCGGATCGAGTTGAGAGCGCCGCAATACCTCACCAATGACCACTCCGCCTAGAGTT
>CALJZP010000262.1 GCA_937983545.1 uncultured Azonexus sp.
ACACGCGCTACCCGCTATTACGACCTGGTCGGCATCTGTAAATTCCGGTTTCCAGAGCTGGACATGGGAAAATGGCGTCACTCCGACCAGCACCTCCGACATCAATCCGGTACTGAACATGCCCTCCACGCTGTCTTGGGGCCGCAACTGGAATGTGCCAAGCACCCCGAGTTCGATTTCGGTGTCCGGCGGAACCAACGGCCAATGGGCGGGCAATCTGAATACGGGAGCAGCTCCGGTTCAGACCGTGCAATTCAGCCATACCAATATGCCCGTTACCGGTGCTTACCTCAAGCAAGCAACGCTATTCGATGTCATCACACTGCAGCCGATTAGCCCCTTTATTGGCCCGAATCTCGGCACCTCGCTCACATTTGCAATCCACTTCAAGGAAACTGAAAACGTTGCCGGCACCTGCGCATCTGTGAGCGCCATCCCTTGCCGCGACATCTTTACGCTTGACATCACAGGAACCGGCCTGACAATTGGCTCTGACTACAGCCTCAACCAATTGATCAAACTGACTGCATCCCCTGACGATTGGTACAACGTGAAATTGCAGCTCGATGGATTTGGTTTGCTCACCAACGCCGAGTGCGCTGCAGCTGGTGCCGCCAATGGCTGCCTTGGTTTCACAACCGAGGAAAATCAAGTCACGGTGAAAAGCGCCTCTCTGTCCATTCAGAAGGTTCCTGAGCCAGGGATGCTTGGCCTTCTTGGCGCCAGCCTGCTGGGCTTTGTTGCAACGCGCCGCCGCAAGCAACAATAATTTCAATCCTGCTTGGCACCACCAAACCCCCTGTGCAAAAACACAGGGGGTTTTTCTTTACCGGTACGTTGAATACAATGAGCCATGATCTCTGAAATAGCCAAGCGCACCATTGATCTGGCAGTGACTACACCGTCAGCAGACAACTCGCAACCTTGGCGATTTGTAAACGTTGGCGACCGCTGGGAGGTTGTCTATCATCATGCAGGCTCAAAGGATCTGTTCGGTCCGACAGGCCATGCAACCTTGTTGAGCACCGGCGCCCTCAGCTACAACCTTGAGCAAATCTGCGGATCGAACAACACCTCAGCATCAATCGATACAGCCGGAAACTGGCGGCTATCGTTTGCACCACCAGACAGGATTAATGAGGCAACGGAAAGTGCCCTTCGCCAGCGACACACCAACCGACACCCTTTTATCGGCTCGATAAACAACTCACCCATTGAGCCAATTGGAGCTGACAATCAAATCAGACTCCAATTCATCTCTGAGCCCACCTCTATCCGGAAACTTGCTGAGGCGATAAAAATCTGTTCAGAGCTTCGCTTCAAAAACGAAGAACTTCACAAGTGGTTATTTTCCAGCCTACGGTGGTCACCATCTGAAGCCGAAACGGGCGACGGCCTAGATTTGAGGACGCTACACCTCCCCCCCGGCGGAAAGGCGTTCATGAAATTCATTTCCTCTTGGCCCCGAATGTCAGCCCTGAATTTGCTGGGGATTTCAAAGGCTATGGCACTTATCGATAGCCTGCCAGTGCGAAACGCGCCCGCCCTGATCGTAATTTCCAGCAAACAAGAACCGGCACTCACTTGGCAAGCGGGCCATAAGCTGGCCGAGATTTGGACAAATCTCAACCAGGCAGGTCTGGCGGTACATCCTTACTATGTCATTACTGACATTGCGAATCGATTGCAAAGAGGCGAATTTGATGAAACGGCCGCTGGATTCGCAAAGAAAGCTCTTGCTCTCTCTCGCAATGTTTTGAATCTTGAGGCTGATGAACTACCACATATCGTCCTGCGTATCGGATACCCCACCACCCGCCCTGAACGCTCGAAGCGCAAGAGTGCAGACTCGTTCATTATTGAATCCCAACTCGATTCGTTATAACCCTAGCTGCCGCCTAACGAGAAAACCCATGAGCCGCTGAATGGGGTTTTTTGCCCCCAACGGACGCCATGTACGAATATATTTCATTCGATATGAATCGAATTGGCTTGCCCAAGGCGCCATCCGAATACCAGGACGCCTCAGCGCCAGTTTGAGGACCTCCACTGCCGCCACGCCTGCACAGAGCTGGCAAGCAGCAATGCATGACGGGCCCCGCCGCTCCCGAAGGTTGATTCGGCTCATGTCAGCAACATAGCCGCGCTGAAGCATCGCGGGAGACAATCCAATAAGAAAATTTATTGCAAGATCAAGCTCATTTCGACAGTTCTTGAAACCGAAATACTCCTCATAAGACATACTCCCGGGACCAAAAACAACCAGCGCAGCCCCTAAGCCAAGCGGCGCAGCCGTGACAACCGGAATCCCTTTCGACTCACAAGCAGAAAAAGTGGCTCGCCGAGCGTCAAAAACGAAGAAATCCAAACCATCGACGTAGACATCAACTCCCTCGAGAAAGCTATCGATATTGCCCTGATTGATACCGTCGGGAAATATTTTGAGATCGACCTCCGGATTAATGTCGCGAAGCATTTCCGAAAGAACCTCCAATTTCGATCGACCGATGGTTGAAGTCAGCGCACCAACCTGACGATTGAAATTAACGATATCAAAGACATCAAAATCCGCAATTGAAAACTTGCCGATACCCAAACGAGCAAGGGTCAACAAATGCACCCCGCCAACACCGCCCAAGCCACCGATGGCAACCCGTGTTTCTCGCAAACGTACCTGCTCTGCCTCAGTAACCCAACCGATATTTCTGGAAAACGCCTGCGTGTAATCAAAGTTGCTCATGCAATCCCCCTCCGCTCAAGCATCACCGAAAAATCAAATTCAATCCGAACGCTGGCATTCTATCTCTACCACGATACAATCGTCTTACCCTTAGTTGTAGGCTGCTTCCGTGTTCCAGACACTTATCCGTCTTGCAGTTCTGAATCTACTCCGGAATCGCAGCCGGACAATCGTGGCTGCCTTAACGGTCGCCGGGGGCGTGGTTGCCTTCCTTCTGGCCGGGGGGTTTATCAACTGGATTTTCCACGACATGCGGGAGGCGACAATTCACTCCCAACTTGGACATTTTCAAATTGTACGCCCAGGCTATTTTGAAAAGGGCTTGTCCGATCCCTACAATTATTTGTTACCAGCCCAGTCGCATCAGGAATCATCGGTAGCAGCACACCCTGGATTAAAGAGCCTGACACCGCGCTTGGTTTTTTTTGGACTTGCCAGCCTGGGCGATACAACCGTAACGTTCTCTGGCGAAGGAATTGACCCCGTTCGTGAGCGACCGATAAGTAGCCGAATCACGATCGCAGAAGGCAATGATCTGAGTAGCCTGGACGACAAATCGGTCATTCTCGGGGAGGGGCTAGCCAAAAACCTTGGAGCCAAGCCGGGCTCACAGATCGTCCTCTTGGTTACCGCTGCCAACGGTGGGGCCAACGCAATTGAAGTCACCGTCACAGGGATTTTCTACACGATCAACAAAGAATTCGACAATTACGCTCTGCGTATTCCGATTCCGTTAGCTCGAAAATTAATGCGTGTAGATGGTGCAACTTCATGGGTGGGACTTCTGGAAGATACGGATGCCACTGCAACCACCATCAAGAAACTCAGATCGACTCTACCTTCAGAAACCTTTCAACTGGTTCCATGGAGCGATTTAGCTGATTTCTATAACAAAACCGTGGTGCTATTTAGTAAGCAGGTGGAGATCATCAAAATCATTATCGGGCTTATTATTGTACTAACGATATCCAATATCCAGACCATGAGCGTACTTGAGCGTACAACAGAGATCGGCACCATCCTTGCCGTCGGTGTGCGCAGTCGCGAGATATGGATTCAGTTTTTGCTTGAAGGTTTATTGCTAGGTATTGCAGGCGGCTTGATTGGTGTTATGTCGGCCATTTTTTTGGCAGAATTAATTTCGTTCATTGGCATACCAATGCCCCCACCTCCCGGGATGGCACGGGGATTTACCGGCCAAGTCATAATAACCATCCAGTTAGTAATTGATGCCCTTGCACTTTCGACCATTACCACCTTGCTTGCCAGTCTCATGCCGGCATGGAAGGCGAGCCGCTTAAATATTGTTGACGCATTGCGTACAAATCAGTAATGCAAAAAACTCTTTTCTCTTTAGCCCTACGCAATATCTTTCGCCAGAAAGTGCGCACTTCTGCCACCTTGGCAGCAATTGCCATTGGCGTCTCGGGGTTAATCCTGGCCGGCGGCTTCGTCAACGATATCTTCATTCAACTGGGCAAGGCAATTATCCATTCCCAAACAGGTCATATTCAGATTACACGCACTGGCTATAGCGACAACAAAACGCGGGCTCCAGAAAAATTCCTGATCAAGAATGGCGATGAACTCAAATCAAAACTGACAAGCCAGATACCAGAAATTGATCAAGCCATTTCGCGACTTGGTTTTACCGGAGTGATCAACAATGGGCGTCGCGATCTGGGGATTGTCGGCGAAGGGATAGAACCGGATGGCGAAGCCAAGCTCGGCACATTCCTGAACTATGTCGAGGGACGTGCACTAACCGGCACCGACCACGATGGCATTGTCGTCGGCGACGGAGTGGCAAAGTCTCTGGGCCTGAAAATCGGTGACCGCGTCACCATCGTTATGACTTTGGCAGCCGGCGCAGTGAACACATTGGATTTCGAGCTTGTCGGCATTTTTCAAAGTTTCTCGAAGGAATTTGATTCCCGCGCAGTACGTATTCCGCTCGACGTTGCCAAGACACTCATGGATACCGACGGCATACATTTGCTGGTAGTTCAGCTAAGCGATACGGAGTCAACAAGCTCCACTGTGGCGTCAATGAGGCAGCTACTAGCCAATCAGGGGCTTGACGTAACCCCTTGGTATGCGCTCTCCGACTTCTACGAAAAGACAGTAGACCTGTATGACCGGCAATTTGGTGTCTTGCGCCTGATCATCCTGATCATGGTCTTGCTCAGCGTCATAAACAGCATGAACATGACCCTTTTTGAGAGAACACGGGAATTTGGCACCATGCGGGCAATTGGTGACCGTTCCGACTGGGTGTTCCGGTTGATCATGATTGAAAGTTTCTGGCTGGGCCTTCTTGGCGGCCTCCTGGGCACAATCCTTGGTTGCCTTGCTGCATTAGGTATTTCGGCAGTTGGCATTCCAATGCCGCCCCCGCCGAATGCAAATCTCGGCTATACCGCACTGATTCGACTCGATCCGACCACGGTGTTAACCGCTGGTGCCGTTGGTTTTATCGCCTCCATGCTTGCCGCGATCGTTCCCGCACGACGAGCCGCCAAGGCGGACATTGTCGAAGCTCTGCGTCACGGCGTTTAACACGATCGTGAAATACTTCCGATTGAATCGTTTACCCTCACTACAACCTAGCGGAGTTCCGCTATTATTATGCCTGTTGGTTGCCTGCTCCAGCTTAACGATCATCTTTGTCCGGGAAAATGAAATGTCCAATACGATGAATCCCATGAAAAAAGTACTCAAATGGCTGGCGATCGCTGCCACATCAATCTCTCTGGTCTCCATGGTCGGCTGCAGTTCTCACCCGGCAGCGCCGTCTGCAGCAGCATCCGCTGATTACAGTTACAAAATCGGCCCGGGTGACAATCTGAATATTGTCGTATGGCGCAACCCGGAGTTGTCGATGTCGGTTCCAGTTCGCCCTGATGGCAAGATTTCCTCGCCGCTGATCGACGATCTGAACGCCATGGGCAAGGATTCCACAACCCTGGCACGGGAAATCGAAAAAGAACTTGCCAAGTTCATCCGTGACCCGGTGGTGACTGTGATTGTCACTGGCTTTGTCGGACCCTACAGCGAGCAGATTCGCGTTATTGGCGAAGCAACAAAGCCGCAAATTCTCCCGTACAAGCAGAAGATGACTCTCTTGGATGTCATGATTGCCGTGGGTGGCATTACCGACTTTGCTGACGGGAACAAGGCATCCATCCTGCGTACCTCGGAGAACAACGCGCAATACAGTGTTCGTCTGAAAGACCTCGTCAAACGTGGCGATGTATCTGCCAACGTAGAGATGAAGCCGGGTGATGTCCTGATCATTCCGCAAAGCTGGTTTTAACTCTCAGTTGTTAAATTTGCCGCTCCGGTCACCTGATCGAGAGCGGCTTTGATTCTGGACATCTAGATGGATGAGATTCTTCGCCAGCTATCGGCGATATTGCGTGCGACCTGGAAACATCGTCGACTGGGAATGCTGGCAGCCTGGATTGTCGGAGCGGTAGCCGCCGGCGTGATCCTCCGCATACCCGACCGCTATGAAGCCTCTGCGCGAATTTTTGTCGATACTCAGTCGATTCTGAAGCCTCTGATGGCTGGCCTGGCTGTACAGCCAAACGTTGACCAGCAGATTATGATGCTTAGCCGCACCCTGATCAGCCGACCCAACGTCGAGAAAGTTATCCGAATGGCGGATCTCGATCTGAACATCAAAGGGAAAGCGGAGCAGGAGGAACTCATTGAGTCGCTCACCCAATCTCTCAAGATTCAGGGAGTGGGCCGCGACAACCTGTACACCCTCTCGTACCGCGATACCGACCCGGCGCGCGCACAAAGGGTCGTACAAGCGTTAGTTTCGATTTTTGTCGAATCGAGCCTGGGCAACAAACGCCAGGATTCCGAGTCAGCACGAAAGTTTATTGATGATCAGATCAAGTCCGTTGAGGCCAAGCTGACGGAAGCCGAGACACGCCTCAAAGAGTTCAAGGTCAAGAATATCGAGTTTCAGACGACAGAAGGCAAGGACTCGTTGGGTCGCTTTGCGGAAACGAATAATCTGCTTACCCAAGCCAGACTCGAATTGCGCGAAGCTGAACAATCCCGCGACGCCTTAAAACGACAAATTCTCGGGGACAGCATGGGGCGTGGCGGAGACTCGGATGGTGCGGGAGTATCGATGCCTGAATTGGATGGCCGCATTGAAACTCAAAAGCGGAATCTTGACACTCTCCTACAGAAATATACCGAGCAGCACCCCGATGTACTGAACACTCGCCGCGTGATCAAGGAACTTGAGGATCAAAAGCGCAGAGAAGTCGCTGAATTACGCAAGGCTGCTGCGACAAACCCGTCTCTTCTCGCTGGTAGTGGTGCCGCCAGTATGGAACTGAAGCGCTCACTAGCAACCTCAGAAGCAGCCGTTGCATCGCTTCGTGCCCGTGTCAGCGAATACGAAGGTCGGGCATCACGTCAGAAAGAAATGATGAAGACAGCCCCACAGATCGAAGCTGAATACGTTCAGCTAAATCGCGATTACGATGTGCATAAGAAAAACTATGAACAATTGGTAAGCCGGCGAGAAAGTGCCGAGCTTTCTGGCGATCTCGACTCTACCGGCTCTGTAGCAGATTTCCGCCTGATTGACCCACCGCGCGCCTCGAACAACCCTGTTGCTCCCAACCGCATGCTTCTTTTTCCAGGGGGATTGGTGGCAGCCCTTGTTGCAGGCCTGTTTGCCGCCTTTGCCGCCAGCCAGATTCGACCAGTATTTTTCGATGCCAAAACCCTTCGTGACGTAACAGGACTGCAGGTACTCGGTACCGTTTCACTCCTGCCCAATGAGGCTCGCATCAAACAGGAACGCGCAAGTCTACGCCGCTTCATCGCGGCCACGGCAGGATTGTTCGTCAGCTATGGTGCAGGCGTTGCTGCCCTGAGCTTCCTTGCCAAGCGTGCTGCAGGAGCCTGACCATGAGCCTTATTGAACAAGCAGCGAAGCGTCTGGAACAACTGCGTCAGGCAGGTGCCGAATTTCCAGAGCAGGCGCCCCAAATCCATGCACCGCTTCCTGTCGATCGTCCTGACTCCCCTCTGATAGAGGATGGTTCGTCAAGCAGACCGGATTCTTTGCTGCTCAAGCCTCAAAAGGCTCCGGAGCCTCAGCCCCCGTCGGCTCCCCCTAAAGCCAGCGTCAGAAAGAAAGTCGATATCAATCTCGATGCCATTGCCGGTGCAGGACTTCTGGTGCCCAATGCAACTCGCAGCAAGATGGCCGATGAGTATCGGGTAATCAAGCGGCCACTCATCGCCAACGCCATGGGCAAGGGGGTACCACGTGTCCCAAATGGCAACCTGATCATGGTAACGAGTGCGCTACCAGGGGAGGGCAAGAGCTTTACGGCCATCAACCTTGCCATCAGTATCGCGATGGAACTGGACAATACGGTCATGCTGGTCGACGCTGACGTTGCTCGCCCGTCAGTCCTGAACATGCTCGGACTCCCACCCGCTTCTGGTTTGCTGGATGTTGTTGACCAGGATTCAGTTGACATCTCTGACGTCCTGCTCCGGACCAATATTGAAAAACTCTCTCTTCTCCCTAGCGGCACTCAACACCAGCGTGCGACGGAATTGCTCGCCAGTGCCGCCATGGTCAGACTGCTGCATGACATGGCCAACCGCTATCCGGACCGAATTATCATTTTCGACTCCCCCCCCCTGCTCCTGACAACCGAAGCCAGGGCCTTGGCAACTCACATGGGGCAAGTGGTCCTTGTTGTCCATGCCGGCCAGACAGCCCAATCTGCGGTCAGGGAGGCTGTAGGGACGATTGAATCCTGTCCGGTCAAAATGATGGTCCTCAATCAATCCAGAGAGAGTGCTTCTGCTGGCTACGGGTATGAGTATGGGTATGGCTACGGATATGGTCAGAATGGTTAGCAAGAAAATCAATCAGCTTACCGTGCTGGTACTTGGCGTTGTAACAACTTCGGTTTTTGCACAAACTACCCCAGGATCGATTACCAACCTCGGTGGTGGAATTCCTGGGGGTAGTGCGCCACAGACCAATCAGACCATTGGCGCGCCGGCATCGGAGACCAATGAGCCCGGCACCTTGACTCGTGCGTGGTCGATCAAACCGAGAATTGGTTTGACGGAAACGCTCACCGACAATGCAGCCCTCAATCGAGCCCAGGGGAACAAGGAAGGGGACCTGATTACTCAGCTGACCCCAGGAATACGTATTGAGGGTCAATCGGCTCGGCTCAAGGCTTATCTGGACTACGCCCTAAATGCCCAGATGTATGCCAAATCGGATCACAGTCGCACACAGAATAACCTGAACAGTTTCGCCACCTTGCAGGCGGTGGACAACTGGGTGTTCATAGACGCCAATGCCCGGATTGCGCAACAATCGATATCGGCGTTCGGCGCACAATCGCCCGGCGCCACCACAGTCAACGCTAATTCGACAGAAACCCGAACGTTCGGCCTCACCCCGTCTATACGAGGCCAACTTGGAGGCCTGGTTGATTATTCGCTACGCTACAACCGATCAACCACTCGTTCTGATGCCAGCAGGGTTGCAAACATCGACCTCTCCGAGTGGGCCGGCCAAATCAAGGGAAGCACACCATTCAGTAACCTACAGTGGTCTGGAGACGCTAGTACTCAGAGTGTCGATTACAGCACTGGACGCCAAACCGATGCTAGTCGCCTGAACGCTCGACTTACCTACGCAATCACACCGCAGTTCCGTATTGTTGGTTCTGGTGGATGGGAAGAAAACAACTATGCTTCAGCCGACCAACAGGACCGAACCACGCACGGTTACGGTTTTGACTGGAATCCCACCGAAAGAACCCAGCTTTCCGCATTCAAAGAACGGCGCTTCTTCGGTGATGGCCATAACATCAACATCTCGCATCGTTTCCCGCAGAGTAGCATCCAGTTCAGCGATACACGCGATGTTTCGGTGCTGCCCAATCAGTTTGCCAGCCAAGGCTACGGTAGCCTCTACAGCGTGATTGCTGCGCAATATGCCGGCCTGCCGGAACCAGCTCGAACGGCTGCAATTCAGAGTTTCTTCCTGGCACGTCCAACGCTCGATCCCAATGCGCAGGTCACCAGCAGTTTTCTGGCTTCACGGGCTACCATCCAGCGTCGGCAACAATTGGCGCTTGTTCTTCTCGGTGCACGCAACTCCATTACCCTCTTGTTAAATCGTAACCTGAGCCAATCAACCTTGGCTGCCGCGGCAACGACTGACGATTTCTCCCGTGCATCGGAGATTCGACAGGAGGGTTTCATCATCAACTATTCGCACCAGATCAGTCCGTTATCCACGCTGAATGCACTGCTTTCTCGCCAGGAAAGCACAGGAATAGGTAGCAACTCTCTCAAAACGACAACTAACCAGTACCAGTTGAATCTGGCCACCAAACTCGGAGCAAAAACCTCTGGCTCCGTGAGTATCCGCCATACCGAATCCGACGGAACGGTTTCCTTCAAGGAAAACGCTCTGATCGGCACCGTGACCTACACCTACTGAACGCATGTACGAAGCTTTTTACGGCCTGAACAGCAAACCCTTTCAGCTGAACCCTGACCCCACTTTCTACTTTGGTAGCAAACAGCATCGCCGAGCGCAGGCTTATCTCGAATATGGCATGCACCAAAATGAAGGATTCATTGTAATTACTGGTGAAGTGGGCGCCGGAAAGACGACTATCGTCCGTGGATTGCTCGAAAGTCTGGATCCGGAGAAAGTGGTCGCGGCTCAACTGGTCAGTACCCAACTAGATGCTGACGATACATTGCGCCTGGTTGGTGCAGCATTTGGACTACGCACCAAGGATGTCGCCAAATCGGATGTCCTGATGTCACTGGAAGCCTTCCTAATCAGCATGGCGACGAAGGGAAAGCGATGCTTGCTGGTTGTGGACGAAGCACAGAACCTCACCACCCGTGCGGTCGAAGAGCTTCGCATGCTGTCCAATTTCCAGTACGGTAATCAGGCACTACTGCAAAGCTTCTTGATCGGCCAGCCGGAATTTCGTCAGATTCTGCAAAGTCCGCACATGATGCAATTTCGTCAACGCGTCATCGCGGCCTGCCATATCGGCCCTCTGGACGTCATTGAGACCCAGGCATACATCGAGCATCGCCTCAAATTGGCGGGCGCCAAGGAAAGCCCAAAGATTGCCGCCTCTGCCTTCGAGGCAATTTTCAAGGCCAGCAGTGGCATTCCGCGCCGTATCAATTCCGTGTGCGATCGCCTGTTGTTATTTGGTTTCCTCAACCAGCAAGACAGTTTCAATGCCTTGGATGTAGAAGAAGTAGCCAGAGAGATTTTTGAGGAAACGATCGGTGGGGAAACCCAGATTTCCCCACAAGCCAGTCTGGTTTCACCATCCAGCACCAACGTGCAGTTCGTCAGCAACGCGTCGCTCGGATCAGGCATGTCGGCAGCCC
>CALJZP010000263.1 GCA_937983545.1 uncultured Azonexus sp.
CGCAATTTGCCGTCGCTCTCCTCCACCATCTTCAATGCGTAGGCTTCACGCAGCGTGTTCCTGAACATCACAGCCGGGTTATCAATATCCCAATCGTTACCGCCATGGCGTAGCGCAGGCGGCGACATCAGGTTCTCGATTCGTTCGAGTGGTTCGGACTGGGTTTTGCCACAAAAATAATCGAAGATCAGACGCAGTCTGTTCGGCACAGCTTCCACGGTTGTCACAACACTCATCTCATTAGCCTTTGGTGGAATTCGTCGAAATGGAACATCCGCCCATCGAAACACTGGGACAACTTGATGCCGGGACGATCGGGTGACTCGGTATCCATGGGCAGAATAAAGATTCGCGCCTTGTTGATACTGCGCGGGCTGATATTTGTTCTAGTCAGTGGCGGCCGTTCGGCCGACAGAATAACCTCCGGCCCCGGAGGAAGCCGTCCCGGCAGCAGGCGAGCGACTTTGGCGACGAACCACGGATGACCGGACAATCGCCTGGTGACCTCGTTATCAAACTCATCCTGATTCGCCAACAGGGTCAGATTATTCACGCCGCTCTGCCCAAGCACTTCGAAAACTTCGCCCAAGCGCCGGTACCAGCGCGAATCGCGCCCGGCCGAGTCGTAAAAGACGATTAGGCGGTAGCGGCCGTCCATCAAGCCCAACACGGGGTCCACGGGTGGAAGCGGTTGCTGCCATGGGAAAGTCTGCGCAGTAGCGACAGGCGAGATACGCGATGCCGGCTTCGCACGACACTGTGAACACGAGGTGCAAGCTGCGCCGACCCGGTCATCGCCATAAAGTTGGATCAACAAGCGGGTAATGCATTCTTGTTGCAGGACGTATCGCTGCATTAGGCTGAGGTTGTTGCTGTTAGCTTTAGCGATGGTCTGCCGCAAAGGCCCAACTCGCCTCTGCCACGTATCATGGTGCAGGTGGTTGTGGTCAAGAATTTCGATCTTTTGCCATGGCTCATAATTGTCCGTACGGCGTTCCATGCCGCATTGTCGGATAAGTCCCGCACGCTCCATGAGGGTTAGGGTTCGTGCATTCCAATCCGCACTGAGTTCGCCAACCATGTCGATATCGTCATCGCCCTGACCGGGACTGGTGTTCAATCGCACATAAAAAACCGAACTGTTTGGGAGATGCTCCCCATTCTCGAACATCGCCTGCCAGCGCTGCAAACCACGCTCGATGCCGATGACGGTGACATCGCTGACATGCTTGGCTGCCGACCAATCCTCATGCGCCGGGATCAACAGGGACATACAGGCTCGTCCATCGCGGCCGCCCCGGCCGACCTCCTGGTAGAAACGGTCCAGAGATTCCGGAATGCATGCATGGACGACGCTCCTGACATGCGGATAATCGATTCCTAGTCCGAATGCCGAGGTAGCGATAACCAAATCGATATTGCCAGCACGCCATTCGGCGAGCACGACATCGCGCTCGGCGAGGTTGGTTTTCCCGGTAACCAGGCGGATGCGCCGAAAACCCAGCCCAGAAATATACTGAAACCAGTTTTCCGCATCGCTCACCCGGGTGACGTAAAGAATTGCCGGCCGGGGAATGTGGTGCAAAGCCTCGATAACGCGATCGCTACGCTCAGCTTCGTTCGTCGGCGAGGCGAGCCAATATTCGGGCTCCGGGCGAAGGGTTGCGCCGGCAAATTCAGCGAACTCGCCGGGGGCACCGAATAATGTTCGTAAGGTTTCGAGTGCGGTTTCGGTGAGCGTTGCCGAAAGGAGAAGCGTGCGTGGCTGCCGGCATTCGGATGAAAGTTGAATCAATTCCCGGCGCAAGCCACTCAGCAGTTGGAATTCTGTCCGGAAACCAGTGCCCCAGGCATCGACCAGATGCGCTTCGTCAATGACTATGGCTTTGATATGCCCGGCGCGGGCGGCCGCCTTCAACGGTTCCCGCAATGCCCCGCATACCGCCTCCGGCGACGCGTAGCACAATGACTGGCTACCCGCCTCGATTCTTTCAATGATTTGTCGGTTATTCTCCTGGTCCCCGCTACGGTAGGCCAGTGGCAACGCGAATCCCACACCCGATGCAGCGGCCTCCTGATCGAGGGCAAGAGCAATGGTAGGAACGACAACTAGGGTCACTCCGCCATCACTGGGCTGGCCAGGATAATTGCCATAGCCAGCGACAGCCACTGCATGTGGAATCAGGCTCTTTCCCTCACCCGTCGCCAACGTGATGATCAGTGTGCTGCCGGCGGGCGCCCGCAGTGCGGCTCGCACAGCGTTACGCTGGGCGGCACTTCGATAAGCCTTGCGATTCAGCTTGGACAGAAAAGGATCAGCCTGCACCGACGCCGCTTCGAAATGCCGGCATACGTTTTCGGCAGAGGCCCAGGCTTCGAGGGAAGGAGTCCCATCGACCGTGATCCAGTCAGGTTGCCAAGGCAGCGGGGAGACACGCCATCCCCCAGGAATGGCGACAGCCCTCAAGCCAAACGACGACCAGTCTTGCAACTCCATCCACCGGGCACCCAACACATCGCATTCGGCCGGAGACGCCCAATTCCTGCGCATTGATTCAAATACCAAGGCCTGCCGCAGGAGTACAGCCAAGTCCGTGATGGACACTTGGCTAGGTGGGGCGAGGAGTGCTCGGCGAAGTCGGTCGAAGGCGGGAATGTCAGCGGCAGACCAGGTAGCCCCGTCGTCTTGTCCTGCCAGCAGACGAAAAAGTTTGTGGAATACGGCGGCTTCGTTCATAGGGTTTCACTTGCCAATCCAATTTCTCCACAAACGACAAACAGCCCGATGGCATCGAGGCGAATCTGCGGTTGTGCCACAGCTAGCGCGATTTGTTGATTGACGTCCAATTCATCTCGGATATCAAGGCCATCGAAATGTGCGCGCCTTAATAGGCTACGCCTGCGCCGCTCGGCATCCGCGTGCGCCCTGTGAGCAGCCTGTTCGAGCATGGTGAGGACTTCACGCCGTTGAAGGATTTCACACGTTCCTTGCTCGCATACCTGCGCACTGAGGGAAGGCAGCAAGGCTGGGTCAATGAATTCGGCCAGTAACTCCGGGCGACTGCCAAGATTCAGGTCGCCCGCGCACCCGTCACGCGTTTTCCAGTACGGCCGTTCCAGCATCGCCAGATGGTCCGCGTCTGTGACCGGCGTCCCTTTAACATCGAGATAAATCACGTGCATTGACGGCGGCAGGAACTGCTGCGCTCGACGCAAACCTGCCATGTCATCGGCTCGGGAAAATATCTCTGAGGTTTCCGGCAGGTCTGGTTCAATGACAAAGCATAGTTTGAACACCAACCAAGGCGGACTTTCCTTCGGCCAAGTGGGATCGATGCGCAAAGTCAGGAAGGTGGCACCACGATCGTCCCAACGCATAAATCGCTGACAGGAGTCCAACAATGGGCTACCTGGCCGTTCCAGTACTACACCCGGATTAGTGATTGCAATGCGCCGCCGCCAAGTCATCATGCGCGAGTTATCCAGGCCGAACTGGGTTTCCCAGGGCTGGCGCGGTACCAGGGTACGGTCCCCCCAAGCCATGCAGAATATGTCGGGGACTTGCGGCGATGGCCGATAACGCGTCAACTGGAGCGCGCCCACCAACCAGGACTCCAGAGCCTCACCAAATTTACTCTCCACCTCCTCGAATTCGTCCATCGTTTCGATAAATGCAGTGACGCTCTCATCCGCCAGTGCAAGTCGATCGAGAGCATATTGCTCATCTTGGGTTTTTCGTTCGGCAGCCACCTTTTCGCGCAAGTTTTCAGCAAACGCCTCCAACCCTATTACGTCACCATCGAAAATGACTAGCGCAAATTCCCGGTCGATTTCGTCGAGGAGGAACTGAATATCGCTGATGGGTTCATGAAACACCCGGAAACCTTCGGCAAGCACATTTTTCCACGCCGACCAAACGCTGCCGTCATCGGTATAGGGAAGTAGGATGCGTTGGCGGATGATGGCTTTGCGCCGACCGAAGCGGTCCACGCGGCCGATGCGTTGTTCGATGCGTGTCGCCGACAACGGTAGATCGATGTGAACAATCGCATCCGCGAAACTCAGGTTCAGGCCTTCTTCGCCGCTACGATCCGCGATCAGTAACCAGGTATTCGGCGAATCGATGAACTGCTTGAGGATGCTTTCGACCTGCTCCGGCGAAAGGTCCCGAGTAATCACGCAGGCCGCGGCCCGATCAAACCGTGTAATTTTCTTGTGAAGTGCTTGCGCCAAGGAGGATGCCGAGCAAAATGCAACAATCTTGACATTAGCGTGCGGCGACAACTGCCCTTTGAGCAAACGAAGGCTGTCTTCCGCAACTTCCAATTTGCGGCGCGGCCCGGGATCGGATTCCAGGATCGACCGGATACCTTCCCTAATCTCCTCCTCGCCCGGGAACAGAATCGTGCCGGACACCATGGCATCCGCAAAAGCGTCAACGCCGATACCGAGAAACTCGACGAGGTCACGATAACGTAGCGCGGCCTGCAAGCGAATCTCGTCCGAAGCCCCCTCGACAGCACTACGCGCTGCACAACGCCAATCTTCCAAGGCATTGACGATATCATGGATGCGCCGATCTTCGTCATCGTCGACTTGCACGTGCGAAAAACCCGGTTTCTCTCCCTCCTGGACCTTCGGCCCTCGCAGTTGGAATTCCCATCCCGCCGCATCAGATCGCCGGGAGCGAATCACTCGCTGATTGATGCGGTAAGTGTCGGCTATATGCTGACTGAGTGCAGACGTGAGCATTGCAATATCCTCGACGCCGTCCCTAGTCGCATTCTCCAGGCGATTGGCAAGTTCTTCGACATCAGTGTCACCAGGGAACAGACGTTTCGCATCGGTTGCCCGACGTCGCAGGATAAGACCCGGCGAATCAGGAATCAGTCCAAGGAGCAGTCGACCAAACTCCTGCCGCTGGTCCAGTTTCCTTTTGAAAGCCTCCAACTCATCCATGCGATAAGCGTTCGGATCGAGCAGGTTAAGCAATGACAGGAATTTCTCCGAATTAGCCAGTGCGGGGGTTGCCGAAAGCAGCAACAAGCGCGGTGCCTTATGGGCAATTTCAGCAAGCTGCGCCCTGATCGCGGGTTCCAGTTCGTCACCAACGATGTGATGTGCCTCATCGATCACCAGCAAATCCGGAATTCGCTCAAGTTCGTCGCATTCATCGTGGGCAAAAACTTCTGCCGTACCGAGGAAGTCATCGACGTAGAATTTCTCTCTTAACTCATTTCGCCATTGTGAAACGAGGGAGCCTGGCACCAACACACCAACGTATCTCTCAGGACCGTCGATAAGAATCTGCCTGATGATGACGCCGGCCTCGATGGTCTTGCCAAGTCCGACTTCGTCGGCAAGCAAGTAACGCAAGAGCGGATCGCTCAATATGCGACGAATTGCGGAGACCTGATGTGGAACAAACTCGATACCGCTGGAAATAAGTCCCGTGAGGCCCTGCGCACTAGCGCGGGCTTCAACCAACTTCCTTGTCGCCGCCAATCGCCGATCATGCAGAAATTGGGCTTCGCCAATACCGGCAGCCAAGATATCAGCAGGATTCCCTCTAGCGCGCCAGCAGCGCACGCGCAAATCGATTTCCGGAAAATATTCGATACGCCGATTTGGAAACTGCACCTCGTAATCGACATAACCATTTTCAGAAATATCGTAATTGATGACACGACCGATTTTTGGGATGCCATCTTCGGAAATTAAATAAACCCGCGTTCCGGGGCAGAGGAAGGCACGCACCAAACGAGTTGCGGGGAGCCGAACTTCTTCCAGCTCGATAAAGGAGTGAAACAGTGTAACGATGGCTTCCTGATCCGAAACGCTATCAAGGCGGCCGATACCGGAACCGTCAGGGAGCAAAACGAAGCCCCCGATTTTTAAGCGAGTTATGCACCCCATTAATTTCTTCTTATAAGCCTTACGAAATACCAGAACACCTTGACCGCAAGAAGTCAGTAAGCATCTTGTCGTCCCACCAATCGCATGATGCCGAGCGCGAGAGCGTTACCCTAAAGGTTAAAGCGTAACCCCACTCTAACTTTATGCCTATCCGACGAACGTCATAACCGACGCCTGAATATTGTTGGCCTCATCTTCGCCGATAATTTCGGTGGAGTCTCATTAGCTTTATTGCGCAAATGAATGGCCCGCTTATCCGTCGGTGATCAATGTCCGCCCTCGTCGCCGGCATCGAACGGGCCTGACCAACTGCAGTTATTCAGTTTGCCGTTTGCATATGCTTGCCATTTGACCTTCAGCAGGACCCCAGAATTTGTGATGGACGTTTCAAAGAGCAACTGTCTGAAGTGACCTCTGGGCGGCAAAAAAATTAATCAACCAGGTGCAACGAAGACTGGCCATGCTTACAAACACCAGCCCAGACCAGAATGTTTGCAATCGGCGTGATGCGACGGAATACGAAATCGCCCTCCTCCTTCCCGTAGATCACCTGCGCTATGTATCCCTCAACGGAATCCAAAGGCAGTTTGTCATCGCCTAGCTTGCCATTAACCGCATTGCCCCGTTGTGCCTGGCCATTCTTTTCTTTCAGGAATCGCTCAACCTCGTCAAAAACACGCCACTCAAGCAGCCTCGATGCTCCCAAATTGCTGACCTCGACTCCTTGTTCCGTCAGGATTGCCCCGAAGTTGCCATTCTTTTGCATAGGAATCACAGCTTCGGTTTCGTTCCCGAACTGCCTGATGATCGCTTCCCTAAACGTTCGCGCCTGATCGTTCCTGGTGTCCAGTTCGGTCTTTTCTGCATCCGCCTCGGGATCGTCACTCCGGCCTTTCCGGTCCTTCACCGAATAACCGATCATGAAAAGCGCCGCCTCCAAGGCACGAAGTGGGTGAGCCACGCCGTCGAATCGGCTCTCTTTTTCCAAAACATACTCGAGAAGCCAGTTCAGATACAGGTTGTGCTTGAAACGGTCTATAGCGGGGCCGAACATCGGAAAAGTCCGATCACCACGCCGGTTGGGATTGCGGCGATCCTCATAGCCCCAAGCAAACCGTAAGGCCTGCGGCACGGCTTCGATCTTCTCGGCTTCGACCCACCGCCTCACCAGGAGGCCAAGCGCGGCACCGACTCGGCCATCGTAGATGGCCCAGTCGTCATTGAGCAGGGAATAGATTTTGGTGGTGCCGGAATCGACTTCCAAACCGTATTCAGCCCCATCAATAAGCACAACGAAGGGTGTGCTCCCGTCGCAGCCATTCAAATACGCGCGGACAGCAGCGAGATAGGCAGGCAGGTTTTCTTCTAGGGAGCGGATAAGCCCGGCGACTTTCCACTGTGCCACCCCTCCCCAGCGCAGGATATTTTCGCAGGCGGTCAAGGCCGCCTCAGCGTCATGGTCATCAATTGCTTGGTTGAGCGTTTGTCCCAATGCCCGTAAGCACTGCTCAGACTCAGCAAAAGTGTAGATGACTTGATCATCCTCCTTGGTCGGATCAACCGATTTCCAATAGTACTTTTGATACGCATCGAACAGGGAAGAACAGGACCAGATATCACCTGCCCGCTTGGCAGCGCGACTACTGGAGGCCACCCACTGGTGAAGCGTTTGCGTCGCCTTGCTCTCAGCCTGCAGGGGATCGTCCAGATATCCGGAAAGCCACTTCACGAACCCTTGGGCATCGACCCGGAATTGCTCTTTCATATCAGTTCCCCCCTTTATCAATTCTCAAGAATCCATTTATCTTGAACGGGATATCGCCAGTTCGAAATGCCCGCCATTCTACCCATGCAGCATGAGTTCAGCGCCATCGATTGGCTGCCGAGCCCTATTGTCCATGATCGCCTTGCAGGCCTGGCTATTACGCTGGTTTATTGCAAGCGAGGACCATCAGAATGTTCCTGCCAATGGGATTGCATAGCAATTTCAGTCATCAGGTCAATTCGCCGCTGCCCAACCCCGAAGAATGAAAATTCATGGAGGATCGAGTAAATGACTTGCCCCAGAACCGGCAAGCCGAAATCCAGTTTGTCGCGAGCCCTTTGGCTGTAGTCTTCCCACACCTTAGTGCCACATTCGAAACGCAACGGACAGTTCATCCATTCACTGGGCGCAGCGTTCGCCATACTCCAGCGCTGGCGATGTCCGGTCGCAAACGCATACGGATCACGGATGAGCGGCTCTTTGAGACTGAATCCCACGGCAGTGAGGTCAAGCAAATGCATGGGCTGAAATGTCCTGGCATCACGATCGAACCGGCAGTTGCGCCTCAGTTCGAGATACTCCACACCGTCAGGATCATATTCACTCGAATGCGGCATGGCCTCTCCTGAAAACGCATCCTCCAGCAATTCGCGGCCAGACACGTTCTTGTAAATGTTTAGAAGCCCGGGATTATTGCGGAGCACTTGGAACACATCCCCCAACCTGATGCCCTCTTCCATTTCAAGCATCTCGAAAAGATAGCCGACAGCATCACTGGAAACGCTAGCCCGATCGCCGGTGCAACGAATGAACTCCAGATTCCCACCGGCCTTCAGCATGACGCGCCTCATGGCATTGCCTCCACAATTGCCTGTTTGCAGGCGACAACGAGGATCATTACCCGAAATGACGACAGTTGATGTCGTCGTTTATGAAACACCCCCTTCTAATTACGACACCATCTGTCGCCACCGGACCTCACCATGCCTCCATCACGCTTACGGAGGCTTCCATGAAACCATTCGCTTTCCTTCTGTTGGCCGCAGGCCTGAGCGCCTGCTCGTCAAACGTCCAACGCCCTACACTACCCCAGTCTGCTCCCGCATCCGCCCCATCCCTGCCGACTACGGCCAGCCTTGAAGAGGCAATCGGTGGCATCCAACTCACCTTCGATACCGAAGGTAATTGGATCAGGATGACGACGTCAGGAAGCGCCGAACTGGCGGACGATTCCGCCGCCGGCAAGGAAAGCGCCTTCATGATCGCGTCCATGCGCGCCAAGCGGACGCTGGCGGAGTTCCTGAACAACAACATCAGGTCGAAGCAGTCGCTCGAGCGCATCGCCCGGACCTACCGTCGCTCAATCCAGGACAGTGAGAGCCTGGAAACCGATGGCTCTGCAGACGAGGCCGAAGGAGGGAGCGACAACCTCTCGCGAACCGGACGCGATCGGCAGGCGCATCGTCTGGCCTCCGTCCTGACCGAACGGATCAACGACAGCAGCGCCGCCATTCTGCGGGGTGTCCATTTGAGCCTGCAGCACGTCCAGGGGGACCGGATGGTGGTCGAGCTGACGGTTTCCCGCACGTCCCTCGGTGCGGCCCGCAACCTGTCCCGGACGATGAGCGGGTTGGGGCAATGAAGGCGATCATCGCGGCGTTGCTGTGGATCAGCGCCGGAGTCCAGGCTGTGGAAGTGACAGCCACGGGTTTTGGCCGGAGCGCCGACGAGTCGCTCGCCCAAGCGAAGATGGCCGCGCTGGAACGAGTCGCCGGCACCTTTGTGGTCGGAGAGTCCGATACCGATGGAAAGCGCTATCGGGAGCGCATTGTGCAGTACCACGGCGGCTACATCCGGCACCACGAAGTCCTGTCCGTAGTCGAGCGCTCCGGGCTGATCGAGACAAGCATCCGGGCCGACATCGACGACGCGAAGGTCAACGCCGTGCTGCAGTCCCAGGGCAGCGATCTGCCCGGCGATCTGGCCGAGCAGATTACCCGGGCACAGAATGAACAAGCGAGGACGCAGGCCATGCTGGCGGCCCTCGACGATCCCAGCCAGGCCTTTGCCGTTCAGATCCTGAGAATCGGCATCGCGAACCGCGGCGAGGTGAGCGATGTCACCGTCGAGGCCAGGATCGTCTTCTCGCCCAAATGGGTCGATGATGTCCGTACGTTAGCCCGTGCAATTGGCCGCCCGGTCGACACCGGCAGTGCCTGGCAGGAGGCCCTGTGGGGCTTGGGCGCCCTGACCGCTGTCGTCAACCCAGCCCTGCCGGGGCATCTCTTCTCGGTCGCGCGTCACACCCAGAAACCGCCCAAATCAGCCCAGGACTACATGGCCTGTTTCAGCCGCACTAACCAATGGGACGTCGACGAATGCTTCGAGATTCTGCATCCGTTGCTCCGGACGACCGGCGACAAGCGGTTGCGACTGCGGGGCACGGTCTGGCTGGGCGACGAAGCTCGCCCACTGGAGCCGTTCGTAATCGACTGCCAGCACCAGCTGTTCATTACGGTACAGGACGGACAGAAGCTCTATTTCAGATCGAGCGCCCGTGAGCGCCGGTTTTCCAATCCCGGCGTCCTTCTGTTCGAGCGGGGTATCATGCCGTTCAGTTACAGCTTCACCGCACCCACGAGTACCGTGAAGCGCATGACCCGGATTGAACTGGCGCCCGCCTAGCGGCAAGCCATTTTCCGGGAGACCGTATGGAGACTCCGAACGCCATGGACAGCGTCAGCACTACTCTGCGTTATCTCGCCACTGTCGAATTGATCCCCAGGGACCCGAAGCGCATCTCGACGACCGAAATCATTCAGAGCCTGCAGCAACAGGGCTTCACGATCAGTTGCCGCAGCATCGAACGCGACCTGCATCGGCTCTCGACGGTGTTTGGGTTCAAGAGCATCACGGCAGGCCGGGACAACTACTGGTCCTATGAACCCAAGGCGCTGCCGCGCATGTTTCCGATGATGGATGAACATACGGCCTTGTCTTTCCAGTTCGTCGAGGCCCATCTGAAGAATGCCCTGCCGCCGGACACCTACGATGCCATCGACCCCTGGTTCCGGACGGCCGGCCAGCGTCTGAAGGAACGTTCGACGGCCCATGCCCGCTGGCAGGAAAAGATCCTGCTCCGCCCAACTGGATTGCAGCGCCTGGCCCCCAAGGTGGATCAAGCGGTCCGGCACACCGTCTACGCCGCCTTGCTCCACGAGCAGGCGCTGACCATTCAATACCGTGCCCGCGGCGCCAAGGACTATAAGGAGCATTTCATCAGCCCGCTGGGTCTCGTCGTGCGGGATCGGGTGCTCTACCTGGTTGCCTGGTTGCACAGGCGGGAGGTCATCGGCCAGTTCGTCCTGCATCGCATGCGGAGTGCTATTGCTTCAGCCGATGGCTATCTTCGCCCCGACGGTTTCAATCTGGCGCTCTACGCCGAAGAGCATTTCGGTTTCCCAATGGGCCCCTCCAAAACGATCGAACTGAAAGTCCGTCTGCAGGGCCAAGCAGTCGTCAGTGTCGACAACTGTCCGATCAGCCCGCGACAGACACTCGTGCCCGATGGCGACGGCTATTTGCTCAGCGCGACCGTTCCAAACACCTTGGAACTCCGCCAGTGGATCCGGTCGCTCGGCAAGGACGCCGAAGTGCTGGCCCCGACCGACCTGCGGGCCGACTTGGCCGAGGAAATCGGCGAGCTCGCCCGGCGCTATGCCGGTTCCATCCAGACTGCCGCAATTGCCTGAGGAAACGCCCCATGGCCATGACTGCCCTTCCTCCGGAAGAATGCCAAGAGATTCTGGCGCTCTTTCGCGAAAAGCTACCGAACGTTCCGGACATCCTGCGGCAGGAACTGGCCGCCCAGTATGGCAAAGATTCGCTGGCCGACGTCGATCCGATGGACATCATCGAGACCAACGCCGAGGCCAAGCGAATCGAACGGATTGAGTTTCTCGCCACTGAGACTGAGACATTGGCTGATGCCTTCAATCGCCTGGTAGAAAGGTGTCGTGATGCGGTTCCTCAGGCGATGGGCGCCTTCCTGGCGGTCAGCTGCCCATCCGCCCGCTTTCGGGAGTATGGCGACCTCCTCAACCATTTTCATCGGGTGTTCGATGAAGAGGTATCGCGCCTGAGCGCCCTCTACGTCGAGCCGGGAACCCGTCCCGAATCCCGACTCCTGTTGCTGCTGGCGGTGAAGAATTAATCCCAACGAACGGCGACACTGAATGTCGCTGATGGTTTGCATACTCCAGGCATGAACATGTCCTGGAGGACGGGTAATGAGCCATTCCGGAGATCGTCGGGTAACCACCCGGCCCCTGCTTTTCAATGATCCCGTGAAGGGAGAAGTTTTCGAGATTCCGGCAGGTGAGCCTTGCGTTGTCTTCGATTCTGTGGAGCAGGCAAAGCAACGCGGTCTGCTGCCGGACGAACAAAGCCTCTGGGCGGCCCGGACCAATGTTCAGCGAGGCTATCGCCTGGCCTGGCTGCGTGGCCTGCTAAGGGGAGTGGCCGAGGCAGACCTCAGTGTGCTGGGGGACGGCAATGCGCCCTGAAGCAAAAGCGGCGAAGCCGCGCATCGTTTCCGTTGCAGCCTCCCAACGGCTATGCGCTACCTGCGCTCGCTGGAGCGGGGAGCGGCAAGTATGTAACCCGGGGAACGGCGAGGTCCAGGTGATTTGCCCTGCTCCCGACGAAGGCACTTGCCAGAACGGCGGATGGCGGGGGTTCCCGACGCTGGCACGGCAGACTTGCGGCGATTACCGCCGCTGGGATTCGTTGGCTGGCCTGCCTGGCGATGTACCGCAGCCGACGTCCCTGCAGCGCGTCCATGCCGAACTACAGATGCTGGCCGGGGTGACGCCTGAACTGCCGGCATCGCTGCAGGAGCGCCTGGACGGTGTGCTGTCCGACATCGACACGTGGTTCATGGCCTGCCAAATGTCGAGGGACGGATTCACGCCGGCCGAACTGCAGGCCTTCTGGGCACGTGTCATCGATCCGCTCCTGGAGTGTTTCTTCTGGCTGGGATGGAGCCGACGCAAGCCGCTGAAATCCATCGCCCTCGAGGACATCTGGCCGCTCTAGTGGCCAGATGCGGGCATGCTCGTTAGCCGACCTGCCCAAGCTTCACGTCATATCGAGGCCGGGGATGACTTATGATTGTTGAATTGTTTCCGATCGCCGGATAAGCGCGTGACCAACCTTTCCAAGTCCAAACTGATCGCCTATCGCCAGTGCCCCAAGCGGCTCTGGCTGGAAATCCACCGCAGGGAGCTGCTCCAGAATTCGGCGGCTACCCAGGCGTCCCAAAACATCGGACATGAAGTGGGCGACGTGGCCCGTCGAATTTATGACCCCGAGAGGAACGGGCACTTTCTGAACCTGAGCGAACTGGGTTTTGGTGAGCTCCTGTCCCGGAGTGACACGCTGGCCAGGACAGCGGATTCCCCTCTGTTCGAAGCTGGTTTCAGCGCCAACGGGGCGCTCGCTCTGGCGGACGTGATACTGCCTGTCACGACCGGCAGCCGGCGGACTTGGCGGATGGTGGAGGTCAAGTCGTCCACCAGCATCAAGGATTATCACCGGGACGATGCCGCCATACAGGCCTATGTCGCCCGGGCAGCTGGCGTGCCGCTGACGGCCATATCGCTGGCACACATCGACAATTCCTGGGTTTATCCGGGCGATCAGGACTATCGTGGGCTGCTGGTTGAAAAGGATCTGACCGAGGAGGCTTTCGCCCGCACAGCAGAGGTCGAGCGCTGGATCGCTGAGGCGCAATGCGTGGCCGGCCAGGAAAAGGAGCCCGAAGCGCCCGCAGGCATTCGATGCGACAAACCCTATGCGTGCGGTTTCATCGACTATTGCCATGCTTCGGATGCCTTACCCGAGCATCCGGCCTCCTGGTTACCCAATGTACAGAGCAAGGCCCTGATCGCCTGCCTGGCCGACGGCGCGGTGGACATGCGCGACGTACCGGATGAACTTCTCAACGCGAAGCAACTCCGTGTCAAATGTTGCACGCTACGCGATGAAGTTTATTTCGATACGCAGGGCGCTACCCGGGACCTGGCATCGCATCCTTTCCCGGCCTGTTTCCTGGACTTCGAGACTGCGATGTTCGCCGTTCCCATCTGGAAAGGAACGCGCCCCTACCAGCAGATCCCCTTCCAGTTCAGCCTGCATCGTCTGTCACCGGCCGGCGACCTCAATCACCAGGAATTCCTCGACCTCAGTGGCGACGACCCGTCGCGGCGATTTGCTGAAGCGTTGGTCAATGCCTGCGGTGTGGCGGGAACAGTCTATGTCTACAACGCCCGCTTCGAACGCACCCGCATCAAAGAACTGGCAGGACGCTTCACCGACCTCGCCGCTGCATTGCTGGCCATCAACGATCGGATTTTCGATCTTCTCGATGTCGCCCAGGAGCGCTATTACCACCCCAACCAGCAAGGAAGCTGGAGCATCAAGAAGGTGCTGCCGGCGATTGCGCCTGACATCAGCTACGACCAGTTGGAAGGCATCCAGGATGGGGGGATGGCGATGGAAGCTTTCAAGGAAGCGATTAATCCGGTTTGCCCGCCCGAGCGCAAAGCCGAGATCGAGAGGCAATTACGCAGGTACTGTTCGTTGGACACGCTGGCGATGGTCAAGCTCTGGGAATATTTCGGTCAGCAATGTAAGCGCAATTAACCTGCCAACCCCGCGGACTTCCTGCCCCATATAGGAAGGAGGCAGCAAAATCGCCATTTTAATCATTCCAGTTTGTCAGCAACCATGCAATGCCCATGCACAACCCAGCCAAACCAGCTACAAACAGGAGTACACCTGCTGCAGTGGCCGAGCACCCCACAAGGGAGGCATCCGGATCAAGCCAAGCTTGCGCAATCGCGATTCCACATGCGGGGTAGGCACTGCCATGCAACAAACGCTTCCCCAAAAGCAAAAAGTAGTGCGACCAATACTCACTGTCCATTGGAGCCACTCACTCCTCTCGTACGAATCGAGCAAGGTCAAAGATCGTATCCGCCAAATGTCGCTGATCGAGAACAGAACACAGAGCCAAAGCAGCTAGGGCACGATTATTCGCATCAAGGCTTTCACGAAACGGATGCAGCTTGTTGCATGCTTCAACGACGGCAGACATGGCCTGGCCTCCGCCAGTGCCACGCAGTTTGTCCGCCATAGCCTCGATTCGTTTTAGATGTGGATTCATTTTATTTCCCCTCTAAGTTTGCAATTTGAGGAATATGATTCTTCGACAACCAGTTTCTCAGGGTTGGACGACTGACACCAAGCAACTTGGCAATCGCGGTTCCATTGATTCCAAGCTTTTGATAACGCTCTATCTCACCGCGCTTACTATCTAGTTTGTATTGCTTAGCATTGGCGCCAGGCGGCCGACCAAGCCGCTTGCCAGCTGCCTTTCGTTTGCCGAGCGCCTCTTTCGTTCGCATGGAAATGAAGTCGCGCTCAATTTCTGCGGCAAGCCCCAAAATTGTGGCCGTAATTTTTGCCTGCATTGAATTGTCAAATTTCAAGCCACTCTTAATGATCAGGATCGAGATTTGCCGTTCGGACGCCAACTTGAGTATCTCAAGGACTTGCAGGGTCGAGCGCGCCAAGCGACTCACCTCGGAGACAAGGATAGTGTCGCCCTTGCTCGCTGCGGACAGGACCTCTCCAATTTTCCGAATCCGCCAATCCGTCCTACCAGATGCAGTGTCCTCAAGGACAGCATCCACTTCGATACCTTGCGTTTTGCAGTATTCCAAAATCCCATGCTTCTGGTTTTGAACATCCTGGGCATCGGTAGAGACCCGCAAATAGATAAAGACCGACATTTCACCTGTCCTGGAAAAATAAAACCCTGTCAGCAGATAAATTTACCGATATGGGTAATGTTTTTCTGATTTATTGATTGCCGATAGTCGAGCAGTGAAAACGCTCGTTATTTCTTTCCGCTCCAGCGGTTCCGTGACTGCAACGGACATGCCAGTAACCTACTGCGTTGGGATTCAGATCGTCCGCAACGGACAGCCGACTCATCCGCCCTTGGCATCTCCACTGGACAAGGTTGGCAATCGCGAATCGCGCCTTCCCATCGTTATGAAAGCCCCCTACCCTCTGGAATACACTGCCCAAGCAGGAGGACTAAATAATGATTCCAAGCGAAGCTTTCGAGTTCGGCATCAGCATTATGGTGGGAGCGGCGACGTCGATGACATTGGCAAATGGCGGTCTGTCTCTCTTCTGCGCAGCCACGCGAACCAAGGTCCTGGCTATATGCACGGTGATGTTGGTCACCTGGACAGCCTGCATCACCGTGCTATTCCATTGAGCCTACGACTCACCTCCTGACTCGGATGCCGACCCCGACTCTGGTTGCTGTTGCGGTCCAAGCTGGAACTTGTAGGTCATCGACACCGGCTTGGTCTCGCGCAATGCGTGTCCATAACTTCCGTAGTAGCTCGCTGTCACATCAACGCGGCCGTGACCAAGCGCGTTGGATACGGTGGCGCTCGCCATTCGGTGGGTCTCACGGTCGATTTTGCCCAGCGCCCCTCCCTTGATCGGGCTGGGGAAACCGCTTTCCTTCTCGTAACTACGTTGGGCGAAGCCATGTCGGAGGCCGTGCGCAGTCACGCCTAGATCCTTGCCGGAAACGCCCAGGCGTCTACGAGCCCAGTCATAAAAGCGGTTGTGCGCCTGATTCCAGGTCAGCCCAGGCCAACGAAGGCGCTTGGGATTGCCGCGAGCCACCACCTGGCGCGCCCAATTGATGGCTTCGCGCTGCTCGGGGCTTTCAATTCTCACCCACCGAAGTCGCCCACCCTTGGTTCCTTCCCGGACTTCTAGCAATCGACCGTTTTCGATAACGGCATCCAATGGCCTGATTTCGATGCTCTCCTTTACTCGCAGCCCAAAGTGGTGCTGCAGCGAAAGCATAACGGCCAGACGCTCGTCGATTTGATAGGCACGTTCGATGATTTCAAGCGGATCGACGCCGTTGTCATCCCAAGCCTTGGATTCGGTGGCCACGGTTTCACGACGGACAGCCTCGGCCGGAAGATAGTCGGTAATGTCCTTGATGACGTTGGCCTTGCCCATCCAGCCGCAGAGGTCCCGGATCATTGAAAGCCGGGTATGCAGGGTGTTGGCGACAACCCCATCCTGGTGCCAATAGGTCATTAGAGCTTCCACATGCTTACTGGAAAGATTTTCGAGCTTACGGATGCGATAGCCCAACTGCCAGAGTTGGGCGACCATCAATTTGTAAAATTGGCGACGTTCACTCTGCATTTTGGCTGAGCAGAGCCCCTTCCCCCCTGCCCGATATTTCAGGCGAGGATCAATGGTCCGATGGATGCAGTCGATTACGGACTTGGGCAGCAGTTGTTCCGCGAGAGACTTAGCCATGGGCCACCTCCGCGGCACAGTGGTTGATGTGATGCATTGGCATGTTGGTTCTCCAGATAGTTGAAGGAAAACCGACTCGGTCATGTCGGCGCGCAGGAATGCGCATGCCACGCAGAGCCATGCGTGGTTGTCGGTTGAAATGGCGATGGTGGTAAGAGAGATAAACCAGATGGCGCCTACGCCATCCATTTCTGGATCGCATCGGCGGCAGCAGCACATCACATGTGCGGCATGCCCGAATCCGGCAGCTCGACTACTCACAGTAGCCCAGCCCATTGGTGTCGAATCACATTCGACGGGAGCACCCCAAAGAGATACCCCCAGGGCGGATTTTTGCCCGCACCGGTTCCGTCCTTTCTGCGACCACGCGTCCGGGAAGGACTCGCTTCGCAGTCCGATCGTTATGCCTTTTTAGGCAAGTTGGTCAGCCAAATACTCGTCTGACTCGATCGCTTCTATAGAAATCGCACCGGCCCCGAAGGGATTTTTGTCTCCTGCCACCGGAGACCTCGGCTGCGCAGTCCGGAACGACCCTCCAGGAATTCCCGGCGTCCGTACCGCTGGTCCACAAGGGACACGCGCTGCAATTTCGGATGTGAAATGTCGGCAAGAGGGTGATACAGATACAGACAGGGACCGCCCTGCTTCACTGCACCATGCCATGATGCCCAGCCAGGCAATCCTTCCGGACTGCGCTGACGAGAGTTGCACTGCAACTCTGGAACCCCGACTTCAGGGGGAGCGATGTCATGCCCTGACATCGAAATACCGTAACCAAGCTACCGATTACGGGCGTCCGGCGCGGCTCGCACCGAAGAAGCAACGGCTTAGCTGATCAACATCACCAGACACCAGGAGGCCGTCGTGATCCTGGGTGGTCGTCACCGACTCACAATGTTTAATATCTAATCACCATGCCGATTTGGTGTCAACGCTGCCAGAGACAAACATTTCCGTCCTGGCATTATTCTGGTGGCAAAACGCCGCTCAAACCCACGCCAAATCTGAAAATCGATTCCCGTCAGGTTGAGGCTGATATTGGAATCGACTCTGAAAACTCCAAAATCACGCGAGAAGGCCAGTTACCTTCCCTTCTCCGAAGCCACTACGCGGCCGGAAATAATGAACCAGATAGCCACGCCGTCTCAGTGCGCAGGCAACCCAGACCCCGTAACTCAAGACAGATAGAAAATTCGGTGCTGACGCCAAAATGGCGTCAATTTGGCGCCATTTTGGCGCCGATTAGCCTAACACCATAATTCGATATTGCTGCGGTGCCAAATTGGCGCCAAATTGGCGCCAATTTGGCGCCGCTCGAGTTATCGTCGCGCCTAGCAAAGCTACTTCCGCATATTCGCCTCAAGGAGATCACCGCCTCATTTGACTCCGCCCCAATGGCCGGAAAAGTCCATTCCTACAGCTAAACGCCACATTTGGGCGGCATTTCATTATTTTCTCTTCAAGCGAGATCGCGAAAAATGGCCATATCGATCTCGAGCGATTTTCTTTAACGGAGACTTGCAACAGAGGTTCGTACTCAACAACGAAAAGACTAGACAAACATCTATGAATTTTTCTGAGTCAGCCTTGGAAAACCCTACAAATCGCAAAATCCCGGCCCACCTATGAGTCTAGCAGCCATGGTTTGGTCAATCGAACAGCGAATTGTTGTCGATCCCACTGCTCGCCATGTTCTTTTGTGCCTTGCAAATCGGGCGACGGTGGAGGGTAAAGCTGCTTTTCCTTCAGTGGAAACGCTACAACTCGATACGTGCCTGGCAGAGAGAACGATCCGATACAAGCTTGGCCATCTGGAATCCCTTGGCGTCATCAAAAAAGGAGACCAAAGAATTTCAGCCAAATTCGTCGGCAGAGCGGATAGAACACCTACGTGTTACGACTTATGCATACCTGATTCTTGGCTCGAGGCCTGGAATGAGCGCCGAGGTGCAGCAGTTGCACCCCGTGGCTCAACGAGGTGCAACGGGGAACAAAAACAGGTGCAAATTAAGGCACTACCGGGTGCACCAATTGCACCCAAACCGTCTCCTGAACCTCTTGAAAAACCTCCTCTGGGCAGCTCTGAAAATTCTGGAGGAAACGAGATCGAGTTAGATCGTCGTGGTGATGAATTGGATCTAAGCCTACTTCCTGAGGGACTGCACCTCGACGTTCTCCGGTTAGTTTCAACCACTGAAAAACCTCAAAACTATGCTGACCTGCTTGCTGCGCGAATGATGGACAACAAGTTGGATCCGCTAGAACGTCCTGTGCGCTGGCTTGAAACAATTATCGCCAAAGGCAACCCTGACTTTTCACCCGCAGTAAAGATAGCGGGGAAACGCGAGATGCGCGCCCAAGAGGAACAACAAGCCCATCAAGCATTTATACGTCGGCAAGAATCGGAAAATAGGCAGACTTTGGAAATTGCAAAAGCTCAAGCTCTTCTCGGCTCGTACTCCGAAGAAGAGCTTCTTCAAGTTGCGAACGATGCAATTGAAGAGCTCCCAGGGCCGATAAAAACCAAAACACAGCATGAAGTGCGGTCTGAAGTATTTAGTCGCTCGTTAGGAAAAGCCATGACGCGCGTCGCGATCCTTAATGTCATTCGGCGCCGTCTGGAAAACGATAAACATCAGTACACATGATCTCGACCCCCTCAAATTGCACAACTCGGGCATACCGGACGAACAGAACAAACCACGTTCATTTGATCTTTTATGGGTCGGATAGTCCATTACTACATCTAAGAGGCCATTTCGGGCTGCATTCTGGCCTTCCAACGGCCCCCTCTGTGCGCAAGAATTCTGGCATGCGTTGTGGTCACGGGTTGTTACTGAAAGGCGTTCTCAACTGGAACCATCTTTCTGCTCTCAAGTTTTTCGGCGGTCGAGTTTTGGCGGCCGATGCCTATTTAAATCAAAGATTCGAATTCTGAGAAATTCAGATTCAAATCGCTCAACATGAATAAATCGTCGCTAGTGGGGTGAGCAATATGTCGCGCTTGATAAGACTCGAAACGTGGGCAAAAAATGAATATGGAAATGATGCCCCTGATCCGCGGACTTTGCGGCGGTGGGCCCGAAACGGGCAACTATTCCCTCCCGCTGAGCAGCATGGCAAATGTTGGTTCGTTTCCCCTGAAACAAAATACCAACGCCTCAAATTTTTCGTATAGAGAAGAAAAATGACCAGCAAGATCCTCATTAACCGCAAAAAGCTACTCTCGATGATTCCGCTGTCGGAGCGCACCATCTTCAATATGGAGCAGCGAGGGGAGTTCCCGCGACGCATTGCGCTCACTAGCCGGAACGTGGCCTGGGAGTTGAAGGAGGTCGAGGCGTGGATTGAGGCCCGCAAGTCGTCTGGTATTCAGGCGACGCGCCCCGGTTTCATGCCGATGACCGTGGCCGCCTGAGCGTCCATTCGTCAATCATGTCCGCCCAATCCTGCAGCATAGCCGCGCGTTGCTCCCGATACTCGGCCTTGTTGTACACCGCCCTGACGCCCTTCTGTTCGTGGGCAAGGCACTTCTCGATCCAGTCGGTGTTGTACCCGGCTTCATGCAATAAGGTGCTGGCCGTTCGGCGCAGATCGTGCGGCCCGAACTTCGCCAGAGCCTTGCCTTCTTTTTGCGCCAGTTTGTAGGTAAGCGTCAGCACCTGATTCAGGGTTGCGCTGCTCATGGGCGTGTCCGAGTCGTACCGCGACGGCAGCACATAGTCAGAGCCGCCCGCGAAGGTTTTCAGGGCAATGAAGATGTCCAGCACCTGCCTGGACAAATAGACGTTGTGCGGGTTGCGCCGCTTCATCCGTTCCTTGGGAATCGTCCAAACCGCCTCGGTGAAATTAACCTCGCTCCAGGTCGCGTTCGTCAGTTCGCTCTTACGTACCATCGTCAGCAGCAGTAATTTGGCCGCCGCCCGGATAGATGGCGCCGTGCCGATTCTCTCGATGTACTGGTACATCAGCGCGATCTCGTCGGGCGTCAGCGCCCGGTCGCGTGGCTCGAACTTGGCAATGGTGGTTGGCCTGACCATTTCCGCCGGGTTCTCGACCTTCTGGCCACGCTCAATTGCCCACCGGAACACCTGCATGACCACCTCGCGCACGTGCACCGCTGTAGCCGGTGCGCCGCGCTCCACGATGGCGTCGGTCAGGATCCGCAAGTCCTCGTGGGTGATCTCGGCCAGCTTCTGGTTCCCGAACTTGGGCTTCAACTCGCGCTCATAGACCGACCGGCGCATGTCGCGGGTGGAGTCGGCCATCTGGTAGCCACGCAGCCACTTTTCCGCCCAGGCACCGAACGTCTCGGCATCCTTCACGCGGGCCTTGTCCCGCGCCTTCTCCTTCGCCGGGGATTTCCCGCCGGCAATCATCTTCTTTGCCTCGCCCAACTGCTCGCGGGCTTCCGACAGGGTGATGCCACCAACGCCGTAGCGCCCGAAGGTGATGGTCTCCTGCCTGCCGTTGATCGAGTAGTTGTAGCGGAACGAGATCGACCCAGCAGGCGTGACGGCCGCATAGAGGCCGTCGCGGTCGTTCACTTTGTACAGCTTGTCCTGCGGCTTGAGGTTCCGCAGCTTGGTATCGGTCAGCATGGTCTCCGTCCTTTTCAGATTCGTAATACCATGCTCTGAAATATCGCTCGTTTTGCCTCTAGAGCCTTTGTTTATAAAGGTTTTTCCAATTTTAATACCATGAACAACCGGAAAGTCGTGGCATGGTATCGAGCGAAGTCATGGCATCAATCAAAATAATACCATTCGCCATGCCATAAAAAAACAGTGCTTGTGGGTGCGTCATGTTGCCAACTGATGCCAAATCCAGACGCAAAAAAGCCCGCATTTACGCGGGCTTACGGGGTATTTCGTGCTTTTGGTTGCCAGTCGTTACCTAACGCCCGATCATTCCCACTCGATGGTTGCCGGCGGCTTGCCAGAAACGTCGTATACCACCCGGTTCAGCCCGCGAACTTCGTTGATGATCCGGTTCGAGACCCGGCCGAGCAACTCGTACGGCAGATGCGCCCAATGCGCGGTCATGAAGTCGCTGGTGACCACGGCGCGCAGGGCAACGACATTCTCGTAGGTACGCCCATCACCCATGACGCCAACACTCTTGACCGGCAGGAAGACGGCAAAAGCCTGGCTGGTCAGGTCGTACCAGCTCTTGCCGACGTCGGCTGCTGTACAGGCACCGGACGCGACATCGCGCTCGGTGGCGTGCGTGGCACGCAACTCGTCGATGAAGATCGCATCGGCACGCTGCAGCAGGCTGGCCGACTCACGCTTGACCTCGCCGAGGATACGCACGCCGAGGCCCGGCCCCGGGAACGGATGGCGGTAGACCATTTCGCGCGGCAGGCCCAGCGCGACGCCCAATTCGCGGACTTCGTCCTTGAACAGCTCGCGCAAGGGTTCCAGCAGCTTGAGATGCATGTCTTCAGGCAGGCCGCCGACGTTATGGTGGCTCTTGATCGTGTGGGCGCCCTTCTTGCCCTTGCCGGCCGATTCGATCACATCCGGGTAGATCGTGCCCTGAGCTAGCCACTTGGCGGCAGAGAGCTTCTTCGATTCTGCCTGGAAGACCTCGACGAACTCCTTGCCGATGATCTTGCGCTTCTGCTCGGGATCGCTGACCCCGGCCAGCTTGCCCATAAAGTCGTCGACCGCGTCGACGCGAATGACCTTGACCCCGAGGTTGCGGGCGAACATATCCATGACCATGTCGCCTTCGTTGAGGCGCAGCAAACCGTGGTCGACGAAAACGCAAGTCAGCTGGTCGCCGATCGCCCTGTGGATCAATGCTGCGGCCACGCTCGAATCGACGCCGCCGGACAGGCCAAGGATGACCTCCTCATCACCCACCTGGCGCTGGATCGCATCCACTGCCTCGGCGATGTAGTCGCCCATCACCCAATCGGTGCCGCAACCGCAGATACCGTGCACGAAGCGCTCAAGGATCGCCCGCCCCTGCTGGGTATGGGTCACTTCCGGGTGGAACTGGACTGCATAGAACTTGCGGCTCTCGTCGGCCATCGCGGCAATCGGGCAAGAAGCGGTCGAGGCCATCTTGACGAAACCGGGCGGCAGTTCCATGACTGAATCGCCGTGGCTCATCCAGACCTTCAGCATGCCGTGGCCTTCAGGGCTGTAGAAGTCGGCAATGTCGTTGAGCAGCGCGGTATGGCCGTGGGCGCGGACTTCCGAATAGCCGAATTCGCGGGCCTTGCCGGCAGCCTCGGCGGTCATCACCTGGCCGCCCAGCTGCTGGGCCATGGTCTGCATGCCGTAGCAGATGCCGAGCACCGGAATCCCCAATTCGAACACGACATTCGGCGCACGCGGCGTATCGCCCTCGGTCACCGAACTGGGGCCACCAGAGAGAATGATGCCCTTGGCACCGTAGTTGCGGATGAATTCGTCGGAAACGTCGTACGGATGAATTTCGCAGAAAACCTTGGCTTCGCGCACGCGACGGGCAATCAACTGCGTGACCTGGGAACCGAAATCGAGGATGAGGATTTTTTGATGGGACATTTTCAATGCCTTGAATGAACAAGGGCGGCTCCGCGAGCCGCCCTGAGGACCATGAGGACGATCAGTCGAGGTGGTAGTTCGGCGCTTCCTTGGTGATCTGCACATCATGGACGTGCGATTCACGGATGCCGGCCGAGGTGATTTCGACGAAACAGGCGTTTTCGTGCATGTGGGCGATGGTCGGGCTGCCGAGGTAGCCCATCGACGAACGCAGGCCGCCCATCAACTGGTGGATCACGGCGAGCACGGAACCCTTGTAGGGAACACGGCCTTCGATACCTTCCGGCACGAACTTGTCGACGTTGGCCGTTGCTTCCTGGAAGTAACGATCCGACGAACCGGCCTGCATCGCACCGAGCGAGCCCATGCCGCGATACGACTTGTACGAACGCCCCTGGAACAGTTCGACTTCGCCCGGAGCCTCCTCGGTCCCGGCGAACAGGCCGCCCAGCATGACCGTATCGGCACCTGCCGCAATGGCCTTGGCGATATCGCCGGAATAGCGAATACCGCCGTCGGCGATCATCGGTACACCGGTGCCCTTCAGCGACTCGGAAACGTTCTGGATGGCCGTGATCTGCGGCACGCCGACACCGGCCACGATGCGCGTGGTGCAGATGGAACCGGGGCCGATGCCAACCTTGACGCCGTCGGCACCCATATCGACCAGTGCCCGGGCGGCGTCAGCCGTGGCGATGTTGCCGCCGATCACTTCGATCTGCGGGAAGTTCTTCTTGACCCACTTGACACGGTCGAGCACGCCTTGCGAGTGGCCATGGGCGGTATCGACCACAACGACATCGACGCCGGCTTCAGCCAGCAGTTCGACACGTTCCTCGGTACCCGCACCAACGCCAACCGCAGCGCCGGCACGAAGGCGGCCGGAGGCATCCTTGTTGGCCAGCGGGTGCTCGGTCGACTTGAGAATATCCTTGACGGTGATCAGGCCACGCAGGTTGAAGTCGTCATCCACGACCAGCACGCGCTCCAAGCGGTGGGTGCGGATCAATTCCTTGGCGTCCTCGATGCTGGCACCTTCCTTGACGGTGACCAGACGCTTTTTCGGCGTCATGATCGACTTGACCGGCTGGTCCAGGTTGGTTTCGAAGCGCAGGTCGCGATTGGTGACAATACCGACCACCTTGCCGGACTTGTCGAGCACCGGCAGGCCGGAAATCCGGTATTGACGGGTAATTTCAAGCACATCGCGAACCGTCATCAACGGCGAAACGGTAATCGGATCTTTCAGGATGCCGGACTCGAAGCGCTTGACCTTGGCCACTTCAGCTGCCTGAGCCTTGGCCGTGAGGTTCTTGTGGATGATGCCGATACCACCCTCCTGAGCCAGCGCAATGGCAAGACGCCCTTCCGTCACGGTATCCATGGCGGCTGAGAGCAGCGGCAGGTTCAGGGTAATGTTGCGGGTCAGCTTGGTAGCAAGACTGACATCGCGCGGGAGGACTTGAGAATGTGCGGGGACGAGCAGTACGTCGTCGAAAGTGAGGGCTTTTTGCAGCAGTCGCATGGCCTTTAATCCAAGGTCACAAAATCGTATTATACAGAAAAGCCAAGGAAACCCAGATGACCTCGAAACCAATCATCGCATTCGCTGCCGTGGCGGCCACCTTCATCACCGCAACCAACGCGGTTTACGCCGAAACCTATCAATGGAAAGACAGCAGTGGCCAAACGGTGATTTCCGACACACCGCCACCTTCCAACGCCAAAAACCGCCGCGCCATCGATGCCCGCCAACCGTCCGTGGTCAGCGAGAAACCGGCCGAAAAGGCCGTCGAAGACGCAAAGAACCCTGAAGGCCCGAAAACGACGGCCGAAAAAGACCTGGAATTCAGGAAACGTCAGCAGGAAAAAAAGGAAAAGGCCGACAAGCTGGCGAAGGACCAAGCTGCGGAGGCTGAGCAGAAAGACAACTGCGAGCGGGCAAAACGAAATCTGGCTGCTCTGGAGAACAATCAACCCATGGTGACAGCAGATGACAGCGGCCAGCGCAAATTCATGGATACATCACAGCGCGAGCAGGAACTAGAACGTGCCCGGCGAGTCATCGCCGAAACCTGCAAATAACCCCAGCCTGAATTAGCCCTCAGAGGCGTCGGCATCGCCGGCGCCTTTTTTCATGACCTTGCCCTCCGCGGCACGCTGCTTGCGGACTTCCTTGGGGTCGGCGATCAACGGCCGATAGATCTCGATCCGGTCCTTATCCCGCAATACCGCATCGAGTTTGGACAATTTGTTCCAGATTCCGAACTTGTTCTTCCTGATATCGATTTCCGGGTATTTCGCCAAAAGTCCGGATGCATCAAGCCCATGCTGCACGGTCGCTCCCTCAGGAACCCGAACACGTACGACCTCCTGCTTGTTGCTCATGGCATAGCAGACTTCAACATTGAGCGTTTCAGCCATTGGTGGCTCCATAGACTTGGCTTGCACGCCTCACGAAGGCGTCGACAAAGGTGTTGGCAATGTGACTGAATACAGGGCCGATGACCTTTTCGAACAGCTTGCTCGAAAATTCGTAGTGCAACTTGAACTCGATCTTGCAGGCGTTCTCGGCCAGAGCCTTGAAGTACCACGCCCCTTCCAGTCGCCGAAACGGCCCGTCAATCAAGCGAATGCTCATCTGGTGAGCGTATTCTTTGTCGTTTTCGGTCGTAAACGACGATTTGACGGCATGATAATTGATATGCAGCGTCGCAACCGTCTTCACCGAATCCCGATACTTGACTTCGGTGTGACTGCACCACGGAAGAAACGCGGGGTAATCCTCGCAACGGTCGACCAGTTCGAACATTTGTTCGGCCGATTGCTCGATCAAGACTGTCTTTTCAACCAGAGCCATGCAGTGGCAGCGTTCCTGTATCCTGTAGAATGGCAATTTTAATGGATCGCCAAGCAGCATGAGCATTACGGTCAATAAAAAAGCCTTCCACGATTACTTCGTCGAAGACAAGTACGAGGCGGGCATGGTTCTCGAAGGATGGGAAGTCAAGGCCATTCGTGCCGGCCGGATGAACATCAAGGAATCCTACGTCATCATCAAGGGCGGAGAACTCTTTCTGATCGGCATGCATATCAGCCCGCTCACGACTGCCTCGACGCACAACAAGCACGATCCGACGCGCACGCGCAAACTGCTCCTGCACGGAAACGAAATCAGCAAGCTCATCGGCAAGGTCGAACGTGCCGGTTACGCTCTGGTGCCGCTCGACTTGCACTTTCTGCGCGGAAGGATCAAGCTCGAAATCGGATTGGCCAAGGGCAAAAAACAACACGACAAACGCGCAAGCGAACTGGAAAAGGACTCCAAACGGGAAGCGCAACGTGCTATGAAAGAACACCAGAGATAAAGCACGGTTTATCGACTTTTATCAAACCCCGGCCGAATCAGTTCAAGCATGATGAGCAATGTCGAACACTCGAAAGCTCGACCATGAAAGCATCCCGCATTATTCTCGCCGATGACCACCTTTTGATTCGTGCCGGCATCCGCGCTCTTTTCGAAACACTCCCCGATCACGAACTCGTCGCGGAATGCTCCGATGGCCACGAAGCCGTTGCCGCCATCCGGAAACTTTCACCGGATGCCATCCTGCTCGACATTGCAATGCCGGGCCCATCGGGAATAGAGGTCACGCAAACCATCCGCCAGTTCGACACCAACACGCGAATACTGATTCTCTCCAGCATTGACCGCCCGGAAATCATTGAACAGGGAATGGCTGCCGGGGCCAATGGCTATCTGCTCAAGGATTTCGTCATCACCGAACTCCTCGAAGCCCTGAATACCGTACTGATTGGCAAGACCTACCTGTCGCCGCGCATTCGCGGCTACGCGGCGACACCCGGCGGCAACGGATCAAGCAATGGCGGAAATCAACTCACTTCCAGGCAAAGGGAAGTACTACGCCTGGTTGCCTCGGGAAAAACCACCAAGGAAATTGCCCGCGACCTGGGTATCAGCCCCAAAACGGTGGAGTTCCACCGTGGGCGCCTGATGGAGCGGATCGGCGCTCACGATGTCACCGGGCTGACCCGCTTCGCCGTTCAGTCAGGTGTTCTCAGCTAGGCAAGCGAAGGCTTAAGCCGACGGCCCTTCGAAATACGCCTTCATCTCGGAAGCCATGCAGTTCAGGCAGTTGCACAAGGTTTCGGCCATCAACACCCAGTCTTCTCCGGCGAACATCGCATCGGCCTGGGTTGGATGCTTGCGAAGAGAGTCTTCGAAGCGCCGCGCAATATCCACGCACTGATGGCCGGAAAACAGCACACAACTGCTACGAATATCGTGCAGTGCATTCTTGAGGGCAGGATGATCTCCGGCACTGAGCGCCAACAGCATCCTCTCAAGGAGATTGGGATAGTTCGTCAGAAACAGACCGGCCAGACGCTTCGCCGTTTCTTCATTACGACCAAGGTTTTGCAACAAGTAATCGAGGTTGCAATACCCTCCTTGAAATCTTGGAAAGTCGTTCTCCGACATAAAGCAGACCTGGTTTTTTGTATTATTCGGTCATAGCTTAGGTGCAACGACGAGCCCCGGGGAACTGGGCATTACCCTAGGTCATCAGGAAAAGATGGCATGTCGTCAAACGGACACCCTCAAAAAAACACAAAGCCCGAAAGCGTGGCTTATCGGGCTTCAAGATGACTGGCGGAGTGGACGGGACTCGAACCCGCGACCCACGGCGTGACAGGCCGGTATTCTACCCGACTGAACTCCCACTCCGCGTCGGGCCCGTCCGCCGGTCAGCGGCGAGCGGGGCGAATAATAGCATGGTCCTGTGTTTGCGGGCGAATCACAACGACTACAATTGATATTTTTCGCCATCAGACAATGCCGATGACCGATATCGGATCACTCAACCTCGCATGGTCACAGGCCATGATTGCCGGGTTCGTCTCCGCCGGTATTTCCGACGCAGTCATTTCTCCGGGATCGCGCTCGACACCGCTGGCACTCGCGCTACTACGGCAGGCGGGATTGCGCAGCCATGTTGCCGTTGATGAGCGCAGTGCGGCATTTTTCGGCCTGGGCATCGCCAAGGCACAGCGACGTCCGGTCATTCTGCTGGCCACCTCTGGGACGGCGCCCGCCAACTGGCTCCCGGCCATCATCGAAGCCAGCCAGGCCGGTGTTCCGCTGATTGCCGTTTCTGCCGACCGCCCCCCGGAATTGCATGGCTGTGGAGCTAACCAGACCGTTCCGCAAACATCAATGTTCGCGCCTTACGTCAGGGCAACGCACGCGCTTGGTTTACCCAGTGCAGATTTCGATCCGGGATATGCGCATCGGCTGGCAGCCCAGATTGTGGAGCAGGCCACTTGGCCCTACCCCGGCCCGGTCCATATCAACCAACCCTTCCACGAACCTTTGGTGCCGACAGCGAACCCTCTCGCTGCGGCCAGACTTCCCCCCATTCGGTTCAGCCATTCCCTAGACGAACCGGACCAGCAAACGTTGAGCGAACTGGCCAACCGCCTCTCAGGCCGCCCCGGCATCGTCGTGTGCGGAGAAATGCCTCTCGATGAAAAACGTAACAACCCCCTGGTCGGGCTGGCCAGAGCCCTGGGTTGCCCCATCCTGGCCGAACCGCTGTCCGGACTGCGCTTCGGTCCGCATGACCGATCCCATCTTTGTGTCGGCTATAACCGTTGGCTGGAAAGCCCCGATGCCGACGAAATGCCGCCCCCCGAATGGATCATTCGCTTCGGCGCCTTTCCGGTCACGCGCAAGCTGCAGAATTACCTCTCGGGCAGCCCAGCCACCCAAATCGTGGTCTCCCCCTGGACACAGTGGGCAGACCCTGTACGCAAACTGACTGACTTGCTGCGCAGCGACCCCGAATTGTTCTGCACCGCAATGCTACGCGAGCGCCTGAAACCGGCAAACGAAAATTGGCTTGGGAAATTTCTCGCCCTGGAACAACAAGTAGCGGAGCCGGACGCTCCCAATCACATCCAGGCCATCATCAATGCCCTGCCCCCCGGGACTGCCCTGTTCGTCGGCAACTCGCTCGCCATCCGGGAACTGGACTCGATGTCCGGCCATTCAGACAAAGCACTATCCATCCATGCCAACCGCGGCGCCAGCGGAATCGATGGCAACATCTCCACCGCCGCCGGCATCGCCAGTGCGCAAGGCGCTACCGTGGCCCTGATCGGCGACCTGACCTGCCAGCACGACATCGGTGGCCTGGCTCTGACCCGCGGCCTCGACATCGTCATCATCGTGGTCAACAACGGCGGAGGCGGCATTTTCGACCACCTCCCCCAGCATTCGCTTCCCGAATTCCTCGACGGCTGGCGAACGCCGCAGCATATCGATTTCGAACATGCCGCCAAGACATTTGGCCTGACCTACCACCGCGTCGATACAACAGACAACCTGAGTCGCAGACTCGGCAGCGCACTGGCGGACGGCGGGCCGCAACTGATCGAACTGAAACTGGCCTAAGCTGAAAACGGCAAACAGGTAAAATCCGCCCCCATGACCGAGACCACTCATCACGACGATCCCAGCCATGCTTCCCCATTGGGCAAGGCGACGGAATACCAGAACCACTACACGCCGGAACTGCTTTTTCCGATCCCACGCCAGCTCAAGCGCCACGAAATCGGCATCACCGACTCAGCCCTACCTTTTGTCGGAGAAGACCTGTGGAACGCCTACGAGCTTTCCTGGCTGAATACCAAGGGGAAACCCGTCGTTGCCGTTGGCACCTTTCGCGTGCCGGCCGGCAGTCCGAATCTGATCGAGTCGAAGTCGTTCAAGCTGTACCTCAACTCCTTCAATCAGACCACCTTTGAAAGCATTGAGTCTGTCGCGCAAACGATGACACGCGATCTGTCGGCCGCCGCCGGCCGCCCAGTCGATGTCGACCTGCAAGCCCTGGCGAGTGCGCCGACTGCCAATATCGGCATTCCCGCCGGCATCCCGCTCGACGACCTGGACATCACCTGCGACCGCTACCAGCCGTCCCCCGACCTGCTGACGACGCTAGCTGGCGAAACGGTCGAGGAAACCCTGTACTCGCACCTGCTGAAATCCAACTGCCTGGTGACCGGTCAGCCCGATTGGGCCATGGTCGTCATCCGCTATCGCGGCCGACCGATCGACCACGCCGGCTTGCTGCGCTACATCGTCTCGTTCCGCAATCACAACGAATTCCATGAGCAGTGCGTGGAGCGAATTTTTTCGGATCTGCAGGCCCATTGCCAACCCGAAGCCCTGGCGGTTCATGCCCGCTACACCCGGCGCGGCGGCCTCGACATCAACCCCTTCCGCAGCACCGGCGACTACCCGACACCCGACAACACGCGAGAAATTCGGCAATAGCAAGACCTAATACCCAACGGCCGACGGCGACAACAACATCTCCCCGGGCGCCCCGCGTACGGTTCGATTGACATTGAATACCCGCTTCTAAGCGCCGCATCCTTTCGCGGTCCCTTGGACCACGAACGGTTCACGTGAAGCATTTCCGTTACGGAAAAATCCGTGACCCCGCCCAAGCGGCGGGGTTTTGTTTAATAATCTTGACATGAGCACTCTCGCCGCCCCCAACGACCCGGACAAGACCGGAAACGAACTCAAGGCCCAGCGCTTCCAGATGCTGGCGGATATCGCCAGGGAGCTTTCCGGCGAGGTCGTATTCCCGACTTATTTCGATGCCGTTCTGCGCCTGCGCAAGGTATTGAACGACCCGAACCAGAGTATCGCCAACATCGCGCACGCCATATTGGCCGAACCGCTGATTTCAGCCAAGCTGCTCCATCTTGCCAATTCGGCCGCCTACAACCCGGAAGGCAAAGATATCGTCGACCTCAAGTCGGCCATCATCCGCCTCGGCATGAACGTCGTCCATACGGCGGCGCTCTCCATCGTCATGACCCAGCTGATGCGCGCCAAAGGCATGGCCGAGTTCGCCGACACCACCCATGCGCTGTGGGAACATTCGATACAGACCTCCGCTGCCGCCCATGTGCTGGCCAGTGAAAACAGCCGGATCAACAAGGACGAGGCCATGCTGGCCGGGCTGATTCACGACCTGGGCGCGTTCTACATGCTTTACCGCGCATCGCAATACGACGAACTGCGCCATCGTCCCGACACGATCAAGTATCTGATTGTGCAATGGCATGAGAGCATTGGCGTTTCGCTACTCAATGCGCTGGGTTTGCCGGAAGAAATCGTCGAGGCGACGATAGACCACGACCACCTGCGTAGCCAACCGTCGACCATCCGCACGCTCTCGGACGTCATCTACGTAGCCAACATGCTCAGCGGTGGCCATATCGAATGGATACTGCAGGACCAACCCGGAATGACCGACGCCATCTCGCAGCTAGAGCAACAGTACAGCCAGCTCAGACCTGCCATCGACGCCCTGACCGCCGAGTTGCGCGGCAGCCTCAAATAACCGCGTTCAGCCCTTTTTCCCGTGCCCGGTCTTGACCTGGGTCGACGCCAGAATGCCGCGCAGAATGTTGATTTCGTCCCGCTCCAACCGGGCGCGCCCGAACAAGCGGCGCAGTTTGGGCAACAGCCTGCCCGGTTGCTCCGGGTTATAGAAACCCGTATCGGTCATGACACGCTCAAGATGTGCGTACAGGCCTTCGATCTCGTCGTTGGTCGCTGCGGGCGAAGCAAACGGCGTCGCGAGCTGCGCGCTCACCGGCGGTTTTTCCCCGAACGCAGCCATACGGCATTCGTAACACAACACTTGCACTGCCGAACCGAGATTCAATGAACTGAAGGCAGGATTGGTCGGGATGGTCACGGCCGCCTGGCAATGCAGGATTTCATCGTTGGACAGCCCAACGGTCTCGTTTCCGAAGACCAGGGCCACCTCCCCCTCGGCGGCCTCGGCCATCAGGCGGCCTACGGTCTCCCGAGGTGCCCCGAGAACGGGACCGATATCGCGCTGGCGCGCAGAAAGTGCGACTGCAAACGAAGCGCCGGCCAATGCTTCGCCCAGCGACGAAACGACGTTCGCCGCCGCGAGCACATCGATTGCACCAGTTGCCCTCGTATCCGCCTCAGGATCGGGAAACTGCTTCGGCTCAACCAGATAGAGGCGCGACAAGCCCATGGTCTTCATGGCCCTGGCAGCAGCGCCAATATTTCCGGGGTGACTGGGACGGCAAAGTACGACTCTGATACGGGAAAGCAGGACTTCCGGGTTCATGGTGTAAAATTCGTTCTTTCAAAATATTTCGGGTAGCTTCGGCTGCCCGTTAGCTCTTTAAGACCATGCATCCAGCCCTGAATATCGCCATCAAGGCGGCGCGCCGCGCCGGCCAGATCATCAACCGTGCCTCGAACGACATCGAGCTGCTCAAGGTTTCCTCGAAGCAGCCGAACGACTTCGTGACCGAAGTCGACAAAGCCGCCGAAAAAGCGATCATCGAAACGCTGCAGGAAGCCTATCCGGGGTACGGCATTCTAGCAGAGGAGTCAGGCCTCTCCGCTGGACAGGACTCCGAGTATCAATGGATCATCGACCCGCTCGACGGAACCACCAACTTCATCCACGGCATGCCGCAGTATGCGGTTTCCATCGCCCTTGCCAAATCGGGCATCGTCGAACAGGCTGTCGTTTTCGACCCGAATCGCAACGAATTGTTTACGGCCAGCAAGGGCGCCGGCGCTTTCCTGAACGAGCGGCGCATCCGCGTTTCCCGCCGCACCCGCCTCGGTGAAGCCCTGATCGGCACCGGCTTCCCCTATCGTATGTTCGACAAGATCGACCTCTACCTGGCAATCTTCAAGGAATTGGCCGAAAAAACCGCCGGCCAGCGCCGCCCGGGTGCTGCCTCGCTTGATCTCGCCTATGTCGCCTGCGGCCGTTACGACGGTTTCTGGGAATTCGGTCTGTCCCCTTGGGACATGGCGGCAGGCGCCCTTCTGATCTCGGAAGCCGGTGGCCTGGTCAGCGACTTGCGTGGCGATGCCAATTATCTCGAAACCGGCAACCTGATCGCCGGCACACCCAAGGTATTCGCCCCCTTGCTGAAGCTGATCGACGGTCACCTTCCCGAAACCGTTCGCGGCTGAACAAAACGTACGCAGAACAAAAAAGCGCCTGAAGGCGCTTTTTTTTCGCCCCCCATCCTCGGTCGTCCAGGCCGATTCACTCAACGCAGCGGCTAACCCTCGTCGCCATCCTCTTCCGACGCCTGCAACCACCACAACAAATCACCGGCCTGCAATGGCATGGGAACCATCTGATTCCGTTGCCACTTGAACACGGGACCGTAGGGAACGTATCGGGCCATGACATCACCCTTCGATGTCACCCCAAAAAACGGCCACCCCGACCTGATGAACTCCCGAATCTGGCTATCGGTCATCGCACCTCCCAAGCCCCACTTCAATAGCCGTCACGCGCCCTGGCCAACACTTCGGAGGCTTCGTCAAATTGATGCGATTGACTGCTGCTATGCCCCCGTACAACCGAGCCGAAGTAGCTCGCAAACTCCTCGTCGGAAAGCGCGGCATCCTCGACATAGGCAAGACGGCGCTCGACACGCCGACGCCGCTCGCAACACCCACTGGGCGGGCCGATATCCCTCAGCCGACGATCAACACGTGCTCTGCGGTCCATATCCATAAATCCCCATGTCATGACACAACGCAACCTTAGCGCCAGAACATGACAACTGCAAGGGGCATCCAGACTGACGGACATGGCCAAACGCAAAAGAGAGCGCCGTTATTGCGCTCCCGTCATTGGTTTTGAACTTTCCGCCAGCCACGACGTTCCATGCACCCATGGATGCGACGGACACTGGCATTGGTTACCGTTCCGTCGATCGCCTGGTCGGTCTGGGACTTGCAGAAACGGATATCGGCCTCGTAATCCGCCTCCGATGCCCCCGGCCTTGACCAATGCCAGGCGGGTTGGAGAAGCGAACATCCTGCCAAGGCCATTAACGTCATCAAGCCAATGGTTTTCACTAGATATCCTGACAAAGTATTTTCCAGGAACGATACCAATAAAAAAGCGCCCCGAAGGGCGCTTTTTTTTGAATCCTGGCGGAGAGGGCGGGATTCGAACCCGCGGTGGGCTATTAACCCACACACGCTTTCCAGGCGTGCGACTTAAACCGCTCATCCACCTCTCCGGGAAGCCGTGCATTTTAGCAGAATCGCTGCGATGGTCAAATAATCTTTCGGAGAAAAGCGAGTCCGATCCAGAGCAGGAGCAGGATTACGAAACAAACAACGCCTACGGCCTTCCCCGAGAACCCCGGCAGGATCGCGGCGACGAGTTGCCTCGGGGCGCGGGTAATCAGGTTGAAAAGTTGATAGATCCTGTTGCTTGCCCTCCCTCGCCCGGCCAGGATATGCAGCACCCCTTGGCCGATCAAGCAAAGGCCCAGCATCTCGACGACGGCACGAGCCGCGCTGATCAGAAACAGCTCCATCCGGACTAGTCGTCTTCCAGACCGAATTCGATGTCGATTTTCTTCATCTGCCGGTTGTACCACCAGATGATCACCAGAAAAAGCACCAATCCGCCCTGTGCCGCCATGTAAAAGCCCAGCGGGAAGCCGAAGATGACGATCTGGTTGATATCCCGCGCAAACCAGGTCGTGCCAAAGGTCACGCAAACCCATAGAAGAAGCAGGACAAAGGTCAGACGCCTGGTCTTCCGCCAATAGAGATAGCGTTTCCCTTTCATGCGTCCTTGCCGT
>CALJZP010000264.1 GCA_937983545.1 uncultured Azonexus sp.
GGGCCATGGCGAATACCATGGCCAGGGTGGCGGCCAGGTGGCGGTCCGAGGTGCCGCGCTGCTCCATCATGGTCAGTGTTGCCATCGGTGCCGCGAAACTGACGAAGTTGATCTGCAGGGCCGCAAAGACGCCCAGACCGGTCAGCCCGAACGGACGCAGCAGCGGCCCCAGCCGGGCAACCACCCAGTCGAGGGCGCCGCGCGCTTCGAGCAATCGCATCAGCGCAAGCATGACCACCATGACCGGCAGCAGGACGAACAAGGACAGTTCGACCGCCGAGCGGCCGGCCTTGAGGATGATGTCGATCAGGATATCCATGACTTCGGCAATGTCGTTCCGGTGAGGAGGCTGCGATGTTACGACAGCTTGGCCATCACGGAGTGGCGCGGCAATAGTGGATTTCCCCCGTTGCCCGGCGGGGGGGGCGCTTCAATTCCGCCGGGCGGCGTTCAGTACGTCTTCGAGTCCGACCACATCTCCGGGGCAAAGCGGATGACCCGGTTGCGACCCCGCTCCTTGGCTTGGTAGAGGGCCACGTCGGCGAACTTGACGGCCTGCCAGAAGGTCTCGCTGTCGGTCGGGAAATCGGCAATGCCGATCGAGATGGTTTTCTGCAGGACGATACCGCTGACCTGGACCTTCAGGTTCTCGACGGCGCAGCGGATGTTGTCGGCAACCTTCACGGCCGCGTCGCCGACCGTGTCGATGAGGATGATCAGGAACTCTTCGCCGCCATAGCGAATGACCAGATCCGAGGCACGCACCGACTGTTTCAGAAGTGTGGACAGTGCCTTGAGAACGGCATCGCCGGCATCGTGCCCATAGGTGTCGTTGACCATCTTGAAGTAATCGAGATCGAGCATCAGGATCGCCGCATGCGAGCGCTTCCGGTGCACGCTGGCGACCAGTGTTTCGATGTACTCCTCGAGGAAGCGCCGGTTGTTGAGTCCGGTCATCGGGTCGGTCAGGGTCGAGTCGCGCAGGCTTTCCATCAGGCGCTTGGTTTCCAGAACCGGGGCTGTCTCACGCAGATACACATTGATGAACGGAATCTGCGAACTGAGCCGTTCGCGATCGCTCGGCTTGGTCAGCAACTGGACGACGCTACCGACGGCGCCGGACTGGATGATCGGGAAGCAGACATGCTGCCGCTCGCCAAGCTCGGCGGGAGGGCGGAAGGCATAACAGATGTCCGGGTTGTCGATGCCGTCGATGATGTGCCCCGTCCGGCGAACGCGGCAGGCCTCGGGGCGGACCAGGATCTGCGGGTCGCACCAGCGGCAGGTGTCGGCCATCTCGCCATCGACCATGACCCCCTTCATTTGTTTCTTGTTGCTGCTGATCTCGTAGATCGAGAACTCGGCGAGGCCGAATTCGCTCTGCAAGGTTCGCGAAAGCCGCTGGTAGATCTCGGTCTTGGTCTCGTCTTCCTCGATGGCCTGCTTGAAGTGGGCGGCGCTGGTCAGGCCGTCGACCATGTCGATGGTGGCCGTCAGCAGGTTCTCTCCCGGTGCCGGCGTGCGTTCGGTGAGGCGGGCGACATTGCCGCCGATACGGTTCAGGCCATCGTCGAGAAAGGTCAGCAGGCGGTTCATGTCGACCGCGATCTGCCCGATCTCATCGTTGGTGTGCTGTTCGACCTGCCCCTTGAAGTCGCCACGCAGGGCGCGCTGAACAGTCTCCTCGACGGCATTGGCGGTCTCCGAGATCGGGCGGAGCAGACGGCGCAAGAGCAGGACCAGAAGCAGCGCAAACAGCGTCACGACCCCGGCGATGCCGGCGACGGTTATCAGGGCTTTTTCTTTCAGGGTGTCGAGCGACATGCTCATGCTGACGGCCCCGAGGACCGCCCCTTCGGCTACCTGATGGCATTGCAGGCAATTGGGATTGCCGCTGGCGGTGGCGATGTAGGGAATGGTGCCCCGGAAGATGCTCTCGTTACCGACGACCGTCAGTTCGAAATGGGGTTTGCCATCGTGCAGTACACGACGCTCGATGTCGTCGACCTCCGACTCGAGGCGCAGGCCCTTGCCAAACTGCTTTTCGACTTCCGGCGCACGAATGACACGGGCAGATTTCAAGCCTTGAACCTCCACCAACCGCTGAAGGAAGCGTTCACGCTTGTCGATTACCCCATTGATCATCGACTCGGTCAGGTGGACCCGGACGATCTCGCCAGCCGTCCTGATATGCTCGGTTGCCGAGGCTATCGAAAAACTGCGGAAGGCGTACAGGCTGATGGCGATCAGCACGGCGAGCAATGCGGCTGCAATGCTGATGAAAAACAGCGTTACCTTTGTGTTCAACTTCATGACAGTTGTGAATGGAGTCCACCGAGAGGCGCCAATTATGGCGTCACACTATGAGCCGGGATATTTAAACAGAACGAAAGAGTTAACTAATTTGAAGGAGGTTTGATCGGCGTCAACATTTTCGGGTGAGGTCCTTGTCTGGGTGGCGGGCTGATAAGCGGACAATAAAAAAGCGCCGGGTTGCCCCGGCGCTTTCGTTTCCTCTGCGTTTTTGAACGCTTGTAATCAAGCCATCGCTTCGTAGAGCGGCAGCGTCAGGAACTCAGGGTAGTCCGGGGTCAGCGACATGCGGTCGAAGATGTCGGCGGCCTGGTCGTAGGTCGCGGTGTCCTCGCCCTGGGCGGTGACGGTGGCCTTCACCTTGGCCAGTTCCTCGGCGATCATCGGGCGGACCATTTCGACGGTGACCTTGCGGCCGTCGTCGAGGATGCCCTTCGGCGAAACCACCCACTGCCAGACCTGCGAGCGGGAGATTTCGGCGGTGGCGGCGTCTTCCATCAGGTTGTGGATGGGCACGCAGCCGTTGCCTGCCAGCCAGCTACCGAGGTAGTGGATGCCGACGTTGATGTTGTTGCGCAGGCCGGCTTCGGTGATCGGGGTGGTCGGGCGGAAGTCGAGCCACTGTTCAGGACCGAACTTGCCTTCAACCTGCTTCTCGAACTGGTTCGGACGGTCGCCCAGCACCTTGACGAACTCTTCCATGGCGATCGGCACCAGGCCCGGGTGGGCCACCCAGCCGCCGTCGAAGCCGTCGTTGGCGTCGCGGGTCTTGTCGTGACGGATGCCGGCCAGGGCCTTTTCGTTGGCGACCGGGTCGTTCTTGATCGGGATCAGGGCCGACATGCCGCCCATGGCCGGTGCGCCGCGCTTGTGGCAAGCCTGGACGAGGGCCAGGGCGTAGCCGCGCATGAAGGGCACTTCCATGGTGATGGCGCCGCGCTGGGCCAGGCAGAAGTCCTTGTTCTTCTTGAACTTCTTGATGCAGGAGAAGATGTAGTCCCAGCGCCCGGCGTTGAGGCCGGCGGAGTGGTTGCGCAGTTCGTAGAGGATTTCTTCCATCTCGAAGGTGGCGAGGATGGTTTCGACCAGCACGGTCGCCTTGATGGTGCCTTGCGGCAGGCCGACGTGATCCTGGGCCATGACGAAGGCGTCGTTCCACAGACGGGCTTCGAGGTGGCTTTCCATCTTCGGCAGGTAGTAGAACGGGCCGGCGCCGCGGGCGATCTGTTCCTTGGCGTTGTGGAAGAAGACCAGACCGAAGTCGAACAGGCCGCCGGAAACGCGCTGGCCGTCAACGAGGACGTGCTTCTCGTCGAGGTGCCAGCCGCGCGGACGGATCTGCAGGGTGGCGATCTTGTCGTTGAGCTTGTATTCCTTGCCGGCTTCGTTCTTGAACGACAGCTCGCGGCGGATGGCCTTGTACAGGTTCACCTGGCCCTGGATCTGGTTTTCCCAGTTCGGGCTGTTGGAATCCTCGAAGTCGGTCATGTAGGAGTCGGCGCCCGAGTTGAAGGCGTTGATGATCATCTTGGCTTCGACCGGCCCGGTGATTTCGACGCGGCGGCATTGCAGCGCGGCCGGCACCGGGGCAACCTTCCAGTCGCCGTTACGGATGTGGGCGGTTTCCGGCAGGAAGTCCGGCATTTCGCCGGCATCGATGCGGGCCTGGCGCTCGACGCGGGCCTTGAGCAGTTCCTGGCGGCGTGCTTCGAAAGCGCGGTGCAGCTTGGCGACGAACTCGAGGGCTTCGGTCGTCAGAATGGATTCCCATTCGGGCTTCACGGGGGCGGTAATTTGCATACCGGCGGGCAGGTTGAGGGCCATGCGGAACTCCTGAAAAATGGTGGTTTCGGATACTGCGATGGAAGGCATTTTATGGGTCTTCTATAAGACTTGAAAGATGGCTAAAATCACTTCATCTTTTACTTAAAGTATTAAATGGATCGTCTAAAGCAGATTGAAGCCTTTGCCAGCGTCGCAACCCGGGGCAGTTTGTCGGCGGCGGCGCGGGTCGAGGGGGTTACCCCGGCGATCATCGGTCGCCGCATCGATGCCCTTGAGTCCCGCCTGGGGGTACGCCTGTTGGTGCGCACGACGCGCAAGCTGACCTTGACCTTCGAGGGGCAAGCCTTTCTCGAAGACTGCCAGAAACTGCTCAACGACCTGGCCAATGCCGAAGCGGCGGTTTCGCTTGGCGGCCTGAAAGCCAGCGGCTATCTGAAGGTATCCGCCCCGGCCGGATTCGGCCGTCAGCATGTGGCGCCGCTGGTGGGGGATTTCATGCAGGCCAACCCGGAGGTGCGGGTCAATCTGAACCTGAGCGATCGCCTGGTCGACCTGATCAACGAGAACATCGATTGCGCCGTGCGTATCGGCGAAATGACCGATTCCAGCCTGATCAGCGTGCGGCTCGGCGAGATGCGGCGCATGGTGGTGGCCAGTCCGGCTTACCTGGTCGAGCATGGCGTGCCGCGCTCGCCGGCAGATCTGGCCGGACACAACTGTTTGTCGCTTGGCCAGCAGCGGGGCTGGATCTTTCGCCATCCCGACAGCGGGGAAACGGAAACGATCAAGGTCAGCGGCACGTTCGAATGCAACGATGGCGCCGTGCTGCATGAATGGGCGCTGGCCGGGCGTGGCCTCGCCTGGCGCTCGTTGTGGGAAGTCGGGCGAGACCTCAAGGAAGGTCGCCTGACCTCGGTGCTCGACGCCTGGCAGGCGCCTCCGATGGGCATTTACGCCGTCTTTCCGCAGCGCCGCCATCTGCCGCTGCGGGTCAGGCTGTTCATCGACCTGCTGAAGGATAACTACAGCCGGCCCAGCTACTGGGAGCTGCGCTGATGAAGGCGCCGGTCTATCGCGCGCTGGGGGCACTTTCCGTCGTCCTCGGCGTGATCGGGGCTTTCCTGCCGCTGTTGCCGACGACGCCGTTCCTGATACTGGCGGCTTGGTTCTTTGCTCGCTCCCATCCGGAGTGGGAGGAAAAGCTGCTGGCGCATCCCAAGGCCGGTCCGGCCATCCGCGCCTGGCGCGATCATCGGGCCATTCCGGTTTCTGCCAAATGGGCGGCGGCAATCATGATGGGCATCAGCGCGCTGGGCGGTTGGTACGGCTTGCCCGAGCCGTGGCGGTATCTGCCGTCGTGTATCGCACTGGTGGTGCTTGGCTGGATGCTGACCCGGCCTTCCGTTTAGTCGGGGACGGTCGGTCGAGAACTGTTTTGGCCCGCTTCGCCGGGGCGCACCGGCATGCCCGGGAGGACCTCAGGACTGGTGCGACATGTTCCGGTCCGGAGCTGGCCGACTGTCCCCGGCTTCGTTGCAGAAACTGAATAGGCTACGGGTGAGTTCATCCCGCAAGCGGTCGAGTTCGGCGAGGCGACTGCCGACGTTCGTGCGCTTGCCATGGCGGCAATCGGAAATCAGTTCCTGTGCCATGCGGTGGGCTTGTTCGTGCAGCTTGCTCGCTGCCGCGATTTCGGCCACTTCGTCGGGTGTTGCCTTGACCAGTTTGCTGCCCAGCCAGCTGCCGAAACGACAAAGTCCCGGGTCAAGTTCGGGGGGCGTGTCGCGTTGGCCGACGAGGTAGGTGGTAACCTGACGCATCCAGGCGCGGTGTTCGACCATCGCGTAGAGCGTCGGCAGTTCTTCACGCCCGATACGCCGGGCGGTCGACCAGACAGCGGGCGGTGTCCACCGCTTCACCCAGGCGGGAATATCGTCGCCGGGCATGGGCCTGGCAATGCCGAAACCCTGCCCCAGTTCGCACCCCAGCTGTAGCAGCAGTTCGCCATGTGCCTCGGTTTCGACGCCTTCGGCGATGAGTTCGCGCGAGAAGGCATGGGCAAAGCCGATGATGCCTTCGAGGATGGCCAGGTCATCGGCATTGTCCAGCATGTCGCGGACGAAGCTCTGATCGATCTTGAGGGCTTGGGCCGGCAGGCGTTTGAGGTAGGTGAGCGAGGAATAGCCGGTACCGAAGTCGTCCAGTGCGAAATGAATGCCGAGTTGCCGGCAATCGGCAATGACCTTCGATACGTGGGCCAATTCTTCCAGCGCGCTGGTTTCCAGTATCTCGAGTTGCAGCAGCGAGGGCGACACATCGGGATGCAAAGCGATGGCGGTATCCAGGCGCTCCACGAAATCATGTTGCTGCAGCTGGGAGGCGCCGACGTTGATGCTGACCGGGATCGCGTGGCCGAGTTTTTGCCAGCGACTGATTTGAATCAGTGCCTGAGCAATGACCCATTCCCCCAGTGCTTTCCCCAGGGCATGCTCTTCGATGGCCGGCAGGAACTCGGCAGGCAGCAGCGTTCCTCGTTCCGGATGGCGCCAGCGTAGCAGGGCTTCGGTTCCGACCAGGCTACCGTTGCGCATGTTGACCTTGGGTTGGTAGAGCAGCATGAACTCATCGTTCGCGATGGCCTCGCGAATGCGTTCGATGCTCTCATGTCGCCCACGGGTGCAGCGATCTTGCTCGATGTCGAAGAAGTGGTAACGATTCTTGCCAGCCAGTTTGGCCTGGTACATGGCCTGATCGGCCTGGCGCAACAGCTGGTCGGCGTCGGCCGGCTCTGACTGAGGGTAGAAGGTGACGCCGATGCTGGCCGATACCCGGTGTCCCGTTCCATGCAGCTGGATGGGCCGGGCAGCCGCAGCAAGCAGGCGCTCAAGGAGCGGTATGGCAATCTGGTGCGACGGCAGGTCGAGGAGGATGACGACAAATTCGTCACCGCCCAGGCGGGCGATCGTGTCGCCTTCACGCAGGGTATCTTTCATCCCCTGGGCGACGGCAATCAGGAATTGATCGCCGGTCTGATGCCCGAAGCCATCATTGATCGATTTGAAGCCATCGAGGTCGATATAGGCTACTCCGAGCAGGAGGCTGCGACGCTCCGACTGCAGCATGGCCTGGCGTAGGCGGTCACCCAGCAGGACACGGTTAGGCAGGCCCGTGAGCGCATCGTAGTGGGCAATCGATTCCAGTTCGCGTTGATGCTCCTTCTGGGCCGTGATATCGGAAAAAAGGCCGATGTAATTCGTCGGTTTGCCAGTGGAGTCGCAGACTGAGCTGATGGTCAGCAGTTCGGCATAAACCTCGCCATTTTTCCGCCGGTTCCATATCTCGCCGGTCCAGTGCCCCTGCTCGAGGAGCTGTTTCCACATCGATTCGTAGAATTCCGGCAGATGATTTCCCGAGCGCAGGATGCTGGGATTATGGCCTATCGCTTCCTCGCGGCTGAAACCGGTGATCCGGGTGAATGCCTCGTTGGTGTCGACGATCGTTCCGTCGGTACCGGTGACCACGATCCCTTCGCGTGCATGGGAAAAGACGCTGGCCGCCCGGAGCAGGGCATCCGTGGCCAGTCGGCGTTCGGTAATATCGTGACAGAAGCCGATGTAGCCAATGAAGTTGCCGTCGCTGTCGTAGCGCGGCGTGGCGTCGTCAAGTATCCAGCGATATTCGCCGCTCGCGTGGCGCAATCGATACTCCAGACTGAACGGTTCGCGACGCTCGAAATGGCTGACATAGGTCTCCAGGCAATGCGCCAGGTCGTCAGGGTGAACGCCCTCAGTCCAGCCCTCTCCGGTTTCCTGCGCCAGCGTACGTCCGGTAAAGCGGAGCCAGGGCTCGTTGACGTAATTGCGCAGCTTGTCGGTGTCCGATGTCCAGATGAGTGCCGATCCGCCGTTGGCGAGGGTTCTATAGTGCTGTTCACTGTCTTTCAAAGCCTGCTCGCGCTGGCGCAGAGAATCGAGCAGCACGTTGAAGCTCCCGATGAGATGGCCGACTTCGTCCTGCCGTTTCACAGCGAGCGGCTGATCGGCAATGCGGTTGCGGGAGCTCATGTCGGTCAGCGCTTCGGTCGCCAGCAGCATGGGCGCGAACTGCTGGCGGAGCGTGCGCCGGACAAGCCACCAGGCAAGCGCACCGGCCAGCATGCTGAGCAGCAGGGCGGACATCAGGACGCGCTGCTGCAGCGCACTTAGGGGGGCAAACGCTTCTGCTGTTGGCAATACGCTGACCAGGAACCAGTCTGCAACCGGGATACGCTTGGCGGCCGATATTTCCTCGACGCCTCGCGAACTCAGGGCGATGCCGTATCCCTCGTAGCCCGCGACGTAACGATCGTTCATTGCGTTGCTTCCCGGCGGCGGCGTGGGCGTCATGCTCCGACTGTTGTCGGTACTCGCGACGACGATGTTGTGCCTGGGCGCGATGATCAGATAGCCACCGGTTTGGCCGTAGCGGGTTCTGACTATCTTCTGGAAAATGCTGGAGTCGCCAAGGACGATCGCGCCGACGACGGCGCCAATCGTCTGCCCGCTCGCCGATTTGATCGGGTAGGCCAGTCCGATGACTGGCGTGCCAAGGAGTTTGCCGATGGCGGGCTTGCCGATATTGGCCCGTCCTTCCTTGAGCGCGGTAATCATGTAGTCGCGGTCGGCATAGGACATGCCGATGCGGTCTTCCGAATAGGGAAAGCTGGCCAAGGTCTTGCCATTGTGGTCCGAAACACGCAGGCCACCGTTGAAGGAGCGAATATGCTCGGAATGCCTGACAAGATAGTCCTGCAGGCGTTGCGGCGATTGCAAAAGATCGGGATCGATTTCGCCGGCCATATGCCCCAGTTGTGCGAGTCCTTCCTCCAGTTCGTCGTTGAGTTGGGTAGCCAGGGTGGAAACGGTCGAATATTGCTGGTTTCCGATAACCTGTATGAAATCTTCGCGCAGGCTGCGGGTCGCATAGAGCGTCACCGACCAGATGCCCAGAAGGAAGACGAGCAAAGTCATCAGCGTGATGCGGTTCTGCAGGGACAAGCTTGCTGTTCGTGCGCGCCAGCGGATCACAGACTTTCCTTCGATGATGTCACTTCGGCGCATCGGCGCCGTCTATCTGATAATAAGACTACCCTGATGCGAAGGGGTTCGCAAGTTTATTGATTTTACCGGTATTGATATTTGCTGTGTGGTGTTTCAGGCACCTGCCGGGATCACGACTTTTGCCGAGGGGCGAAAAAAAAGACCGACTCCTTTTGGGAGCCGGTCTCTGAACGCCGCCGGGTAGGCGGCGAGGATGCCTCAATCGTAAAATCGATTAGTGGAACTGCTCTTCTTCGGTCGAGCCGGTAAGGGCCTTGACGGACGAGGAGCCGCCCTGGATGACGGTGGTGACTTCGTCGAAGTAACCGGTGCCGACTTCCTGCTGGTGCGAGACGAAGGTGTAGCCATCTTCGCGAGCGGCGAATTCCGGTTCCTGAACCATTTCGACGTAGTGCTTCATGCCTTCGCCGCCAGCGTAGGCCTTGGCGAACTTGAAGGTGTTGTACCAGTTGACGTGGATACCTGCCAGGGTGATGAACTGGTACTTGTAGCCCAGCGCCGACAGTTCTTCCTGGAACGAAGCGATCTGCGAGTCGTTCAGGTTCTTCTTCCAGTTGAAGGACGGCGAGCAGTTGTAGGACAGCAGCTTGCCCGGGCAGGCGGCCAGAACGGCTTGGGCGAATTCGCGGGCGAAGCCGATATCGGGCACGCCGGTTTCGCACCAGACCAGGTCAGCGTACGGAGCGTAGGCAACGCCGCGGGAGATGGACTGTTCCAGACCGTTCTTGACGCGGTAGAAACCTTCCTGGGTGCGCTCGCCGGTCAGGAACGGCTTGTCGTTCTCATCGTAGTCGGAGGTGATCAGGTTGGCGGCTTCGGCATCGGTACGAGCCAGGATCAGGGTCGGAACGCCCATGACGTCGGCAGCGAAACGAGCGGAGATCAGCTTTTCGACGGCTTCACGGGTCGGGACGAGCACCTTGCCACCCATGTGGCCGCACTTCTTGGCGGCAGCCAGCTGGTCTTCGAAGTGCACACCGGCAGCACCGGCGGCGATCATGTTCTTCATCAGTTCGAAGGCGTTCAGGACGCCACCGAAACCGGCTTCAGCATCAGCAACGATCGGCAGGAAGTAGTCGATGAAGCCGGCGTCGCCCGGGTTGATGCCACGCGACCACTGAATTTCGTCAGCACGCTTGAAGGTGTTGTTGATACGGCGAACCATGGTCGGCACGGAGTCGTAGGCATACAGCGACTGGTCCGGGTACATGGTTTCGGAGGTGTTGCCGTCGGCGGCAACTTGCCAGCCGGACAGATACACGGCTTCCAGGCCAGCCTTGGCCTGTTGCATGGCTTGGCCGGCGGTGATGGCGCCGAAAGCATTCACGTAGCCCTTCTTGGCACCGCCGTTGACCTTGTCCCAGAGAACCTTGGCGCCGCGCTGGGCCAGGGTGTATTCCGGCTGCAGGGAGCCGCGCAGACGGACGACGTCGGCAGCGGAGTAGCCGCGCTTGACGCCTTTCCAGCGGGGATTTTCTGCCCAGTCTTTTTCGAGGGCGGCGATTTGCTGTTCGCGAGTGCTCATGTGAATTCCTCAAGAGATTTGGTTTGGGGGACGGCGTTGTGCCGGTGATTTCCGTTTCAACGTCGATGGGAGAAGTATAGATATTTTTCCGCAGAGCAGCAATAGTCTTATATAAGACATAAGACAATATTTTATTGTTTTATATCATTGGCTTGGGATTGTTGTTTTGCATTGTGAAACGCCGTTTGCTTCGATGAAATGCGATGCAGCATTTTTTGCCCGGGATGCACACCGTTTTTCCGGATTTTGCGCAGGCAACTTTTCTTGACCATTCCCAAAATTGAGTGTTGAATCCGTCGAATTTTATAATTTGCAGCCCTTAATATGGAAATTCTGAGACAAATATATGACTGGAATGAGCGAACTTTCTGGAATTCGCTAACCAAGAAGTTGATGAGCTTCCTTTTGCTCTTTTTCATCGATGTCGGCTACTTGGGAATCTATTTCCATCAGAAGGGTGTTGTCACTGAAGCGTTGAATGCTTCCGGTGCCAGCCCCGAGTCCCTGCAGCGGGTTTTGGCGAGCTTGGACAGCGGATTGATGCTGATGATCGGGCTGACGATCGTCGCGCTGCTGTGGAACGTATTGCAGATTGTTTATATCCGCTATCTGATACTTCGCCCGATTCGTCTGATCTCGACGATCTTCGATGAAATCGCGCGCGGCGAGGGCGATTTCTCGCGCAACCTGCCGACGATTAGCCACGATGAACTGCGTACGCTGGCCCAATCCTACAATCGGTTTGCGGACAAGATGCGCCAGATCATCAACGAAGTACGCCAGATGAGCGTCAATATCGCCCGCGAAGCGGTGCTGGTGAAAAAAACGGTTGCAGTGACCGCGACTCGGGCAAGTCGCCAGGGCGAGATTGCCGACGCGGTATTCAGTGCCAGCAACGAGGCGACGCAGGCGATTCAAGAGGTATCGGCTTCTGCCGAAACGATTTCTCATTCCACCGATTCGAATCTCGATTCGGCGCGGAATTCCCTGAACGAGATGCATGAAATCGTCGTCAAGGTGCAGTCGGTCAGCGATAAATTGAGCAGCTTCAATGGCACGGTCGATCAGCTGGCGACGCGTTCGGACAGCATTCGGCAGATCGCCGGGTTGATCAAGGATATTGCCGACCAGACCAACCTGCTGGCACTTAACGCAGCGATTGAAGCGGCACGTGCCGGCGAAATGGGCCGCGGATTTGCTGTGGTGGCTGATGAGGTCCGCAAGTTGGCCGAGCGGGTCAATGTGGCGACGCAGGAAATCAATGAAAATATCGGTGGGATGATTTCGCTGGTCAAGGAAACACAGCGGGAAAACGAGATGATCAACACCGACATTCAGCAAGCGCGACAAGTCGTCGAGCGATCGTCGGGAGAATTCCAGCGCATGGTCAGCGATTTCGAACGGACCGGCGATCAGCTCAACCAGATTGCCTCGGCGATGGAGGAGTTGTCAGCGACCAACGGCCAGGTGCATGAGGCGGTGGTGCAGGTGCACACCTTGTCCAACGAGGTCGCGGCCAGCATGGAATCCTCGGAGCATTCGACCGGCAAGCTGAGTGCCGCGACCGAAAGCGTCCAGGAATTGGTTTCCCGGTTCAAGATCGGGCGCGGAGTGTTCGATTACAACGTCGAGCAGGCGCGCAAGGCCTTGGCGACCATGGAGGCCAGGTTGGCGCAGTTGGAAGCACGCGGTGTGAACATCTGGGACCAGAATTACCGTCCGCTGCTGAACACCAAACCGCAGAAATACGAGGTCAGTTATATCGCTGATTTCGAGCGCGACGTCAGGCCGCTTGGTGAAGAGACACTGGCCTTGCTCAAGGGGGGCATCTTTGCCCTGATCGTCGATACCAAGGGCTATGCCGCCGTTCATCACCTGAAATATTCGAAGCCGTTGACGGGCGACTACGATGCCGATCTGGTTGGCAACCGTACCCGGCGCATTTGGGAAGACTCGACCGGCCAGCGAGCAGCCAAGAACCTGAAACCGCTCCTGCTGCAGACCTATGTCCGGGATACCGGCGAGATTCTCTCGGAAATCGATTTGCCGATCATGGTCAATGGCCGTCACTGGGGCGGTTTGCGCATCGGTTGCGACAGCGCCGTGCTCCTCGAGGACTGACGGGAACCTTCGCGGAACAGGGGGGGCTTCAGGCTTCCCCTGCCCCCAAAGAAATCAGGCGAGGGGATGCGTCGCGACCAGGACGCCGTCCTCGTCAGCGTAGAGCCATTCGCCTGGATTGAAGGTGACGCCGCCGAAGGTGACGGCGATGTTCTTGTCTCCGACCCCCTTCTTGAGGGTCTTCTGCGGGTGGGTGTTAAGGGCACGGACACCAATGTCGATGCCGTTGATGTCGCCGGAGTCGCGGATGCAGCCATAGACGACCACCCCTTCCCAGCCATTCTTGTGGGCGAGGATGGCCAGCTGGTCGCCGACCAGTGCGCAGCGCAGCGAGCCGCCGCCGTCGATGACCAGAACCTTGCCTTTGCCGTCTTCGCCGAATACCTCGCGCACCAGCGAGTTGTCCTCGAACAGCTTGAGCGTGACAATCTGGCCGGAAAAACTGGTTCTGCCGCCATAGCGCTGGAACATGGGCGTGACGACGCGCACGGTCTTGCCTAGTTCGGCCTCGAAAGCGTCGCACAGGTCGGGAGTCTTGAAGCTCATTCTGCAATCCTCAAAATAAAAAAGCCGTGCAATGTTGCACGGCTTTGGGGGCGAATGGCAATCGTCAGACGGTTGCTTCGGCCTTCTCTTCCTCGAAGCTGAGCGTGATCTTGCCGTCCTTGTCGAGTCCGACCAGGACATGGCCGCCACTGGCCAGCCTGCCGAACAGCAATTCGTCGGCCAGTGCCGAGCGGATGGTGTCCTGGATCAGGCGCGCCATCGGGCGGGCACCCATCAAGGGATCGAAACCCTTCTCGGCCAGCATTTCCTTGACCGCCTCGGTGAAACTGGCTTCGACCTTCTTCTCGTGCAGTTGCTCTTCGAGCTGCATCAGGAACTTGTCGACCACGCGCAGAATCACCTCGTGGTCCAGTGGCGCGAAGGAGATGGTCGCATCGAGGCGGTTGCGGAACTCCGGCGTGAACAGGCGCTTGATCTCGACCATCTCGTCGCCGGTCTGCTTGGAGGCGGTGAAGCCCATGCTTGTTTTTTGCAGGTCGGCAGCACCGGCGTTGGTGGTCATGATGATGATCACGTTACGAAAATCGGCCTTGCGTCCGTTGTTGTCGGTCAGCGTGCCGTGGTCCATGACCTGCAGCAGGATGTTGAAAATGTCCGGATGCGCTTTCTCGATTTCGTCGAGCAGCAACACGGTGTAGGGCTTCTTGGTGATCGCCTCGGTGAGCAGCCCGCCCTGGTCGAAGCCGACGTAGCCCGGGGGGGCGCCGATCAGACGGGAGACCGCGTGGCGCTCCATGTATTCGGACATGTCGAAGCGCTGCAACTCGATACCCAGGAAATAGGCCAGCTGCTTGGCGACTTCCGTCTTGCCGACGCCGGTCGGACCGCTGAACAGGAAGGAGCCGATCGGCTTGCCCGGATTGCCGAGGCCGGAGCGGGCCATCTTGATCGCCTTGGCGAGTGCGTCGATTGCCTTGTCCTGGCCGAAGACGGTGGCCTTGAGGTCGCGGTCGAGGTTCTTCAACGCGCTGCGATCGTCCATCGTGACGTGCTGCGACGGGATGCGGGCGATCTTGGCGACGATTTCCTCGATGTCGGTCTTATTGATGACCTTCTTCTGCTTCGATTTCGGCAGGATGCGTTGTGCCGCACCGGCCTCGTCGATGACGTCGATGGCCTTGTCCGGCAGGTGGCGGTCGGTAATGTAGCGGGCCGACAGCTCGACGGCCGACGAAATGGCCGTTGCTGAGTATTTGATTCCGTGGTGCGCTTCGAAGCGGGCTTTCAGGCCCTTGAGAATCTCCACGGTTTCGGCCACCGAGGGTTCGTTGACGTCGATCTTCTGGAAGCGGCGGGACAGCGCGCTGTCCTTTTCAAAGATGCCGCGGAATTCGGTGTAGGTGGTCGCACCGATGCACTTCAGCTGACCGGAGGAAAGGGCAGGCTTGAGCAGGTTCGACGCATCCAGCGTGCCGCCGGAGGCGGAGCCGGCACCGATCAGCGTATGGATTTCGTCGATGAACAGGATGGCGTTCGGGTTGTCCTGCAGGGCCTTGAGCACGGCCTTCAGGCGCTGCTCGAAGTCGCCGCGGTATTTGGTCCCGGCGAGCAGCGAGCCCATGTCCAGTGCGTAAACATTCGCCTTGGCCAGGATTTCCGGCACATCGCCTTCAACCACCTTGCGCGCCAGCCCCTCGGCGATAGCCGTCTTGCCGACACCTGCTTCGCCGACCAGCAGGGGGTTGTTCTTGCGGCGGCGGCACAGCGTCTGGATGACGCGCTCCAGTTCCTTGTCGCGGCCGATCAGCGGATCGATCTTGCCCTGCAATGCCAGTGCGTTCAGATTGATGGTGTACTGCTCAAGCGGGCCGGCCTCGGTCTTCTCGCCCTCGGTTTCGACTTCCCCTTCCGGTGCGGCCTTCTGCTGCGGAACCTTGCTGATGCCGTGCGAAATGAAATTGACCACATCCAGGCGGGTGACGCCTTGCTTCTGCAGGAAGTAGACCGCGTGCGAATCCTTTTCGCCGTAGATGGCCACCAGGACATTGGCGCCATTGACTTCCTTCTTGCCGGAGGATTGCACGTGCAGGATGGCGCGCTGGATGACGCGCTGGAAACCCAGGGTAGGCTGCGTGTCGATGTCGTCCTCGCCGGATACCGTCGGTGTATGTTCATCGATGAAGTTGGAGAGATCCTTGCGCAGCGTGTCGGTCTTGGCGCCGCAGGCACGCAGCGCCTCCGCAGCCGAAGGATTGTCGATCAGCGCCAGCAGCAGATGCTCGACAGTGATGAACTCGTGGCGTTTTTGACGCGCCTCGACAAAGGCCATGTGCAGGCTGACTTCGAGTTCCTGGGCAATCATCAGTTTTCCTCCATGATGCAGGCGAGCGGGTGTTGGTGCTGACGGGCGAATGCAAGTACCTGTTCTACTTTGGTCGCGGCGATGTCGCGAGGAAAGATTCCGCAGACGCCTCGGCCTTCGTTGTGAACTTTGAGCATGATTCGCGTTGCTTGTTCAGTGTCCAGAGAAAAAAAACGCTGCAGAATGATGATGACGAAATCCATCGGCGTGTAATCGTCGTTCAGCAACACCACCTTGTACATCTTCGGCGGTCCCAGCTTGCTGCGCTGGGCCTCTAGTTGTCCGCCTTCCTGAATCTTTGTAGCCATGCGTTCGATTCTATACAGTCCGACTCAATGTGCAATACATCATATAAGGCTCAATCCGCTAATTTCCAGTCTGCATCAAGCAATTCCCTTGCCCGGAATATGCTGCGCTGCGACATAGAAACTTGTTGACGACATATTTCAAGTCGCGTAGAAAGCCATTGTGTTTGGCTTCAAGCTGTATCGGGTTTGCCGTGAGCACCGGGGCGTTGAGCGCAAACAGGGAGTCGGGGAGACCCGGAAATTCGTTTGATTTTTGTAAGAAAGTAGCAAACATGGCACTCGGTACCGTTAAGTGGTTCAATGATTCCAAGGGTTTTGGCTTTATCACGCCGGATGATGGTAGTGAAGACCTCTTCGCACACTTCTCCGCTATCAACATGAATGGCTTTAAGACCCTGAAGGAAGGCCAGAAGGTGTCTTTCGACGTCGTCCAGGGCCCCAAGGGCAAGCAAGCTTCCAATATCCAGGGCGTTTGACTCGGATACCAAGACAATTAAAAAGCCCGCCTGATCCAGGCGGGC
>CALJZP010000265.1 GCA_937983545.1 uncultured Azonexus sp.
CGTTGTCCTGGCGCTCAGTCCCGAGGAGCGCAACAAGGCAAGCGAACGTCTGAACCAGCTGCGCGGCCAGTTTACCGAGCGCCACGAAAAGCTGCTGAAGATGTTCCAGGCCTATGAAGGGCAGCCGCAAGAGCTTGAGCTGATGAACAAGATACGGGCGGAGGCCGAGAGCGTCAAACCGTTCATTGACAGCATTCGCGAACTTGCGGTGGCCGGCAAGACAACGGAGGCCATGGCCAAGGCGCCGGAAATTCCGGGCCGCCTGAAAAACCTGCGGGAAGCGGTCGAGAATCTGGCGAGCGTTGAGGACGAACTGAATGCCGGTGCCATCAAGGAGGCCCAAGCGTCCTATAACAGGGCGAAGAACACGCTGCTCGGCGTGATGTTCATTGCCGTGCTGCTGACGGTCGCGGGGGCCTGGCTGCTGACCCGCTCCATTACGCTGCCCATGGCAATCCTGGAGAGCGCCTTGAACAAGGTCGCCACCGGGGATGTCAGTCTGCGGGTGAGCCAGAGCGGCCGGGACGAACTGACCCGGATGGAGAGCTCGACCGCCCAGATGGTCAAGTCGCTGAACGATGCCATTGGCCAGGTGCGCAGCAATGCCGACAATGTGGCGGAAAACGCCGGATTGTTGAGCGGCGCGGCCAAGCAGGTGCGCGAAAGCTCCGAGGCGCAGTCCGAAGCCTCGTCGGCGATGGCGGCGGCGCTGGAGGAAATGTCGGCGAGCATCAACCATGTCGCCAGTCTTTCGCAGGATGCGCGGCAAATGGCCCAGAATGCCAGCACGGGCGCCGAAAGCGGTGCCCGGCAGGTGGCCTCCATGCTCAACGAGATCGGCCGGGTGGCGAAAACCATCGAGGAAAGCGCGGAGAGTTCCCGGGCGCTGGATCAGGAGTCCGAGAAGATTTCAACCATCGTCAACGTGATCAAGGATGTGGCCGACCAGACCAATCTGCTGGCACTGAACGCTGCCATCGAAGCGGCCCGGGCTGGCGAAACCGGGCGCGGCTTTGCCGTCGTGGCCGACGAGGTGCGCAAGCTCGCCGAGCGTACGACGACGTCGGCGCTGGAGATTACCAATATGGTCAACGGCATCCAGGAGCGTGCCCGCCGAATGAGCGGCAGCATGGCCCACACCGTCAACCAGATGCGCGAAGGGATGCAGATGGCGGAACAGGCCGGTGAGGTGATGAGCACCATCAACGATGGCGCAAAGCAGGTGACTTCGGTTATCGACGATGTGGCGGTCGCCCTGAAGGAACAGGCCTCGGCCAGTCACGACTTGGCCAATCGGGTCGAACTGATCGTGCAGATGGTGGATGAAAACTCGTCGGCGGTCAGCTCGGTAGCCGGCTCGGCCGGCCAACTGGACCATCTGGCCGGCGACCTGCTGAGCGCCGTGTCGCGCTTCAAGACCGCCTGAAACAGGCCCGCAAGGGCGCGACGGCGGCCACTACGACGCCGTCGAAAAGGAAAGCCGCCGCGAGGCGGCTTTCTCTTTTACCGGATTCAGGTCAAGAATTCCTCGATCAGGCGCGCCACCTCTTCCGGCTGGTCATGGTGCAGCATGTGGTCGGCGTTCTCGATCCAGCGTTCGGTGAGGTTGGCGAAGCAGGCCTGGCGGGCTTCCCAGTCGCCCGGGCGCTGCTCGAAATCGCGGACCACCCAGGACTGGCGACCGGCCACCCAGAGTACCGGGCAGCGCACTTCGCGCCAGATGGCCATCGATTCTTCCAGGCGGAAGAGGTAGGGCGAGAAGTTCTTGTGCCACGGGTCGCCGTTCCAGATTACGCCGTGGCGGATTTCGCCCGCCTTGTTCCGCCCTTCGCCGACCTTGGCCAAATGGCGGGACAGGTAGTCGGCACGTTCGGCACTCAGGAAGCGGTCGCTCTTCATCAGCCGGCGGGCGAAGTCGGCGCGGTCCCGGTAGGCATGCAGCTTCGGCACTTCGCGGGTCTGGTCCAGCCACTGCCGGTAGCGTTCCGGCGCCATGTCGGGGGTGGTCGGGGCAATGCCGAAGCCGTCCAGGGTCACCAGGCGCTCGACCCGCTCGGGGCGGATGCCGGCGTACAGGCAGGAAAGGATGCCGCCCATGCTGTGGCCGACCAGCCGGACCTGTCCGTCCGGTGCGTAATGGTCGAGGATGGCCTCCATGTCGCCCATGTGCTCGGCAAAGTAATAGGGGCGGTTCAGCCATTGCGACGGGCCGAAGCCGCGCCAGTCGGGGGCGACGATGTTCCAGTCGCGCTGCAGTTCGTCGACGACGAACTGGAAGGAGGCGGAAACGTCCATCCAGCCATGCAGCAGGAAGAGCGTGGGGGCTTGCGGGTCACCCCAGCGCCGCACATGCAGGCGGAGGTCGGGGAGGTCGAGATAGTCGGAGCGGGAGGGGCGCATCAGGTTCAGTTGCCGAGCAGTTTGTTCAACGCCGTTTCCAGGCGTTCCGGGGTGAAGGGCTTGGACATCCAGCCGCTGGCGCCGGCGGCGCGAAAGGCGGACTTCATCGCGTCCGACGTTTCGGTGGTCAGGATCAGGATGGGTACGTCCCGGTTGTTGCTGCCGGCGCGGATGGCCTTGACCAAGCCCAAACCGTCGAGACCCGGCATGTTCTGGTCGCAAATGAGCAGATCGAGCGTCTCCTTCCTGACGACCTCCAGGCCGGCACGGCCGCCCGAAGCTTCGAGAATGCGATGACCGGATGGTTCCAGCGTGGCCTTCAGCATGTTGCGGATGGTGGCCGAGTCGTCGACCAGCAGGATGGTGGCCATGGCCAGGCTCCTATCAGTGTTGCAATAATTGCCGATTGTGCCACGCATGCCGGATGCCTCCCAAGCGGGGCACGGCATTCCGGTAAGTCGTCCGGCTTTTGGCCATTGTGCCTTGTGCTGCGTTAAAGTCTGTTTTCCGCCGTGCGAATCCACCCGTGAAAGGAATCATGTTTTCGCCCAACTTGCCCCCAGCGGCGACCTGCCGCAGCTGACAGCATGGATATTGCCCAGATCACCGAAACGCTGCGCCAGGATGCCGTGACCGTCGTCTTCTTCAACGTCTTGCTGCAACAGCTCGGCTTGCCGGTGCCCGCCGTGCCGACCCTGCTGCTGGCCGGCAGCCTGGCGGCGACCTCGGGCAGCCTGGGCCAGGTGCTGGCCGCGGCCGTCGTCGCCTCGGTGCTGGCCGACTGGCTGTGGTACTGGTCGGGCAAGGTGTTCGGCTACCGGGTACTGGCCGGCTTGTGCAAGCTCTCGATCAATCCGTCATCCTGCGTCAGCCAGACCGAGGCCCGCTTCATCCGCTGGGGCATTTCGTCCCTGGTGGTGGCCAAGTTCATCCCCGGTTTTTCGACGGTCGCGCCGCCCATTGCCGGGGCGCTGCGCATGAGCCAGGCCGGCTTCCTGCTGGCGGCCGGGGTGGGGGCCGCTTTGTGGGCGGGGGCGGCGCTCGGCGCCGGATGGTTGTTGCAGGATGCGGTGCAGTCGGCGATCGCCGCGCTCGATCGTCATGCGGCACGGGCGCTGTTCGTGGTGCTGGTCTTGCTGGCCGTCTGGCTGGGATGGAAGCTGTGGCAGAAGTATCGTTTCCGGAAATTCTGCGCGGTGCCCCATGTGACGCCGGCTGAACTGCTGGCGGCACTCGACAGCGACACGCCGCCGCTCGTCCTCGACCTGCGCGGCGCGACGATGATCGCGGCCACCGGGCCGATCGTCGGTGCCCGCGTCGCCGAGCACGACTTCCTGCACGAGGCGGTCGGCGACTGGCCCAAGGACCGGCCCATCGTCACCCTTTGCGCCTGTCCCGAGGATGCGGGTGCGGTCCAGGCGGCCAGGCATCTACTCAATGCCGGCTATTTGTCGGTCAAGCCGCTCAAGGGCGGTTACGAAGCCTGGCTGGCCAGCCAGACCCCAGCGAACTAGCCGCCGGGCAAACTTCCTCCCAGAGCTGAACAGCATTTGGCTTTAGAGTCCAAGTTCCCGCGACAAGGGGATTGGATATGAAGAAGCCTTTCACCGAACTGATTGGAAGCTCGCTCCAAGCGCCGCAAGTCGCGAATGACGCAGTGGCCGCGGATAGAGGATAGAGGGTGTTGACAAAGTCATGTCGATGTAACTAAGATCGTCGATATGAAATCCGACTACTCTCAAGCCATTCCTTCCGCCTGGCAGGCGATGTCCAAGATTTTCGTTGCGCTGGGCGACGAGCACAGGCAGCGCATCCTGCTGCTCTTCGATCCTGGCGAGCGGCTCAACGTCGGGCAGATTGCCGAGGTGTCGACGCTGGCCCGGTCGACCGTGTCGCACCACCTGAAGATCCTCCACGAATCCGGCGTGCTGGCTTCCGAGAAGATCGGCAAGGAAGTCTGGTTCTGGATCAATCGCGAGGCGCTGAGTGAAACCTTCGGCAATGTCCTCGACTACGTAAAGGATCACACCTGATGCTCCGCACTCTTTTGCGGCCGCTGTTGCACGGCCTCGCCCGCCTGCTGTTCCGCGTCGAAGTGACGGCGCAGCAGGCCGATTTCAATCATGCCCGCCTGCTGGTCGTCGCCAACCACCAGTCCTTCCTCGACGGCCTGCTGCTCGGTCTGTTCCTGCCCATCGATCCGGTGTTCGTCGTGCATACCACCATTGCCCGGAGCTGGATGTTCCGCTTCCTGCTGTCGCAGGTCGATTACCTGGCGGTGGATCCGAGCAGCCCGATGGCCATGAAGAAGGTTATCCGGCTGATCGAAACCGGCCGCCCGGTGGTCATCTTCCCGGAAGGGCGCATCACGCTGACCGGTTCGTTGATGAAGGTGTACGACGGTCCGGCCTTCGTCGCTGCCAAGACCGGGGCGACGGTCGTGCCGGTGCGCCTGCAAGGGGCCGAGCGTACCTATTTCTCGCGCCTGTCGGGCAAGCATCCGAAGCAGCTGTTTCCGCAAATCCGTTTGTCCATCCTGCCGGCGCGGCATTTTCCGATGCCGGAGGGGGCCACGGCCAAGCTGCGCCGGCGCAAGTCGGGCGAGGCCATGCGCCGCCTGATGCAGGACATGATCGTCGCTTCCCGCCCGCGGCAGACCCTCTATGCCGCGCTGTGCGATGCGGTGGACATCTACGGCCGCAGCCGCCGCCTGCTCGAGGACGTCAAGCAGATCGAGTATTCGTACAACGACCTGCTCAAGATGGCGCTGATGCTGGGTCGCCAGATCGAGCGCCTGTCGCAGCCCGGAGAACGGGTCGGCCTGCTGCTGCCCAACCTGGTGCCGACCATCGGCCTGATCTTCGGCTTGAGCGCCCGCCGCCGTATTCCGGCCATGCTCAACTACACGGCCGGCGTCGAGGCCATGCAGGCCGCCTGCGATGCCGCCGAGGTGAAGACCCTCGTCACCTCGCGCGCCTTCGTCGAGCAGGCCAAGCTGGCCGACAAGCTGGCAGGGTTGGCCAACGTACAGCTGGTCTATCTGGAGGATGTGCGCGAACGCATCGGCCTCGGCGACAAGCTGTGGCTGATGCTGTGGGCGCTGCATTTTCCGCGCAGTTTCGAACTGCCGGCTGCGCCGGAGGATGCGGCGGTGGTGCTGTTCACCTCGGGTTCGGAAGGCAAGCCGAAGGGGGTCGTGCTGCCGCACCGCGCCATCCTCGCCAACATCGCGCAGATCCGTTCGGTGATCGACTTCTCGGTCTACGACAAGGTGCTCAACGCGCTGCCCATCTTCCACTCCTTCGGCCTGACCGCCGGTGCGCTGCTGCCGGTGCTCAACGGTGCCAGCCTGTTTCTCTACCCGTCGCCGCTGCATTACCGGGTGATTCCGGAACTGGCCTACGACCGAGGTTGCACCATCCTGTTCGGCACCTCGACCTTCCTCGCCAACTACGGCAAGTTCGCCAATCCGTACGATTTCTACCGCCTGCGCTACGTCGTGGCCGGTGCCGAAAAGCTGTCGGAAGCCGTGCGCAGCCAGTGGTTCGAGAAATTCGGCCAGCGCATCTTCGAAGGATACGGCGCGACCGAAACGGCGCCGGTGCTGGCGGTGAATACCCCGATGGCCTACAAGACCGGCACCGTCGGCAACCTGCTGCCGGGCATCGAGTACAAGTTGCTGCCGGTGCCGGGCATTGCCAATGGCGGCATCCTGCACGTGCGCGGCCCGAACGTGATGGCCGGCTACCTCAAGGCCGACCGGCCCGGCGTGCTGCAGCCGCCGGCGTCGGATGCGGGCGAGGGCTGGTACGAAACGGGCGACGTGGTCGTGGTGGACGAGGACGGTTTCGTGAAAATCGTCGGCCGGGTCAAGCGTTTCGCCAAGATCGCCGGCGAAATGGTCAGCCTGGAAGTGG
>CALJZP010000266.1 GCA_937983545.1 uncultured Azonexus sp.
GCCACCCTGCCGGTCGGCGTGGAGATCGGCGAGGCGGCCAGCCAGCCCGACGCCGTCAAGCGCTCGGTGCAGGCTTTCGTCCAGTCGCTGGCCGAAGCGGTTCTGGTCGTCATGGCGGTCACCTTCATCAGCCTGGGCATACGTACCGGCCTCGTCGTCGCCATCTCCATTCCGCTGGTGCTGGCCGCGACCTTTCTCGCCATGTCGTGGTTCAACGTCGGCCTGCACAAGGTGTCGCTCGGCGCACTGGTCCTGGCCCTCGGCCTGCTGGTGGACGATGCCATCATTGCCGTCGAAATGATGTGGGTGAAGATGGAACAGGGCTGGGAACGCACCCGGGCCGCCTCCTTTGCCTACACCAGCACGGCCGGGCCGATGCTCTCGGGAACCCTGGTCACCGTCGCCGGCTTCATTCCCATTGCGCTGGCCAAGTCGTCGACCGGCGAATACGCTTTTGCCTTCTTCCAGATCAACGCCGTCGCCCTGCTCATTTCGTGGCTGGCCGCCGTGATCGCAATTCCCTGGCTTGGCTACAAGCTGCTCCCCGACCCGCGCGCCGCGCGCCCGCCCGGCATGCTGCAACGCAAGGCACCCGGCCTGGCCAGGTTGATCGCCAAGATCGGCCTCAGCGGCCCGGCCCATGCCGAGGACCACGACGTCTACGGCACGCCGTTCTACACCCGCTTCCGCGCCTTGGTCGCCTGGTGCGTACGGCGCCGCTGGCTGGTCATTGGCATCACCGCCCTGCTGTTCGTGCTGTCCATCGTCGGCATGGGCAAGGTACAGAAACAGTTCTTCCCGAACTCGACCCGCCTCGAACTCAACGTCGAGCTACGCCTGCCGGAAGGCGCCTCGCTCACGGCCATCGACGCCGAAACCCGACGCCTCGAGCAATGGCTGGAGCACGACAAGACCGAACACGACGATTTTGGGCACTACATCGCCTATATCGGCTCCGGCACGCCGCGCTACTACCTGAGTCTCGACCAGCAACTGGCATCCAACAACGTCAGCCAGTTCGTCATCGTGACGAATAGCGTCGAATCCCGCGAAGCCTTGCGCGAGCGCCTGATCCGGCTGTACGACAGCGAAGCTTTCGGCGCCCGGGCCAGCATCAGTCGCATCGAGAACGGGCCGCCGGTCGGCTACCCGGTGCAATACCGCATCTCCGGGGAAGATACGGAAATCCTGCGCAAGACGGCGACCGATATCGCTGCAGCCATGAGCAAAGCCCCCGAACTGAGCAACATCAATCTGGACTGGAGCGAATTGTCGAAATCGGTCGAAATCGAGATCGACCAGGACAAGGCGCGCGTGCTGGGCGTTTCCAGCCAGGACATCGCAGCGCTGCTGAACATGTCGCTGAACGGCTTTGTCATAACCAGCTTCCGCGAGGGCGAGAAAACCATCGACGTGGTTCTGCGCGGCGACCGGGACGAGCGCCATTTTCTCTCGGCGCTGCCCGACCTTTCGCTACCGACGCGCTCCGGAAAGAGCGTGCCTCTCAGCCAGGTCGCTCGCCTGAAGCACGGCTTCGAGCCCGGGCTGATCTGGCGGCGTGACCGCTTGCCGACGATCACGGTACGCGGCAACCTGTACGGCAAGACGCAACCGGCGACCATTGTCGACCGCATCAAGCCGGATATCAACGCCATCCAGGCGGCACTGCCCGACGGCTACCGCATCGCCACCGGCGGCTCCGTGGAGGAATCGGCCAAGGGCTCCAACTCGGTCATGGCCGGCATCCCGCTCTTTGTGCTGGCTGTCGTCACCATCCTGATGATCCAGCTGCAAAGCGTTTCGCGGGTCGCCATGGTGCTGCTGACGGCTCCTCTCGGCATCATCGGCATCGCGCTCTTCCTGCTGGTCTTCAACAAGCCCTTCGGCTTCATGGCGCTGCTCGGCACGATCGCATTGTTTGGCATGATCATGCGCAACTCGGTCATTCTCGTCGACCAGATCGAACAGGACCTGGCAGCCGGCAAGGCAAGGCGGGAAGCGATCATCGAATCGACCGTCCGGCGCTTCCGCCCCATCGTCCTGACGGCCGCGGCTGCCGTGCTGGCGATGATTCCGCTGTCGCGCAACGACTTCTTCGGCCCCATGGCCGTCGCCATCATGGGCGGCCTGATCGTCGCCACCGCCCTGACGCTGCTCTTCCTGCCTGCCCTTTATGCGGCCTGGTACAAGGTCAGAAGCGAATCGCGCGCTTAGCGTTGAGGAAAACACAGAGGGCGCCTCGGCGCCCTCGAATTTCAACCTGACAACGCGATCCTGAACCCAAGCGCTACTTCAGATTGCCCAGCTCTTTCTGGATGGCCTGGATGTTCCGCTCATGCTGTCCGACACGGTCACGATACGGTGCGGACCGGTCGCTCGGGCCACCCCGCGTCGCTTCCTGCTCGGCCAATTCCTTCCTGGCCTGCTCAAGGCTGCGCTGCTCGCCCGCCAGTTCCTGCTCGAGAATATGGCGCCGATCGCCGTCGCGGGCCTTCTGGGCATCCTCGGCAACACGCGGAAAGCCGCTCGGCGAAGGATTTGCAGCCACCCCGGCGGGCCTGGCCTTGGGCGCCGGCAGAGAATTCTCGGGGCCGCTGGAGATCACCTTGCAGTTCTTGTCGAGCCGCGAACTGGAATAGGTCGTGCTGCCATTGGCGTCGGTACACTTATAAATACTCTGCGCCGAAACCGAAAAGGGAATCAAGGCAATCAGCAAGGCAAGGGAACTGCGCATCATCGTCATTAATCCTTGTAACTTCTTCAGTGTACCGGACTTAACGTCAAGGCCAGGAAAAAGTGGACAAAAAAAGGGCGGGAAACCCGCCCTTTTTTAACAGCGCCGATTACAGGCTGTAGTAGAGGTCGAATTCGACCGGGTGGGTCGTCATGCGAACCTTGTTCACTTCTTCCATCTTCAAGGCGATGAAGGCATCGATCCAGTCGTTGGAGAAGACGCCACCGCGGGTCAGGAACTCGCGATCCTTGTCCAGGTTTTCCAGCGCTTCCTCGAGAGAGGCGCAGACGGTCGGGATCTCTGCATCCTCTTCCGGCGGCAGGTCGTACAGGTTCTTGGAAGCCGGATCGCCCGGGTGAATCTTGTTCTGAACACCATCCAGGCCGGCCATCAGCAGGGCGGCGAAGCACAGGTACGGGTTGGACAGGGGATCCGGGAAGCGGGCTTCGACGCGACGACCCTTGGTCGAGGCAACGAACGGGATGCGGATAGAAGCAGAACGGTTCTTGGCGGAGTAAGCCAGCTTGACCGGAGCTTCGTAGTGCGGGACCAGACGCTTGTAGGAGTTGGTGCCCGGGTTGGTGATCGCGTTCAGGGCCTTGGCATGCTTGATGATGCCGCCGATGTAGTAGATCGCGAATTCGGACAGGCCGGCATAGCCGTCACCGGCGAACAGGTTCTTGCCGTCCTTCCAGACGGACTGGTGAACGTGCATGCCCGAACCGTTGTCGCCAACGATAGGCTTCGGCATGAAGGTGGCGGTCTTGCCGTACTGGTGAGCCACGTTGTGGGTCACGTACTTCTGGATCTGGGTCCAGTCGGCGCGCTGAACCAGCGTGCTGAACTTGGTACCGATTTCGCACTGGCCGGCATTGGCCACTTCGTGGTGGTGAACTTCGACCGGCACGCCCAGAGCTTCCAGGGTCAGGACCATGGCGGAACGGATGTCATGCAGGCTGTCGACCGGCGGAACCGGGAAGTAGCCGCCCTTGACGGCCGGACGGTGACCGGTGGCGCCTTGGCCTTCGTTCTTTTCACCGGCACCCCAGGAGGCTTCAGCAGAGTGAATCTTCAATTGGCAGCCGGACATGTCGACAGACCATTCGACGCCGTCGAAGATGAAGAATTCGGGTTCCGGACCGAAGTAGGCGGTATCGCCCAGGCCGGAGGACTTCAGGTAGGCTTCGGCGCGCTTGGCGATGGAGCGCGGATCGCGGTCGTAACCACGGCCGTCGGTCGGATCGACGACGTCACAGGTCAGGACGACGGTGGTTTCGTCGAAGAACGGGTCGATGTAGGCGGTGGCCGGGTCCGGCATCAGCAGCATGTCGGAAGCCTGAATGCCCTTCCAGCCGGCGATGGACGAACCGTCGAAAGCGTGGCCGCTCTCGAACTTGTCTTCGTCGAAATGGGAAACCGGCACGGTGACGTGCTGTTCCTTGCCACGGGTGTCGGTGAAACGGAAATCGACGAACTTGGCGTCGTTTTCCTTGACCATCTTCATCACGTCTTGCGGGGTTGCCATAAGAGTCAGTCTCCAAAGAAAACAAGGTGCCGGCAAAACCGGCGACAATCAAAATTCAGCCCCAAGCTTTTAGCAGATTACGTGCCAGCCGCTGAAGTCAATTTTTCTATTCTGCCACAACGAGATGCCCGCGATAAGCAGAGAATGGGCGCACCACAACAGTGCCAGGAAGCAAAAATACGCACTATTTTGGTGCAACCATGCAATTCAGCGAAATACTGCGCACCACGGCATGGTTGCGCAGGCGCTCGGCAATTCCCTCTTCCGCCAGTCTGAGCGCTTCGCCATTCTCGAAAAATGCATGCCTCAGGAAAATCTCGACCTCGACCTTGCCGTTGAGGTAATGCAGCAAGATTTTCTCCGGCACCGGCAAATCCGCCAACAACGGCTGCAATTCGCGGAGCAACACCTCGCGTGCCGGCAATCGCGGGACCACAAGATCGGGATCTCCATCATCTTCCGGATCGATATGAACCAGCACATCCAGCACTTCGGGATGCTCGCGCAAGACGCGCGCCCGCGCCGACTCGGCAATGCGATGCCCCTCGGAAACGCTGATCCTCGCATCGACCTGGACATGGGCATCGACCAGTGCCTGATGCGCCATGCGGCGCGTGCGCAACTGGTGGAGGCCGAGAACGCCCGGCGTCGCCACCAGCGTCTGGCGGATAGCCTCGACCTGTGTCGCATCGAGTCCGGTATCGATCAACTCCTGGAAGGCGCCCCACGACAGCTCCACACCCATGCGCAGGATCATGAAACCCATCAGCGCGGCCGCCAGCAGATCGAGGAAAGACCAGCCCATCAGCGCGCCCCCGATGCCGACCACCACGACCAACGCCGACGCCGCATCGGCCCGCGTATGCAATGCATTCGCCGTGAGCAATTGCGAGCGCTGGCGTTCGGCAACGCGGATCAGGTAGCGGTACAGGCCCTCCTTCGACACCACCGTGGCAATCGCCACCCACAAGGCAGACAATTCGACCACCGGCAGGGTCTCGATATGCTGCAAACGCACGCCCGATTCCCAGAGGATGCCGCCGCCGATCAAGGCCAGCGACGCCCCAAGCACCAGCGTTGCTCCGGTTTCCATGCGGGCGTGACCATAGGGGTGGGCTTCATCGGCCGGATGGGCACTTTGCCGGCTGGCGTAGATGACCAGAAAGTCGGAAAGCAGATCGGAAAAGGAATGCAGGCCATGCGCCACCAGCGACTGTGAATGCGCCAGCCAGCCGACGACCAGCTGGGCAACGGTCATCAGCAGATTGACGGCGACGCTGACCCAGGTTGCCTTCTGCGCCTCGGCAGCCCGTTCCGCCAACGATGCCGCTGCCGGGTGATCCCCTTGTGCCATGTGCTGTACCCTATACTATTAGCCTGAGATTCTAGCAGTTGGACATTATGGGAAAGTTAACGGAAATTCTGACCCTCGCCGCCGAGCGAGGCCGCGCACTCGAACGCCCCTATCAGGGGGAGCTGACCCCCGCAGAGGCCCACGCGCTGTTGCAGCTGGCGCCCGGTGCCAAGCTGGTCGATGTCCGCACCCGTGCCGAGTGGGACTGGGTGGGCCGCGTACCGGGCGCTGTCGAGATCGAATGGAACCAGTACCCCGGCGGCGTGCGCAATCCGAACTTCATCGCCGAACTGAAGCGTCAGGTCGATCCTGAAGCGTTGGTGCTGTTCCTGTGCCGCAGCGGCGTTCGTTCCATCGGCGCCGCCACGGCAGCGACCGAGGCAGGCTACAACAACAGCTACAACATCCTCGAAGGTTTCGAGGGCGACAAGGATGCCAACGGGCATCGTGGACATATCGGTGGCTGGCGCAAAGCCGGCTTGCCGTGGATTCAGGGATAATACCGCGCGTCCGAATTCAACGGCGCCATTCAGAGATCAGCGATGCAGACTGCCACCATTTCTTTCGACCCGTTCAACGCCCTGTCCGACGAGGCCTGCCACGAGCGCATCCGCGCCGCCCGCGCCAAGCTCGGCAAGAAGGCCGTGATCCTCTGTCACCACTACCAGCGCGCCGACGTATACCAATACGCCGACCTGACCGGTGACTCGCTGAAGCTGTCGCGCCTCGCCTCGCAGACCGATTCGGAATATGTCGTTTTCTGCGGCGTGCATTTCATGGCCGAAGTCGCCGACATCATGACCGCCCCGAACCAGACGGCCATCCTGCCCGACCTCGCCGCCGGCTGCTCGATGGCCGACATGGCCAACCTGGCCAAGGTCGAGCGCTGCTGGCGCGAACTGAACGCAGTGCTGAATGCCGAGGAAGAAGTCACCCCGGTCACCTACATCAACTCGGCCGCCGACCTGAAAGCGTTCTGCGGCGAGCATGGCGGCATCGTGTGCACCTCCTCGAATGCCGGCACCATCGCCAAGTGGGCCTTCGAGCGCCGCCCGAAAGTGCTGTTCTTCCCCGACCAGCATCTCGGCCGGTGGACCGGCCATCAGATGGGCTTTGCCATGGATGAAATGGTGGTCTGGGACCCCGACCTCGAACTCGGCGGCCTGACGCCGGCGCAGATCAAGAAGGCGCGCATCCTGCTCTGGAAGGGCCACTGCTCGGTGCACCAGATGTTCCAGAAGTCGCACATCGATGCCTTCCGCGCCAAGTATCCGGACGGCAAGGTCATTGCCCACCCGGAGTGCAATTTCGAGGTGTGCGCCGCATCCGACTACGTCGGTTCGACCGAGCACATCGTCAAGACCATCAAGGAAGCACCGGAGGGCACCCGCTGGCTGGTCGGCACCGAGCTGAACCTGGTCGAGCGCCTGGCCAAGGAAGTGCTGCCGCAGAACAAGATCGTGCAGTTCATGGCGACCACCATCTGCATGTGCTCGACCATGCAGCGCATCGACCCGCAGCACCTCGCCTGGACACTGGAAAACCTGGCCGAAGGCAAGGTGGTCAACGCCATCCGCGTGCCGGAGCATGAAGCCAAACTGGCCAAGCTGGCGCTTGACCGGATGCTGGCCATTTCCTGAGGCGGCGATGAACAAGCCCGAGTTGCACATCACCACGTTCAACATCCACAAGGGCTTTTCGCAGTTCAACCGGCGGATGATGGTGCATGAACTGCGCGACCGGCTGCGCCACCTGAACTCGGACATCGTTTTCTTGCAGGAAGTGCAGGGCCTGCACCTCGGCCACGCAGAGAACCACGACAACTGGCCTGATTCGCCGCAGCACGAGTTCCTGGCCGAGGATGTGTGGGCGGACTGCGCCTACGGCCGCAACATGATCTACGACCACGGCCATCACGGGAACGCCATCCTTTCCCGCTTTCCCATCCTGCACAGCCATAACCAGGACGTCACCCACCTGCAGTTCGAAAAGCGCGGCCTGTTGCATTGCCAGATCAAGCTCCCCCAGGGGCCGGCCGCCCATTGCGTGTGCGTGCACCTGTCGCTGTTCGGCTATTCGCGCCGCCGGCAAATGTCAGCCCTGGCCGATTATCTCGACGAGACGGCCGACCCGAATGCACCGCTGATCATCGCCGGCGACTTCAACGACTGGAGCAACCGTGCCGGCGAACATCTGGCTCGGCGGCTCGGCTTGCACGAGGTGTTCAGCGGCCCCAACGGCCGGCCGGCACGCAGCTTCCCGGCTGCAATGCCGATGTTCCGCCTCGACCGCATCTACATCCGCGGCTTTGATGTCCAGCGCACCGAGGTGCACCATGGGCTGCCGTGGTCGAACATATCCGACCACGCCGCCCTCTCCGCGCACCTGACGAGGCATGGGCGCTGAGTATCTGCCCGGCAACCGCCTGACCCTGCTCAACTCGGGGGGCGACTACTTTCCTGCCCTGCTCGCGGCGTTCGCGGAGGCGCAAGTCGAGATCTACCTCGAAAGCTACATTTTCGCCAACGACGAAATCGGCCACGAAGTGGCCAGCGCCCTGTGCCAGGCCGCCGAGCGCGGCGTCCAGGTCAATGTCATCGTGGACGGCTTCGGCGCCCGCAATTTTGCGACGGACTTCATGCCCATGCTGACGTCGGCCGGTGTGCGAGCCTTATTCTACCGGCCGGAAATCGGCCGCTTCCACTTCAAGCGTCACCGCCTGCGCCGCCTGCATCGCAAGCTGGCCGTGATCGACGCGCGGATTGCCTTCGTCGGCGGCATCAACATCATCGACGACAACAACGCCCCCGAAGCGATGCGCCCGCGCTACGACTACGCCGTGCGCATCGAAGGCCCGACCCTCGGCCAGATACACCATGCCGTGCGCCGGATGTGGGAGATCGTCACCTGGGCGAACTTCAAGCGCCGCTTCCGCCTCGCGCCGGTAGCCAGCCCTTGCTGCACGATCGCCGGCACGCAGTCGGCCGCCTTCCTGATTCGGGACAATATCCGGCATCGTAACGACATCCTGTACGCCTATATCGACGCCATCAACGGTGCCCGGCATGAAATCCTGATCGCCAACGCCTACTTTCTGCCCGGCGTGCGTTTCGGCCGCGCGTTGTACGCCGCCGCCCGGCGCGGCGTGCGCATCACCGTACTGCTTCAGGGCAAGAGCGACCATCCTCTGCTCCGTTACGCCACGCAGACGCTCTACGCCGAAGCGATGCGGGCCGGCATCCGCATCTTCGAATACGAAAAAAGCTTCATGCACGCCAAGGTGGCGGTCGTGGATGGCGAATGGGCAACGGTCGGCTCATCCAACATCGACCCCTTCAGCCTGCTGCTCGCCAAGGAAGCCAATCTCGCCGTGCGCGACCGCCATTTTGCCGGGCAGATGCAGGACAGCCTCCAGGCCGCCATGGCGGAAGGCGCGCGCGAAGTGGTACCGGAAGATATCTCCCGCCTGCCCTGGCACATCCGCCTCGGCCGCTGGCTGGCCTATGCCCTCGTCCGGGCGACCGTCGGCCTGGCCGGCTATGCCCAGCGGCACTGGGAAGCGAAGGACGTCAGGGAATGACGATGCTGCGCTGACGCGGCACGGCAGCAAACGACCAGTTCTCCAGCGCCCAGGTCCAGACGTCGCGCACAGCGGCTGCCGCCAGTTCGGCCGGCGCCGGCTGGCCGAGAAAACGCAGCGCGGCAACCAGTTCGCCAGGCGCATCCGCCACCCTCAACGGCGCCGCCTTCGTCTGCTTGGATAGTTTTTCTCCGGCAGGATTGGCAGCCACCGGCAGATGGGCATAGCTTGGGGTGGCGTAGCCAAGGCATCGCTGCAGCCAGATCTGGCGCGGGGTCGACGCCAACAGGTCGGCACCGCGCACGACATCGGTGATCCCCTGCCAGGCATCGTCAACCACCACCGCCAGCTGATAGGCAAACAGGCCATCAGCCCGCAGCAGCACGAAGTCGCCGACATCGCGCTCCAGCACCTGCACGATGCGCCCTTGCAAGCGGTCGTCGAAAACCAGTTCCGAGGCATCGACGCGCAACCGCCACGCCCGCGCCAGACGCCCCGCCGCCAGGCCGGCGCGGCAAGTCCCGGAATAAACCATGCCGCCATCGATGGCCGGAAGCGACGCCGAATCGGCAATCTCCCGGCGCGAACAGGCACAGCCATAGACCTTGCCCGTCTCTCTCAGGCCGGCGAGCGCCTCGCCATAGGCCGCATGACGCCGACTTTGGTAGGCCACCGCGCCATCCCATTCAAAACCGAAGGCTTCCAGCGTGCGCAGAATATCGTCGGCAGCCCCCGGCACATTGCGCGGCGTGTCGATGTCCTCCATGCGCACCAGCCATTCGCCTCCCTGCGTGCGGGCATCGAGACAACTGCCGAGCGCGGCGACCAGCGACCCGAAATGCAGGGGGCCGGTCGGCGATGGGGCGAAACGACCACGATAAGGAGAATGCACAGGTTCAGGAGAGAAATCGGGAAATGACTATTCTAGTAGAGAGGGTGACCACCGAACCCGGGTGACACACGCGAATGACTCGTCAAGGGTGGAGGATCGTTTCCGTCAGACGCCAGCCTGTTCGACCCCAGCCGGCTTTCCACATCCTCAGTCACCTGCACTCGCCACGCAGGGCCAATACCTCGGTCTGCAGATATTCCGGCGTCGCCTCCGCTGCCGACACGGCCTCTCCGACATTCAGCGCGATATCCGAAAACAAGCCTCGCCGGAACGGGGTCTTCATCGCCGCGCCATCGACCCGTGAAAAGAAGCTGCCCCACAGGCCCGACAAAGCCATCGGCACTACCGGTACCGGATTGCCTTCGAGGATGCGGCTGATCCCGGGCCGGAAGGTCTGCAGTTCGCCATCGCGCGTGATGCTGCCCTCCGGAAAGATACCCACCAGATCGCCGTTGGCCAACGCTCTGCCAGCTTCAGCAAAGGCCGCTTCCATCATCGCCGGGTCTTCCTTGGCCGACGCGATGGGAATCGCGCCGCCATGGCGGAAGACGAAGCCGAGCAGCGGCGTCTTGAAGATGCGATGATCCATCACGAAGCGGATCGGACGCGGCGAGGCACCCATGATCACCACCGCGTCGGCAAAACTGACATGGTTGGCGACCAGCACCGCGGCACCTTCCTGCGGGATGTTCTCCAACCCGGTAGTGCGCAGGCGATAGACTGCCTTGACCAGCAGCCAGGCAATAAAGCGCAGCAGGAATTCCGGCACCAGCCCGTAGATGTAGATCGCCACCACCGCGTTGAGCAGCGCGGCGAGTCCGAACAAGGCTGGCATCGACAGCCCTTCACCGAGCAGCGCCGCCGCCCCCAGCGCGCCGACGACCATGAACAGCGCGTTGATGATGTTATTGGCGGCGATGATGCGCGCCCGGCATTCCGGCGAACTGCGCAGCTGGACCAGCGCATAGAGCGGCACGATGAAGAAGCCGCCGAAGACGCCGAGCATCATCAGATCGAAGAGCACGCGCCAGACATCGGGAATGCTGAGCAGCGCCATCAATTCATGCGGCGTCGTGCCGACCAGGCCGACCGGCGAGGCGAAGTAGAGATCCAACCCGAACAGCGTCAGGCCGATGGAACCGAAAGGTACCAGGCCGATCTCGACATGCTTGCCCGACATGCGTTCGCAGAGCATGGAACCAACGCCAATACCGACCGTGAAGGTAGCGAGCAGCAAGGTCACCGACGACTCGCCGCCGCCGAGCACGAACCTGGCGTAGGCCGGAAACTGGGCGAGGAACATCGCACCGTAGAGCCAGAACCACGAGATGCCGAGGATGGACAGGAAGACCGTTCGATTCTCGCGGGCAAAGGCGATGTTGCGCCAGGTTTCCGACAGCGGGTTGAGATTGACCCTGAGCGTCGGCACCGGTGCCGGCGCAACGGGAATACCCCGGCTGGTCAGGTAACCGGCCAAGGCCACGACAAAACCACCCAACGCGATCCATGCCGGATGCGCCACCGAGCCGGCTAGCAAGCCACCGGCCAGCGTGCCGATCAGGATCGCCACGAAGGTGCCGGCCTCGATCAGCGCATTGCCGCCGACCAGTTCGCCCTCATGCAGGTGCTGCGGCAGGATCGCGTACTTGACCGGCCCGAACAGCGTCGAATGGCAACCGAGCAGGAACAGCGCGACCATCAGCACGGGCAGGCTGGTCAGGAAGAAACCGGCCGCCGCGACACCCATGATGGCCATTTCCAGAACCTTGACCAGGCGGGCCAGCATCGCCTTGTCGTACTTGTCGGCCAGTTGCCCGGCGGTGGCCGAAAACAGGAAAAAAGGCAGGATGAAGATGCCGGCCGCCAGGTTGGCCAGCAGCTCCGGCTTCAGCGTTGTCCAATGCGCCGCCTGGAAGGTGAGCAGCACGACCAGCGCATTCTTGAACAGGTTGTCGTTGAAGGCGCCGAGGAATTGCGTGGCGAAAAAAGGCGCGAAGCGTTTCTGTTTGAGGAGTCCGAATTGTCCGCTCATGCGTGGCTCGCAGCAAAAAGGCGACGGGTGTGGAAGACCGCCGGCGAAAAGGAATGGCCCTGCCAGTTGAGCAGGCGTTTCAGCGCAAAATCGAAAAGCAGCGGATTGTGCTGGCGCAGGATATCGAGATCCTTGACCGCGCCCTTGGGCAGCAGGCCCGCCCTCGCCAACGCCGCCGGCGAGGTCAGCGGCACGACGCCGGGAAGCGGGTAGTCGGAGCCGTGCGCCAGACGGTCGTGCAAGTCAGTGCGCTCAAGCAGGGTACGGATCAGCGCCGGCTTGCGGTTGCGCTGGGTGATGGCCGAAATGTCGCCATGCAGCAGCCCCTTGGCGCGCGACTCGGCCATCAACTTGAGAAAGAGATCGAAGCTGCTGCGAACCTTGCCGGCATCATCCAGGTCGTCACCCAAGGAAGCGCAATGCGCGACCACCACCTTCACCCCGGCATCGAGCGCCCGGCGCAGGCGCAGCGGGTTGCCGAAAGCCTGCGTATCGCTGCCCTTGACTGCCTTTTCCTCGCCGCAATGGACGATCAGCGGCGTACCGGTTTCGGCCAGCACGCGGTAGAAGGGATCGCACTTCGCATCCGCCGGGTCCATGCCCATTGCCGCCGGCAGCCATTTGACGGCACGCGCGCCGTTGGCGACGGCCAGACGCAGTTCGTCGGCCGCCCCGGCCCGGTAGGGGTGCAGCGAGGCGACCCACTCGAAGCGTCCCGGGAAATCGCGAGCCAGTTTGGCCGCCCAGGCATTCGGCACGTAGAAGGCCGAGTGCTCGGGGTGCGCGTCGCCCTGCCCGTCGTGGAAACGCTCGAAGGCGAAGAGCATGACCTTGAAACCCTCCGGCATCGCATCGCACAGGTTGAGCAGGCGGGCGACATAGGCCTGATCGACCTTGCCCGGTGCATCGTGAGCGCAACCGGCATTCATGTAGAACAGGCGCTGGGCGTAATGCAGCGGGTGCAGCCAGCTCGACAATTGGGGCCCGACGACGATCCCGCTGCCGCCGTCGCCCAGGCCGGCGAGATGCACGTGACAATCCCACACCTGCGCCGGGTCGATGCCGGCCCACGCCTGCCGCAACCATGGGCTGTCGATCAGGCTGGCCGGAATCGCCACCCGGCACTTGTTGACCAGCAGCGAACCGGCCGACGCCCAACCTGCCGCCGACAAGGCGGCACCGCCAGCGAGCAGTCCGAGGAAGCGACGACGCTCCATCACACCGCTTCCGCCAAGCGCTTCAAGGTCACGTAATCGACCTTGCCGGTGCCCAGCAGCGGCAACGAGTCGACCTTGTGGATCTTGCGCGGCACGGCCAGTTCCGGCACACCGATTTCGCGCGCCTTGGCGGCGAGCAGTTCGCGCGTCAGGCCGCCGTCGGTGGTGAACAGCACCAGCGCCTCGCCCTTGGCCGGGTCGGGCTGGCTGGAGGCGGCGTGCGGCAGGGCC
>CALJZP010000267.1 GCA_937983545.1 uncultured Azonexus sp.
GAAGCGCCCATCTATATCGACGAGACCGGCGGTCTCAGCCCGGCCAACCTGCGTGCCCGTGCCCGGCGGCTTGCCCGCCAGTACGGTGGGAAATTGGGCTTGCTGGTCATCGACTACATCCAGCTGATGTCCAGCAACAAGCAGGGTGAAAGCCGGGCAAACGAAGTGTCGGAAATCTCCCGCTCGATCAAGTCGCTGGCCAAGGAACTGCAGGTTCCGATCGTCGCACTGTCACAGCTGTCGCGTAAGGTCGAGGAGCGCACCGACAAGCGGCCGATGATGTCCGACTTGCGCGAATCGGGCGCCATCGAGCAGGATGCCGACGTGATCCTGATGATGTACCGCGACGAGTACTACAACAAGGAAAGCCAGGACAACAAGGGCTTGGCCGAGGTCATCATCGGCAAGCAGCGTAACGGCCCGACCGGAACCGTACGCCTGGCCTTCCTGGGCGAATACACGCGCTTCGAGAACCTCGCCAGCGGCGGGTTCGTCGATTCGCCCAACTAAACCCGGCTAGATCACGACCTGGCGGGTCTTGATGCTGTACTGGGTGACGTCGTCGACGGTGCGGCCGGAAATTTCCATTTGCGGGTGAAGCAGGAAGGGCATCGCCGAGTTCTTGCCGGGCAGGGTGATATCGGTGCCCAGGTTAAAGGCGATCCAGTTCATTTCCCAGACGCCAAACAAGATCTTGCGTAGCGAGATCAGCTTGCTGTCGCGGTCGGACATGATGTCCATGGCGATGACGCGGCGCACATCGCTGGGGTCGACCGGTACCCAGCCGTAGCCGGGAATGTAGAACTCCGCCCGGACGTGCTGGCCGCGGGTGGCGTCGTCGCCGGAGATGCCGAGGCTGCGGAAAAGGCGTGAGGAGCCGGTGCGCAGGCCGTAGACGCAGCGCGCCGGAATGCCGACGGCACGGCAGACGCTGACAAACAGCCCATTGATGTCGGCCGAACGGCCGCCGTACTGACCGCTGATCAGCTGCCTGCGTACGTCGCCCGTACCGCAACCGGGCAGGCTGGGGTCGTAGGTCGTGTTGTCGACAACCCAATCGTAAATGGCCTTGGCTTGGGCGACCGGATCCTTGATGCGGCCGATGATGCGTTCGCCGAGTTGGAAGGCCAGTCCGTCGTTGGGGATCAGTTGGGATGCTTGCAGATTGCGGCGCAGGATGTCTTCGCGTTCCGGTGCCACGGTGCGTTTGGTGACATCGAAATGGCGGTCCGCCGTGGTCACCAGCGTTGTTAACTGCAACTTCGCATCGCCGCCATCCGGCCAGTCGCAGAGAAAAACCTCAAGATCGCCGTCCGGCAGGCGGCGCATGCCGGCATTGGCCGGGTTGCCTGTCCAAGAGTGGCCGAGCGTGCGCTGATAGAGGGTGTCCTGATTCAGCGGCAGGGGGAGCCAGAGGCGGGTCGGGCCACTTTTGCCTTTCAGGTTGACGGTGGTGGTGATTTCATATGTCCGCCATTCGTTCGGCGGCTCGGGGGCCTTGACAGGCGGTAGCCGCGCAGCCGAGGTACCCTGCGGCGGACGTTCGATGACGGGGTCATCGGCGGTGTGCACCACCGGTTGCTGCGGTTTTTGGGTGGCGGTCGGCTTGCCACCGCGCAAGCCACGGCTGGAAGCGGGTTTGGCCGAACGTGAGCCGGGCTTGGGTTTGGCGGAGCTGGCGGGTTTGGAGCCGGCTGCCGGTTTGGTTTGTTTCTTTGCCGCCCAGGCTTCGGACGCAAATAGGGAAAATGCAGCGGCAGATGCCAGAAAATCGCGACGTTTCAAAAGACTCCTCCGGCGGAAACTATCCGTGGCTGAAACGAAAGGGCCGTGTCACTGACACGGCCCCTTTATTGGTGTGCGGCGGATTATAGCACTTCGGCCGCGTGGTCAGCCAGACGCGAGCGTTCGCCGCGTTGTAACGTAATGTGACCGGAGTGTGCCCAGCCCTTGAAGCGATCGACGACGTAGGTCAGGCCGGAACTGCCTTCCGTGAGGTAAGGCGTATCGATCTGCGCGATGTTGCCGAGACAGACAACCTTGGTTCCGGGGCCGGCACGAGTGACCAGTGTTTTCATCTGTTTCGGCGTCAGGTTCTGCGCTTCGTCGATGATCAGGTATTTCTTCCGGAAAGTCCGGCCGCGCATGAAGTTGAGCGACTTGACCTTGATCTTGGAGCGAATGATGTCGTTGGTTGCCGCCTTGCCCCAGTCGCCGCCGTAGGGGCCGTTGTCTTCGGAGTTGGTCAGGACTTCAAGGTTGTCTTCCAGGGCCCCCATCCAGGGAGCCATTTTCTCCTCTTCGCTACCCGGTAGAAAACCGATGTCTTCGCCGACCGGGACCGTAACGCGGGTCATGATGATTTCGGCGAATTGCTTGCTTTCCAGTGTTTGTGTCAGGCCGGCCGCCAGCGTCAGCAGCGTCTTGCCGGTGCCTGCCTGGCCGAGCAGGGTGACGAAGTCGATGTCCGGGTTCATCAGCAGGTTCAGCGCGAAATTCTGTTCGCGATTGCGTGCGGTAATGCCCCAGACGGCATTCTTGGGGTGGGTGTAATCGACCAGGGTTTCCAGAACGGCGGTCTTGCCGGCGGTTTCCTTGACGATGGCGGCGAAACCGTCGCTTTCGAGCCAGACGAATTCATTGATCAGGAATTGCGGGCACAGCGGACCAGTGACCTTGTAGTAGGTCTTGCTGTCCTTTTTCCACGACTCCATGCCTTTGCCGTGCTTGTCCCAGAAATTGTCGGGTAGCAGGCGGGTGCCGGCGTAGAGGATGTCGGTGTCTTCCAGCACCTTGTCGTTGAAGTAGTCTTCCGCGAGCAGGTTCAGCGCCCGCGACTTGATGCGCATGTTGATGTCTTTCGACACCAGGATGACCGGGCGCTTGGGGAATTTCTTCTGCAAGTGGATGACCACCGACAGGATCTGGTTGTCGACCTTGGAGGTCGGCAAGCCCTGCGGCAACTCGCCGCTGATCGCCTCGGTCTGCAGGTAGAGGCGGCCGCTGGCCAGTTTGCTCGATGGGCCGTAAAGATCGATGCCTTCGTCGATGTCGACGTCGTCATGGCCGAGCATTTCGTCCAGCATGCGTGAAGCCTGGCGGGCGTTGCGGGCGATTTCCGACATGCCCTTCTTGTGATTGTCGAGTTCTTCCAGCGTCATGATGGGCAGGAAGATGTCGTGTTCCTCGAAGCGGTAAAGGCAGCTTGGATCGTGCATCAGCACGTTGGTGTCGAGGACGAAGATCTTGGTAACGGCGGGCTTCTTTGCGGCTGCGGGCTTGCGCGGCATGAGGGGGCCTTTGGTCAGGGGTTGGAAATCAGAGGGTTTTGACGAAATCGAGCACTTCCTGCACGTGGCCGGGTACCTTGACGCCACGCCATTCGCGGCGAAGCACGCCCTTGCCGTCAATGACGAAGGTGCTGCGTTCGATGCCCCGGCATTGTTTGCCGTACATCATCTTTTGCTTCATGACATCGAGCTGCGTGCACATGGCCTCATCGGCATCTGAGCCGAGTTCGAAAGGAAAGCCTTGTTTGGCCTTGAAATTTTCGTGCGATTTCAGGCTGTCTCGTGAAATCCCCAGCACGACGGCATTGGCGGCTGCGAACTGGTCATGCAGGTCGCGAAAATTCTGGCCCTGGGTGGTGCAGCCCGGCGTGCTGTCCTTGGGGTAGAAATAGAGGACGACCGTTTTGCCGGTCTGATCGGCCAGGTTGAAGGATTTGCCGCCGGTGGCTGGCAGCGAGAAGTCGGGGACTTTTTTGTCGAGCATGGACTGCCTCTCTGTTGTTTGTTTGAGCCATTGTGTGCAATGGGCAGCCGGGCGGTCAAGTTGTTAAACTGCTCGCCATGCGAAAAATCTGCGTCAGCCTTGTCATCGTCACGCTGTTGTCTGCTTGCGGACAGTCCTGGAACGATCCCTATCCTGCCGTCGAGGGGGGGCGAAACGTGCTCTACACAGCGTTTGCCGACCGCCCCAAGCATCTCGATCCCGCCAAGTCCTATGCGGAAGACGAGGCAACTTTTACCGCGCAGATCTATGAGCCGCCGCTGCAATATCACTACCTGAAACGTCCCTATGAGCTGATTCCGGCAACGGTCGAGCAGGTGCCAAGCCCCCGGTATATCGACGCGGCCGGCCGTGCCTTGCCGCCCGATGCGCCGCCCGAGCGGATTGCCGAGAGCGTGTACGAACTGAAACTGAAGCCGGGTATCCGTTTCCAGCCACATCCGGCGTTTGCCGTGGATGCACGCGGGCAGCCGGAATACCTCGGCGCGGGTGTCGCCGAGGGCCGGCAGAGCATCGGCGATTTTCCGAAACAAGGTACGCGCGAACTGACCGCCGACGATTACATCTATCAGATCAAGCGTCTGGCCCACCCCAGGCTGCATTCACCCATCTTCGGCACGATGGCCGACAAGATTGTCGGCCTGAAGGAGTTTGGCGATGCCCTCGGTCAAGCTGCAAAGGATTTGCCCAAGGACGGCTGGCTCGATCTGGATGCTTTTTCGCTGAGCGGCGTCGAGAAGGTCGATGCCCATACCTGGCGCATTCGCGTCAAGGGCAAGTACCCGCAGTTCGCCTACTGGCTGGCTCTGCCCTTCTTCGCGCCGGTGCCGCGCGAAGTCGATCGCTTCTACGCCCAGCCCGGCATGGCCGAAAAGAACCTGACGCTCGACTGGTGGCCGGTCGGTAGCGGGCCGTTCATGCTGGCCGAAAACGACCCAAACCGCCGGATGGTGTTGCTGCGTAACCCCAACTTCCACGGCGAGACCTACCCCTGCGAAGGGGAGCCGGGCGACAAGGCGGCCGGCCTGCTGGCCGATTGCGGCCAGCCGTTGCCGCTGCTCGAGCAGGCCGTTTTCACTCGCGAGAAAGAGGCGATTCCCTACTGGAACAAGTTCCTGCAAGGCTATTACGATGCCTCGGGGATTTCTTCGGATAGCTTCGATCAGGCCGTGCGCATCAACGTCGGTGGCGACGTGGCACTCACCGACGACATGCAGGAAAAGGGCATCCGCTTGCTCACTTCGGTCAAGTCATCGATTTTCTACATGGGCTTCAACATGCAGGACCCCATCGTCGGTGGGCTCAATGAGCGGGCCACCAAGCTACGCCAGGCGATCTCGATCGCCATCGATCAGGAGGAGTTCATCTCCATCTTCCAGAACGGTCGCGGCATAGCGGCGCAAAGCCCCTTGCCGCCGGGCATCTTCGGTTACGAGGCGGGCGAGGCCGGGTTGAACGGCACGGTGTACGACTGGGTGGATGGCAAACCCAAACGCAAGCCGGTCGAGGCAGCCAGGAAACTTCTGGCCGAAGCCGGTTACCCGAACGGTCGCGACGTCAAAACCGGCGAGCCGCTGGTCGTCAATCTCGATACCACCGGCGGCGGCATGGGCGAGAAGTCGCGCCTCGACTGGCTGACCCGCCAGTTTGCCAAGATCGATGTGCAACTCGTCGTGCGCGCCACCGATTTCAACCGCTTTCAGGACAAGGTGCGCAAGGGCAACGTTCAGCTCTTCTACTTCGGCTGGAATGCCGATTATCCTGATCCGGAAAACTTCTTTTTCCTGCTCGACGGGCGCGAAGCCAAGGTGCCGTACGGCGGCGAGAATGCCGCCAACTACGCCAACCCGGAATTCGACGCGCTGTTCGGCCGCATGAAGAACATGGACAACACGCCGGAGCGGCTCGGTATTGTCCGCCACATGAACGCCATCCTGCACCACGACGCGCCCTGGGTCTTCGGCCTGCACCCCAAAAACTACACGCTCAGCCATCGCTGGCTGACCAATCGCAAACCCAACGATGTTGCCAACAATACGCTGAAGTACCAGCGCATTGACGCCGCTGCCCGGGCCGAGGCTCGCCGGGCGTGGAATGCGCCGGTGTTGTGGCCGTTGGCGGTAGGGGGCGCCGCCTTGCTCGCTGCCGTGCTGCCAGCCTGGCTCGGCTACCGCCGCCGCGAACGCGGTGCCGCGCTGAAGTGAGAGCGGCCGAGCATCGCCAGCAACTCGATAGCGCGCTGCTGGCCTGGCACGACCTTTGGCACCCGCAACCTTTCCGGGAGGCGCGGCCCATGTGGTGCGAGCAGTGGCCGGCACTGACCGCCGCCTTGCTCGCCCTGAGCGATGCCGAAGCCGCCCACCTCAACGACGATGTACCCGATGCACTGCGCTGGCTGGCCGGCTACCTGCCGGAGATTGCTGCGCTATTGCCGCTGATCGACATCCCGGCTGCCGACCAGGGTACGCCTCACGTGCCTGGCGAGCGCTGGGCCTGGGAAATCCCGGGCCGCAAGCGGGCACAGATCGAAGCTTTTGCCGGTGCGGTACAACCGGGCGGTGAGGACCTCATCGACTGGTGTGGCGGCAAGGGTCATCTCGGTCGCCTGCTTGGCATCGCCTGGAAAAAACCGGTGCATACGCTGGAAATCGAGGCCGCGCTGTGCGCCGATGGCGAGCAACTTGCCCGTCGTATTGGCCTAGAGCATCGCTTTCTCGAATGCGATGCGCTGGCTAGCATCGACTGGCCGCGCCCTGGTCAGCACGCTGTTGCCTTGCATGCTTGCGGCAATCTGCATCGCCGCTTGGTCGAACATGGCGCCGGGGCTGGCGTCAGCCGTTTCGATGTTGCGCCGTGCTGCTATTACCGGGGTGTCGGGGCCAATTACCAGCCCTTGAGCAGCACCGGCCAACTGCACCTGACCCGGGACGATACGCGTCTCGCCGTCACCGAAACAGTGACGGCCTCGCCACGCCAGAGACGACAGCGCGACCGCGACATTGCCTGGAAACTGGCCTTCACCACGTGGCGTGCGCGGGTCAGCGATGCGCCCTACAAGACCTTCAAGCCGGTGCCGGCGCCATGGTTGCGCGGCGGCTTTGCCGATTTCCTTGCGCGCATGGCCGCCCGCGAAAACCTGCCGCCACCCGAAACGCACCATCTGGCCGCCATTGAGGGTGCCGGCTGGCGGCGCCAGAAAGAGGTTATGCGCCTCTCCATTCCCCGCCATGCTTGCCGCCGCGCCCTGGAGCTCTGGCTCGTGCTCGATTTGGCGGAATATCTCGACACGCGAGGCTACGAATCCCGGCTCCATACCTTTTGTGATCGCCAATTGACGCCGCGCAACCTGTTGCTGTCAGCGCAACGGGTGTGATTCCAGGTGGGCCGTGGTTGCGCCCACTTCCTGCTGCATTGGGAAGGGGCGGTTCAGAATTTGCCGTATGCGGCGTTGCGCAGTTGAGTAGACAGTTCGCGAGGTTGCCCAATGACCCAATCCGCTCCCCAGGCCATCGCCGGCCCGCTGTCCCCCAGATAGCCGTAAGCCGCTGCCACCGTACGGCACCCGGCGGCATTTCCCGCCACGATGTCGCGTCGGTCATCGCCGACGTAGAGCGTCCGTTCCGGGCGGCAGCCGAGCAATTGGCAGGCATGCAGTACGGGCAGCGGAGAGGGCTTGGCTTCGGACGTGGTGTCGCCGCTGACGACGCAGGCGGTGCGCGGCGTGAGGCCGAGCTGGGCCACCAGCGGATCGGTGTAGCGCATGCGCTTGTTGGTGACGATACCCCAGGCGAGGCCGAGGGCTTCGAGTTCGTCGAGGAGTTCGGCGACACCCTCGAAGAGCACGGTGTCCACGCACAGGTGCTCGGCGTAGATTGCCAGGAAGCGTTGGGCGAGATCGTCGTAGCCGGCTTGGCCCGGCGCGATCCCGAAAGCGGTGCGGAGCAGGCCGCGTACGCCTTGCGAAGTCCACGGGCGCAGCGTGGCGAGTGGCAGCGGTTCCATGCCTTCGGCCTCGCGCAGCGCGTTGGCCGCCCAGCCCAGATCAGGGGCGGTATCGGCCAGCGTGCCGTCGAGATCGAAGAGGACGGCGTCAAACATCGCGGTTACACGCGCGTCGCACGCATCAGGTAATTGACGCTGGTGTCGTTGCCCAGGGTGTATTGCTGGGTCAGCGGGTTGTAGCTCATGCCAATGACTTCGTCAGGTTCCAGATTGGCCAGCTTGGCCCAGCGGGCGAGTTCGGAGGGCTTGATGAACTTGGCGTAGTCGTGCGTGCCCTTGGGCAGCATCTTGAGCACGTATTCGGCACCAATGACCGCGAACAGGTAGGACTTGGGGTTGCGGTTGAGAGTGGACAGGAAAACATGGCCTCCCGGCTTGACCAGTCGCGCGCAGGCGGTGACAACGCTGGACGGATTCGGGACGTGTTCGAGCATTTCCAGGCAGGTCACGGCATCGAAAGAGCCGGGCATTTCGTCGGCCAGCTCTTCGACAGCGATCTTGCGGTAATCGACTTTCTGGCCGCTTTCAAGCAGGTGCAGCTTGGCGACGCCGAGCGGCTTTTCGGAAAGATCGATGCCGGTGACGTCGGCTCCACGTGCCGCCATGCCTTCGGAGAGCAGTCCGCCACCACAGCCGACATCGAGGATACGCTTGCCGGCCAGGCCGATTGCGCGATCAATCCAGTCAAGGCGCAGCGGGTTGATGTCGTGCAGCGGCTTGAATTCGCTGTTCGGGTCCCACCAACGGTGGGCAAGTTCTCCAAATTTGTCGAGTTCGGCTTGGTCGGCGTTGAGCATGGTGGTCAATGGTTTGGGAGGAAAAGAAAAAGCCCCGCTGTGCGGGGCTTTTCGTTGAAGCGACGGCGGATTACTTGGTGCCGATGACTTCGATGTCGACGCGGC
>CALJZP010000268.1 GCA_937983545.1 uncultured Azonexus sp.
TAGCAGCATGCCGGAAGTACGATAGAAGCGGGCCAGGTAGACCAACCGGATGCGCTCACCAAGGGCGGGAAAGCGCCAGGCCGCGCGAGCCAGAGCAGCGCGGACCGGCGGCAGCGAAAGAAGGCTGGCAATGGCCACCCCGGCCACAGCCAATCCGATGACCAATTCCAGAGCGTGCCCGTTAATGAAGCCGCCCCAAGCAAAGAGCAGACTGGACAAGCCTTCCGGCTCGCGGCCGCTGTCGGCGAAAACCAGCGAAAAACGCGGCACGACATACCCGAGCAAGAAAAGGGTGACCAGCGTACCCACCGACATCAACATGGCGGGGTAAATGGCGGCACTGACAATCTTCTTCTTCAGCTCTGCCAACTTTTCGTGGAATACGAGATAACGCTGCAGCGCTTCCGGCATGTCTCCGGTGCGCTCGCTGGCCTTAACGGTCGCCACATAAAGCTCGGGAAAAGCCTCCGGGTGGTGCTGGAGCGCCGCCGACAACGAAAGCCCCTCGCGCAAATGGCCAAGCAGTCGGTCCAGCACCTGCGCGGTCACCGACCCTTTATCCTGCGCAGCCAGGGTCTCCAGGCCTTCGACCACGGTCAGACCTGCCTGCAGCAGGGCGAGCAACTGGCGAGTGAACAGTGGCAACGGAAACTTGCCGCCGGTTGCGCGCCGTTCCCCAAGGCTTTTCAGCGACACCACGACACCGCCGGCCAAAGCCGGTGCAGCAGCTACCTGTTCAGCCGAATCCGCAGCCACCCGTACCCGGGAGATGCCGCGGCCGGGAAAGACAGCAGTGACTTCGAACTCCATCGTGGCAGCGCTCACCAGTTGGTGATATCGGCGTTTTCTTCCTCGCCGCCAGGCTTGCCGTCCTTGCCGTAGGAGAAGAGGTCGAACTCTCCATGCTCGCCCGGCTGCCGGTACTGATAGGCATTGCCCCAAGGATCAGCTGGAATATCCTTCTTCAGGTAGGGCCCCTGCCAACGCTTCTCGCCGCCGGGATTCTTCATCAGCGAACCCAGACCCTGCTCGGCGTTGGGATAGCGCCCCACGTCAAGCCGGTACTGGTCGAGTGCCTTTTCCAGAGCATCGATCTGGGCACGCGCCGCCTTCACCTCGGATTTCCCGATTTGCGAGAAATACTTGGGCCCGACGTAACCAGCCAGCAGGCCGATGATGACCATGACCACCAGCAGTTCGAGCAGCGTAAAGCCGCGCTGCAGCAAGCGGGAAAATCGGGAACGGGAAGTGGAAGCGGAAGACGACACGGATGAGCCCGTTGAAGATTGCAGAAGGGTCCCATCGTATGCATTCCGCGTTACAGGACCGTTACGCGGCTCAACGCTCAGGTGTCTCCGCCGGCGCCGCCTGAATACCGGCCATAGCACTGGCGCCACTTCCTCCATGGGTAAATTGCCAGGACTGATAGCTGGCGGCGCTCTCGAATCCGTCCTGCTGCGCGGAAAAGCCTGCCACCTTGAGCGGCTTACCGGTGGCACGGCTGGCAATACCCGAAATACCGCCCTGCACGCGAAGCAGTTCCCAGTCCCGGCTGTTGGTCATCGGGTCCCGATAGAGGCGGCGCAAGTGATGCACCGGCATCGGAAAACGCCTGTCCTGCAACAGGTCCTCCAACTTCTGCGGATACTCTCTCACGCCGTTCGGCCCCTTGTCGTAATAGCTGGCAATGGCGCGGCGATACTCCTCGCCGATGAAAAGCAACTCCCTTTCCTTGTCGCGCCGGCTTTCCAGCGACCACAGCGTCCCGGCACCGGCCAGGGCGATGCCGGCCAAGGCGACTGCGAACAACAGCCCCAGATAAGTCGCACCGCGCTGGCGGCAATGACTCCCCTTCACCATGTCGCGTAATCGCTGCCGTCGAGTCCCTGCCCTTCAGCCCCGCTCTTCACATCCCATACCCGGCGCGACCCTGGTTCGTCGGGCGGCGGCACCAGAACCCAGGTGTCGGCGGCCTCGGTCAGCGGATCCACCGGCAGCTTGCGCAAATAACGCTTGCTGACCAGTTCCTCTAGATTTTCCGGATAGCGCCCGTTATCGCCCTGAAATTTATCGATGGCCTCTCGCATGACAGCCAGTGACTCCTTCAGTGTCACCTCGCGCGCCCGGTCGAGATGCTGGAAATAGCGTGGCAGGGCAATGGTGAGCAAGGTGGCGATAACCGCCATGACGACCAATAATTCGATCAGTGTGAATCCGCAGCGCTTCATCATGCTCACCACTCCCGGTAGGGAATGCCATTCATCCCTGTTCCCGTCGACAGGGAATAGACGTCATAGACATCCGCCCCCTCCGCCGGCGCATCCGGTGGGCTGGCATAGCTGCGCTTGCCCCAGCTCTGGGCCGGACTCAAGGCGGTATCGCCGTTGAGTGGATCGCGCGGCAAGCGGCGCATGAGGTAGATTTTGGGATGAGCAGGATCCTGGATATTGACTACGCCCTGGACCAGGTCCTCCAGACGCCGCGGATAGCCGCTCTCGTCGCTTTTCTTCTCCACCTTGCCCTCGTCTGCTGCTTTCTTGTAGGCGTCGATGCCGGCACGTATCTCGCGCAGTGCGGCGCGCAGCTCATTTTCCTTCTGCCGCTTGGCGTTCGTCTCCAGCAAGGGAACCGCAACCATGACCAGAGTGCCGACGATAGCCACGCTGACCACCAGTTCGATCAGAGAAAAACCCCGCTCACCGCGATCACTCATGGCGAAACGAGCTTGATCACATGATTTGCCGTAACGCCCGGAATCGCCTCGCCCGTGTCAGCAATCGCTCCCACCACTGCGACAGCTGTCTCGCCCCTGGCCCCGGCCAGCGCCCGCAAACGGAACGTGCCACCACCCGGATCGACATGCACGGTCAGCCGCCCGATGCCGCTGGCGGCCGGTGCCACAGCCTCGATCTGCGCCGGATCGAAACTGACATCGACGCTGGCCCCGCCAACCAGGCCCGGGATGAGCAGGTTCAAGGCGATGTCGGCGCCGCCGGCCACCTCGGCCGGCCCTTGTATCTGCATCCCTTCCGGCCCGGCCGATGCCTCCTCCGGCGAGCGGGTCGCGGCCTCCGCGACGACCGGTTCACGAACGCCTGCCCCGTTGCCTTTGGAGGTCAATGCCAGGGATTTCGGTCCCGGCGTACGGACCGCCAGCGCAGGCGCACCGACAGCCGCTTCGGTACCGGAAGCGATGGCCGGCAGGCCAAATTCAGGGCGTGTCACGTTGCGCATGATGCGCGGCGTGATCAACAGCATGATTTCGGTCTTTGACGAGGTGTCGCGCTGGCTGCCGAACAGGCGGCCGATGATAGGCACCTCTCCGAATCCTGGGATGTGACTGGTGCTCTTGCGCTCCTCGTCGCTGATCAGTCCGGCGAGCACCTGCGTCTCGCCGTTCTTCAGGCGCAGCACTGTGCTCGCGCTGCGTGTTCCGACCTGATAGGCCAGCGAACTGGATGGCCCGTTCACTTCCTTGACGATGCTGCTCACCTCCAGGCCAACCTTGATCGACACCTCGTCGTCGAGCGACACATTAGGCTCGACATCAAGCTTGAGACCGACATCGAGATAATTGACCGAAGCGGAAACGCCGACGTTAGCCGTCGAGGTCGTGGTGAATACCGGCAGCTTCTCGC
>CALJZP010000269.1 GCA_937983545.1 uncultured Azonexus sp.
GAAGGGCGCGACGGCGAGCATGAGGTGATCCAGCTGCATTGGGGCGGCGGTACGCCCACATTCCTGTCACATTCTGAAATGCGGCAGCTGATGAGCGAGACCCGCAAGCATTTCAAGCTGCTCGACGGCGGCGAGTATTCCATCGAAGTCGACCCGCGCAAGGTCGATTGCGAGACCGTCGCGTTGCTCGGCGAACTCGGCTTCAACCGCATGAGCGTCGGTGTCCAGGATTTCGACGAAAAGGTGCAGGTCGCCGTCAATCGCGTGCAAAGCGAGGAAGAAACCGCGCTGGTCATCAACGCGGCGCGCGCCAACGGGTTCAAGTCGGTTTCCATCGACCTGATCTACGGCTTGCCGCACCAGACGGTGATGGGTTTCAACCGTACCCTCGAACGTGTGCTGGCCATGGACCCGGATCGCCTGTCGATCTACAACTATGCGCATATGCCGAGCCTGTTCAAGCCGCAGCGCCGGATCAACGAAACCGACCTGCCGTCTGCCGATACCAAGATGCAGATTCTGGCCCTGGCGATCAAGAAGCTGACCGAGGCCGGTTACGTCTACATCGGCATGGACCATTTTGCCAAGCCGGATGACGAACTGGCCGTTGCCCAGCGCCAGGGGCGCCTGCACCGCAACTTTCAGGGCTATTCGACCTACGCCGACTGCGACATGCTGTCCTTCGGCATCTCGTCGATCAGCAAGGTCGGGCCGAGCTACTACCAGAACGTCAAGACCGCCGACGAGTACTACGACCGCATCGACGCCAATGTCCTGCCGGTGTTCCGCGGTATCGAGCTGACGGCCGACGACATCCTGCGCCGTTCGATCATCCAGGCGCTGATGTGTCATTTCGAGCTATCCATCGAAAGCATCGAAAGCGCCCACCTGATCGATTTCCGCAAATATTTCGCGGCCGAGCTGGAGGACATGAAGGAAATGGAGCGCGCCGGCCTGCTCAAGGTCGAACGCGAATGGATTTCCGTATTGCCGCCGGGGCGCATGCTGGTTCGCGTGATTTCCATGGTATTCGACCGTTACCTGCGTGAAGGGCGGCAGCGGGCGAACTACTCGAAGGTGATCTGATCGCCTGACACGAGACGAACGGGCAGGTTAAACTGCCCGTTCTGCTTTTCAGTCCCGCCGTCCGATGCCTGATACCGGTTTTCTCGCCCTGTTCCTTGTCGGCCTGCTCGGCGGCACGCACTGCGTCGGCATGTGCGGCGGCATTGTCGGCGCCATGTCGATGGGCGGCAAGGCCGGGTGGGGAATGCATTTGGCCTACAACGGCGGGCGCATTCTCTCCTACGTTGCCGCTGGCGCCATCGCCGGAGCACTCGGTGCGGCCAGCATGGGGCTCGAAGGCCAGGTGCCGGCCCGCATGGTCCTCTACTTCATCGCCAACCTGATGCTGGTCGCGCTCGGGCTCTATCTGCTCGGCATCACCGGCGCGCTGGCTTTCACCGAACGTGCCGGCCAGGGGCTGTGGCGTCGCCTGCAGCCGCTGACCCGGCGTTTCCTGCCGGTACGGAGCATCGCCCAGGCTTTTCCGCTCGGCCTGCTGTGGGGCTGGCTGCCTTGCGGCCTGGTCTATAGCGCCCTGGCCACGGCACTGGCTGCCGGGTCGGCCGGTCGCGGCGCGGCCGCGATGCTGGCTTTCGGGCTGGGTACCTTGCCCAACCTGCTGCTCGCCGGTCTGCTGCTGGCGCGGCTGAACGAATTCGTCAGGCGGCCGGTCGTGCGTACCATCTCCGGGCTGTTGGTGCTAGGCTTCGGGCTATACGGATTCTTCGGCCTGATGCGCTTGTCGGGCTGGCTTTAATATAGGTTTCGTCATGAAAATCTTGTTGCCGGCGGATGGTTCGCCATGTTCGCTACGCGCCGTTGATCAGTTGATCGCGACCATCGACTGCTTGCGTGAAGTCCCGGAAATTCACCTGCTGCACGTTCATTTGCCCATCCCCATTGGCCGCGTTCAGGCGCATGTCGGCAAGGACACGCTGCATGCCTATTATCTGGAAGAGGGTCAGGCGCAGTTGCTGGCCGCGCAGCAGAAGCTCGACGCCGCCGGACGTTTTCATACCACGCATATCCACGTCGGTCAGCCGCCCGAGGTCATCTGCAAGATGGCCGGCGAACTCGGTTGTGACCTGATCGTGATGGGTACCCATGGGCGCAATCCGCTTGCCGGGCTGGTCATGGGGTCGGTGGCGACGCGCGTGCTGCACCTGGCGCCTTGCCCCGTGCTGCTGGTCAAATGAGTGACACCGAATCGGGCCGGGTCGTCGAGTTTTCCATTGGCGGCATGACCTGTGCCGCCTGCTCGGCGCGCCTGGAAAAGGTGTTGAATCGCCAGGCCGGCATGCAGGCTACGGTCAATCTGGCGGCCGAACGGGCGCGGGTTCGGCTCTCGGGGCAGGCCGACGAGGCTGCCGTGGTGACTGCGGTGGCCAAGGCCGGTTTCGTGGCCCAGGTCGTCGATGCGCAGACCCGCGAGCGCGAAAAGGCCGCCAAGCAGCATGCCTATCGGCGGGAGATCCGGAGTTTCTGGATTGCCGTACTGCTGACCTTGCCCTTGGTCGGGCAGATGCTTTTCATGTTCGGCGAACACGGTCACGGGAACGAGTTGCCCCGCTGGCTGCAGCTGTTGCTGGCGACCCCGGTGCAGTTCTGGATTGGCTGGCGTTTTTACGAGGGAGCCTACAAGGCCCTGCGCGGCGGCGGAGCGAACATGGACGTTCTGGTTGCATTGGGTACCAGCATGGCCTGGGGCTTCTCGGCCGTGGTGACTGTTTTCGACTTGCCGCAGCACGTCTATTTCGAGGGCGGGGCAGCGGTCATCACGCTGGTCCTGCTCGGCAAGCTGCTCGAAGCACGGGCCAAGGCACGGACTTCCGAGGCCATCGAGTCGTTGATCCTTCTGCAGCCGAAGACTGCGCGGGTCGAACGGGAAGGGCAGTGGGTCGACATGGCCGTCGATGCCTTGATGCCAGGCGATATTTTTCTGGTCAGGCCCGGTGAACGTGTTCCGGTCGACGGCGAGGTGGTGGACGGGGAGTCCCGCGTCAACGAAGCCATGCTGACGGGCGAGAGCATGCCGGTCGGGAAGGGGGCGGGCGACCCGGTTTTCGCGGCCACCTCGAACGGGCAGGGAGCCTTGCGCTGCCGGGCGACCGGGGTCGGGGAGCATACGCTGCTGGCCGGCATCATCCGGCTGGTTGGCGAGGCGCAGGGTTCCAAGGCGCCGGTCCAGCGGCTGGCCGACCGGATTTCCGCCATTTTCGTCCCGGTCGTCTGTGTGATTGCCTTGGCGACTTTCGTCGGATGGTGGCTGTATGCGGGCGAGTTTGCCGAGGCGCTGGTCAATGCGGTCGCTGTGCTGGTGATTGCATGCCCTTGCGCCTTGGGCCTGGCGACGCCGACGGCGATCATGGTCGGTACCGGCCAGGGCGCAAAGGCCGGCATTCTGGTCAAGAACGTCGAGGCGCTGGAACGGGCCGAGAAAATGACGGTGTTGGCCGTGGACAAGACGGGAACGCTGACTTGCGGCCTGCCTCAGGTGACGGACAGCGACGCGCGCGGCATGTTGGCCGGCGAAGCGCTGCGCCTGGCGGCGGCATTGGAGCAAAACTCCGAGCATCCCTTGGCGCGCGCCATTGTTGCAGCCGCAGCCGGTGAAGCCATCGAGCCGGTGAGCGGTTTCAGGGCCTGCGCCGGCCAGGGGGTGGAAGGTGTCGTGGCGGGGCGCTCGTTGCGTCTGGGATCTCCGGAATGGCTGGGGCTCCAGGATGACGGCGTGGTCCGCCGCTGGCAGCAGGAAGGAAAAACGGTTGTGGGGCTGGCCGAAGGGGTCGAGATACTGGCTATTTTTGCCATCGCGGACGCCTTGCGTCCGACATCGCGGGCGGCAATCGAAAGATTGCGTCGACGCGGTATCCGTGTGGTCATGCTCACCGGCGA
>CALJZP010000270.1 GCA_937983545.1 uncultured Azonexus sp.
CGAGGAGCGCGACGGCGACGAATTCCGCCTGGTGCACGGCCTCGACCAGCATGCCCAGCCGGCCGCCCTGCGCCAGCTGCCGGCTGGCGAGGATGTCGCCAACCCGGCCTTCGATGTCACGCCGAACTGGCTGGTCAAGGCCATCATCACCGAACGCGGCGTCTGCCCGGCCAGCCGCGAAGGCCTGCTCGCCCTCTACCCGGAGGAAGCCAGTGACTGACCAGCGCCTCGATCTGATCGCCGCCGCCCGGGCCATGCAACCGGCCGGGCTGAACAAAGGCACCTCAGGCAACGTCAGCGTGCGCGACGGCGACGGTTTTCTGATCACGCCGACCGGCATGCCCTACGCGGCGCTGACGGCGGACGACATCCCGCTGATGGCGCTCGACGGCTCGCATGCCGGGCGGCGCAAGCCGTCGTCCGAGTGGCGCTTTCACCGCGATCTCTACGCCGCCCGCCCGGAAGTCGGCGCCGTGCTCCACGCCCACTCGCCTTTCGCCGTCAGCCTGGCCTGCCTGCGCCGCGACATTCCGCCCTTCCACTACATGATCGCCCGCTTCGGCGGCGATACGATCCGCTGCGCCGACTACGCCCTCTTCGGCTCGCCTGAGCTGTCGGCTGCGGCCATGGCCGCCATGGCGGATCGCCGGGGCTGCCTGCTGGCCAACCACGGCCTGCTCGTCGCCGGCCGCGACCTGGACGAGGCCTTCGCCCTCGCCGTCGAGCTGGAAGAACTGTGCGAACAATACTGGCGGGCCAGCCAGTTGGGCGAACCGGTTCTGCTGTCGGACGGAGAAATGGCCGAGGTTCTCGTCCGATTCGCCGGCTACGGACAGCAATGAGCGCCGGCCACGATCTCTCGCGCTGGGTGCACCGGCACCAGTACGGCACGGGCAACGCAGCCGCCGAGCGGGGCACCCGCCTGGTGATGTGGATCACCATCGCCACCATGCTGGTCGAAATCGTCGCCGGCTGGTGGTTCAACTCGATGGCAGTCCTCGCCGACGGCTGGCACATGAGTTCGCACGCCCTGGCCATCGGCCTGTCGGCCTTCGCCTATTCGGCATCGCGCAAGTACGCCGACGATCCCCGCTTCGCCTTCGGCACCTGGAAAATCGAGGTACTGGCCAGCTACACCAGCGCCATCGTCCTGCTCGGCGTGGCCGGCGCGATGGTTTTCGGCTCGCTCGAACGCCTGTGGTCGCCGCAACCGATCCATTACGCCGAGGCGATGGGCGTCGCCGTCTTCGGCCTGCTGGTCAATCTCGTCTGCGCCCTGATCCTCGGCGGCGCGCACGACCACGGCCACGATCATGGGCATGACCACACTCACGGCCACAGCCACGACGGCCACCACCACGATCTCAACCTCAAGGCCGCCTACATCCACGTCATCACCGATGCGCTGACCTCGGTGCTGGCGATTGCCGCCCTCGCCGGCGGCTGGCTGTGGGGCTGGGCCTGGCTCGATCCGGCGACCGGACTGGTCGGTGCGGTGCTGGTTGCGCTGTGGGCGAAGAACCTGATCGTGCAGAGCGGCCGCGTCCTGCTCGACCGGGAAATGGATCATCCGGTGGTCGACGAAATCCGCGAGGTCATCGCCGCGCTACCGACCTCCGGCAAAACCCAGCTGACCGACCTGCATGTCTGGCGCGTCGGCAACGGCGCCTATGCCTGCGCGCTCAGCCTGCTGACCCACGATGCCGACCTGACGCCATTGCAGATTCGCCAGGCGCTCGGGGTGCACGAGGAGATCATGCATGTGACGGTGGAGATTCATCGCTGCGACATCTGTTGAACGGCGGCCTGAGCGGGCGCCGCTGCGCGGCGGCTCAGGAAAGCTCGTGCCGCTCGCGCTCGAGATGGGTGATGTAGCGCTGCACCCTGGCTTCTGCCGGACGCGGCAGATCGTTGAATTGCAGGCCGAGGCGCCATTGCCGGAAGCCGCCCCGGGCGTCCCGTTCGGTGATGTGCCGCACGGTCGCGCTGAACAGCAGATCATGCTTGTCTTCCGGCAGGGAGAAGTGGCAGGTGGAAAGCACGAGGCCGCTGACCAGATCATCGCTCAAAGCCGCGGCGCCGAGCCCGATTCCCGCCACCGAGATATCGTGTGCCGCCAGGGTCAGCAAACCGCCGCCCGGCAGGCGGCCGTAAAACTGCAACGGTTTGACGCGCGGCGTATCGATACGAAAAAACTCGCGGCGCTGCAAACGAACCAGACGCTCCGGCAAGGCGATGGCAAACGCCTGGCTTCCTCCGTAAAGGACCTCCCGCGCCTGGCCGCCGACAAACTGGACATGAATCCCGCCCGGCCGGGCAACGAAGATGCTGCGCTCGCTCTGCAGAAAGCGCCGGTTGATCTCCGGGCTGCCGCTGCAGTCGAAGATCAGCATCCGCTTCTCGGGCAGGACGGCCAGCAAGGTGGTCAGGAATATTTCCCCGCCATGATCGAACTGGACTGAAAATCCGGTCTTCTCGCGGGCAAAGCCATCCAGCGTGAACGCTACCGGACGTTGACCGACGACATGGAAACGCGCCTCGATCTCGGCTTCGGAGAGCTGCGCGATCTGGCTCACAGAAGCTCCAGCACGCGCAGCAAGGACGCGGTATCGTCGCGCCCCCAGCCCTGGGCCATCAAGGCATTGAGCTGCTGGTCGACGACGGCCGCCAGCGGCAGCGGTACGCCGCTCTGCCTGGCCGCTTCGAGCACCAGTCCGAAATCCTTGTGATGCAGGCGGGCCTCGATGCCGGCTGTGAAGTCGCGCCGCACCATGCGGTCGCCCATCACGTCGAGGACGCGCGATGCGGCCGAGCCGCCGGCCAGCGCCTCGCGCACCTTGCCGCAATCGACGCCGGATGCAGCCGCCAGCCGCATGGCCTCGGCCGCCGCCTGGATGGCGGCCACCATGATCATCTGGTTGCAGGCCTTGGCGACCTGCCCGGCACCGTTCGGCCCGATATGGACAATACGCTGCCCCAGGCACTCGAGCAGCGGCCGGACCCGCTCGAGAACGGTCGCTTCGCCCCCGGCCATGATGGCGAGGGTGGCATCGATGGCCCCCTGGGCACCGCCGGAAACCGGCGCATCAAGCATGTGAATGCCTTGTTCCCCGAGCTTGACCGCGATGCGCCGGGCGACATCCGGGGCAATGGTCGAACAGTCGACCAGCACCGAATCCCGCGCCATGCCGGCAATCAGCCCCTGCTCGCCGAGCACGACGCCCTCGACATCGGCGCTCGAGGTGACCATCGTGAACACCACCTCGCAATGCCTGCCCAGTTCGGCGGGCGTGGCGCATACAGTCGCCGGCAGATCCCCCACGCTGGCCGGACGACGCGCCCAGACGAAAAGCTCGTGTCCGGCCCGCTGCAGGTGCAAGGCCATCGGACGCCCCATGACGCCAAGGCCGATGAAACCGGCTTTCACGACGATTGACCCGACAGCTTTTCCAGCAGCTTGAGCACGGCGATGGAGTCCTCCTCGCCGTGGCCGCTGCCAACCATGGCGTTGAACATCTGCGCCGTCGCCGCCGAACCGGGCAGACAGAGGCCGAGTTCATGCGCGGTCTGCATCACGATATTGAGATCCTTCTCGTGCATCCAGCTCTTGAATCCCGGTTTGAAATTGCGGTCGAGCATGCGCTGGCCATGGTTTTCGAGGATGCGCGAATAGGCGAAACCGCCGAGCAGCGCTTCGCGCACCTTGCCGCCATCGACACCGTTCTTGGCGGCAAAGGCCAGCGCTTCGGCTACGGCCAGCACGCCCATGCCGGTCATGATCTGGTTGGCCGCCTTGGCGACCTGACCGGCCCCTGATGCGCCCACGTGGATGATGTTCTTGCCCATGCAGGCGAAGGCCGGGCCGGCCTTGGCAAAGCCGGCTTCCGAGCCGCCGGCCATGATCGACAGGGTGCCGGCGATAGCGCCGACCTCGCCGCCCGACACCGGGGCATCGATGAAATCGATCCCGGCTGCCGCCAGTTCTTCGCCGATCCGGCGCGCCGCCCCCGGTGCGATGGTGCTCATGTCCACCGCCACCAGCCCCGGCTCGGCACCCCGGGCAACCCCGCGCATGACTTCGGCGACATCCGGCGCATCGGCCACCATGGAAATGACCAGTTCGTTGCCCTTCGCCGCATCGGCCGGGTCGAGCGTCGCCCGCGCGCCGGCGGCGACCAGCGGTTGCATGGACTCGGCGCGGCGCGCCCAGACGCTTACCTCATGCCCCCCCTTGATGAGGTTGAGCGCCATGGGGCGCCCCATGATGCCGAGGCCGATGAATCCGATTTTCATAGAAAACTCCCTGTCGAGAAGCCACGAATTTTAGGCGACCGCCGGGCACGGTCAAGGCCGCTCAGGCAGGAAGCGCCCTGAACAGGCCAAACCCGCCGAAACCGACGACTTCTTCGGCCGACACCGGCTGATAAAAGTGGAACCCCTGTACCCGCTCACATTCCAGCGTGCGCAGGAATTCGGCCTGGGCAAAGTTCTCGACGCCCTCGGCAACGAGCTGCAAGCCGAGCGAACGGCCGAGCAGGACGATGGAGGTCACCAACGACGCGGCTTCGGGATCGCTCTCGACATCGGCCAGGAAGGAACGGTCGATTTTCAGGCGATCGAGCGGGAAACGGCGCAGATAGGCCAGCGACGAGTAACCCGTGCCGAAATCGTCGATGGCCAGCTTGATGCCCATGTCCTTGAGCTCGGCCAGCGTCCGGATCGCCTCGTCGACACCGTGCATGACGGTGCTTTCGGTGATTTCCAGCTCCAGCCGGTCGGCACTGATCCCCGTTTCGGCCAGGATGGCGCGCACCGAGCGCGCGAATTCGGGCTGGCGGAACTGATGCGCCGAGATATTGACCGCCATCTCGCCCATGTCCACCCCCTGATCGAGCCAGGAACGGACCTGGCGGCAGGCTGTGAGCAGAACCCAGTGCCCCAGGGGCAGGATCAGACCGCACTCTTCGGCAACCGGAATGAATTCCGAAGGCCCGATCAGGCCGCGCTGCGGATGGCGCCAACGGACCAGCGCCTCGACACCGACCACCTTGCCGCTCAGCAGGTCGACCTGCGGCTGGTAGTGCAGGACCAGCTGATTCTCGGCCAGCGCGCGCCACAACTCGCTTTCCAGATGCAGGCGCTTGGTCGCCGCCGCGTTCATCGGTTCGGTGAAGAACTTGTAATTGGCTCGTCCATGGGCCTTGGCGTAATACATGGCGGTATCCGCGTTGCGGATCAGCGCTTGCCCATTCCGTCCATCCTCGGGGTAAAGACTGATACCGATCGAGGGCGTCATGTGCAGGACATGCCCATCGATGTCGCAGGGCTCGCTGATCAGCTTGATCAAGCGGTCGGCCAGTTCGACGACCGTTTCTTCGTTATCCAGTTGCTCGATGAAGATGACGAACTCGTCGCCACCCAGGCGAAACAGGCGCCGGGCCTGATCCATGCTGGCAGCGAGCCGGCGCGCCAGTTCGGCCAGCAAGCGGTCTCCGGAAGGATGGCCGAGCGAATCGTTGACCGTCTTGAAATTGTCGAGATCGATGACCAGCAAGGCCATGCGGTCGATGCCCGGCACCGCCCCATCGATCGCCTTGATCAGATGGGCATCCAGCGCCAGACGATTGGGCAGGTTGGTCAGCGGGTCGTGGCGGGCCAGATACTCGAGGCGCTGGGCCTGTGCCTTGCTCTCGCTGACATCGCAGAAAACCGCGACATAGTGCGAGATATGCACGCCATCCTGGCAAATGGCCGTGATACGCATCTGCTTGGGATAGAGGGTGCCGTCCTTGCGCCGATCCCACAGCTCGCCCTCCCAGTAGGCATTTTCGGCGACGAAGTCCCAGACGTTGCGATGTCCGTTCAAGCCCTGATGCCCGGCGCTGAGACGGGTAGGCGTCAGGCCGATGACCTCTTCGGCGGGGTAACCGGTGATGGCGGTAAACGCCGCATTCACCGAGAGGATGCGTTGCGCACTGTCGGTCAGCATCATGGCTTCCGACGCGTGATCGACGATCAGCCGTTGCAAGGCCAGCCGGGCCGAGGCCTCGAACGCGGTGCGCTGCATGTGCCGCCATGCCTGCCAGACCAGCAGCGTCAGCAATCCCCCCAGCACCAGAATGAAACCCACTCCGGGCAGATCGGCACGAAGGTTCCCGAGCGCCGACAGCCCCCCTCCTGACTTGGCGGAGTAAGCGAGCATCCACAGATGGTGACCGATCAGGCTCCACACCAGAAGAAGCGCCACGCAGGCAACGAGACCATATTTTCGACCGGAAACAGTCGGGCTGACACGCAAGATTCGGCTACCGGAAGATGAACATGGCTGGCAGTGTAGCCGAGAAAAATATGACTTTCAGCCTAAATCAATTGCGCAATGCAAAAAAGACATTACACATATACAACAAGCGCTTAGGAAAAACTGTTAATCCTTGACCTGAAACACTTTCCACGGCGTTGCTTATTCGCAACAAGCGCCGCCATTGCCCTTCCGGAAGCCCATCCGGCTCAGTAATTTTTCCGGCGGGCAGAACCCCGTGAAACCGCTTTGCAGCAAGTTGAAGCCGACGAAGGCAGTGAATGCGAGGAACCACCGCGAGACGAACAGCGGGCTTTCTTCGACACCCAGCGCCAGGGACAACAGGATGAAGCTGCCGGCCATGATCCGGATAATGCGTTCGATAGTCATGAATGGTCCTTTCCGAAGACTGAAAAATAGAGCACGGGAATCACCACGAGGGTGAGCAGCGTGGACACCAGAATTCCGAAGATGAGCGCCAGCGCCAAGCCGTTGAAAATCGGATCGTCGAGAATGAACAAGGCACCGAGCATGGCGGCCAGCGCCGTGAGCGCGATCGGTTTGGCGCGCACGGCGGCCGACTGGATCACGGCATCGCGGAGGTTCATGCCACCCGCCACCTGCTGCTTGATGAAATCGACCAGCAGGATCGAGTTGCGGACGATGATTCCGGCCAGCGCGATCATGCCGATCATTGACGTGGCGGTGAATTGCGAGCCGAACAATGCATGCCCCGGCATCACACCGATGAGGGTCAACGGAATAGGCGCCATGATGATCAGCGGGACCGAATACGAACCGAAGTGCGCGACGACCAGCAGGTAGATCAGGATCAGGCCGACGCCATAAGCGATCCCCATGTCGCGGAAGGTTTCATAGGTCACCTTCCATTCGCCGTCCCACTTCACGCTATACCCGGCGTACGGGTCCGGCGGCTGGCGGATGAACCATTCGCCCAGGGTCCCCCCTTCGTCGAGAGTCATGCCGTTGATCTTCGAACGAATGTCGAACATGCCGTAGAGCGGGGAGTCGAGCCGGCCGCCCATGTCGCCGACGACATAGACCACCGGCAGGAGATTCTTGTGGTAAATCGTCTTTTCGCGCGGCACATCGCGCACCTCGACCAACTCGGAAACCGCGATCAGCTGCCCGTCGCGCGAGCGCACGCGAAGCTTCAGCAAGGCGTCGAGCGACGACTGCCGCTCCGCCGGCAGGACAATGCGTACCGGCACCTCGTGCTTGGAGTCGGCATTGCGGGCAGGCGTCACGTCCATGCCGGCCAACCCCATGCCAACCACCTCGACGATGTCGCTCTGCGCCACGCCGAGTTGCGCCGCCTTGCTCTGCAGCACATGCAGTACCACCTTGCGGGCATCTGCCTCGATATAGTCGTCGACAGCGACGACATCGGCCGTCTGCTCGAAAACCGCCCGTACCCGCTTGCCGACGGCCATCTGGCCGGCGTAGTCGGGGCCATAGATTTCGGCCACGATGGGCGACATGACCGGCGGCCCCGGCGGCACCTCGACGACCTTGGCGACACCGCCGTTGGCCTTGCCGATGGCCTCGATGCGCTCGCGAACCGCCACCGCGATCTCGTGGCTCTGCTTCGAGCGATGGTGCTTGTCGGCCAGATTGACCTGGATGTCGCCCTTTTCCGGCGCGGCACGCAGATAGTACTGGCGTACCAGGCCATTGAAATTGATCGGACTGGCCGTGCCGGCATAGGCCTGGTAATTCACGACATCGGGTTCCCTGGCGAGTTCGCCGCCGATCTCGTGCAGGACGCGCGCCGTTTCCTCGACCGGCGTACCGACCGGCATGTCGAGCACGACCTGGAACTCGCTCTTGTTGTCGAAGGGCAGCATTTTCAGAACGACCAGCTGGAACCAGGCGAGCGATACCGAACCGAGAATCAGCAAAACCACGGCAAGCGCCAGCTTGAGCCGCGCCGCGCCGCCGGTCAGCGGATCGAGGAAGGGCGTCAGCAGCTTGCGGAAGGTCGAATCCAGCCTGGCATCGAGCCGGGAAGCCTGCTGGCCGCCCGGCACATGGCCCGCGGCCTTCATGAACCGGGCGGCCAGCCAGGGGGTGACGACGAATGCCACCGCCAGCGAAATGGCCATGCCCATCGAGGAATTGATCGGAATCGGGCTCATGTAAGGCCCCATCAACCCGGTCACGAAGGCCATCGGCAGCAAGGCGGCGATGACCGTCAGGGTCGCCAGGATGGTCGGACCGCCTACTTCGTCAACGGCGCCCGGAATGATTTCCGTGAGCTTCCTGTCGGGATACAGTGCCTGCCAGCGGTGAATGTTCTCAACGACCACAATCGCGTCGTCGACCAGAATCCCGATCGAAAAAATCAGTGCAAACAACGACACCCGGTTAAGCGTAAAACCCCAGGCCCACGATGCGAACAGCGTTGCCGCGAGCGTCAGGGTCACGGCAACGCCGACAATCAACGCCTCGCGTCGCCCCAGCGCGAAGAAGACAAGCGCCACCACGAAAGCCGTCGCAAAAATCAGCTTGCCGATCAGCTTCTGCGCCTTTTCGGTCGCCGTCTCGCCGTAATTGCGGGTAACCGTGACCTCGACGCCTTCCGGAATCACGGTATTGCGCAAGGAGGCGATCCTCGCCACCGCCGCCCCGGCCACATCGGCCGCATTGACCCCCGGCTGCTTGGAGAGTTGCACGGTGACCGCCGGGAATTCACCCTCGCGATTGCCGAACCAGGCATAGCGTCGCGGCTGGTCGGGGCCATCCTCCACCGTCGCCACATCGCTCATGAATACCGGCTTGCGCGATTTTTCGTCGCCGCGCACCGCCACGACCAGCTGCTTCACGTCGCCGGCCGATTCCAGATAGGTACCGGTCTGCACCAGCACCTCGCGATTGCCCGTCGTCAGGCTGCCCGACGACTGCAAGGCATTCGATACCTTGAGCGCCCCCGCCAGATCCTGCGGCGTCACCCCGTAGGCACTCATCCGCTCGGCGTCCATCAACACCCGGATCGTGTGCTCCGGGCCACCCAGGGTGGATACATCCCGCGTCCCCTTGATGCGCTTGAGTTCGGTCTCGACCGCCCTCCCCACCTGCTGCAGCTCGAAGGCCGAGCGCCCGGCATCGGCGGTCCAGAAAGTCAGGGAAAGGATGGGTACGTCGTCGATGCCGCGCGGCTTGATGACCGGTTCCTGCACGCCCAGATGAGGCGCCAGCCAGTCGCGATGGGAATGCACCGTGTCGTACAGGCGCAGCACCGCATCATTGTATTTCACCCCGACATCGAACTGCACCGTAATCACCGCCATGCCCGGACGGGACATGGAATAGACATGCTCGACCCCATGCAGACGCGACAGGACCTGCTCGCCTGGCCGGGTGACCAGATTCTCGACATCCTTGGCCGAAGCGCCGGGAAACGGGATCAGTACATCGGCCATGGTGACGTCGATCTGCGGCTCCTCCTCGCGCGGCGTGACCAGCGTGGCAAAAAGACCCATCAGAAAGGCGACCAGCGCCAGCAAGGGGGTCATCCGCGACGCCTGGAATATGGCGGCGATGCGCCCGGAAATCCCCAGCGGATTCTTGTCGGTGGACACGGCTTATTGGCCCGACTTGAGCTGGATGCCGACCCGGACCGGATCAGTCGCGACCTTGTCGCCGCTGGCCAAGCCGGCCAGCACCTCGATTTCGGCATGCCCCACCATTTCGCCCAGGCGAAGCTGGCGCAAGGAGAAGCGGCCATCGGCGGCCTGCACGTACACGGCGGACACCTCGCCGCGACGCAGCACGGCAGCCGATGGAACGGTCAGCTTGTCGGCCTGCCCGGTCACGAAATGCACGCGGGCGAACATCCCGGGAATCGCCTCCGGCATCGCCGGCAAGCCGATCCGTACCGGGGAGACATGGGTTGCCGCATCGGCAGTCGGCAGTATCTGGACCGAGGTCGCCGTCACCCATTTGCCCAATTCCGGAAACTCGACCCGCGCCGTCCTGACGGCGCGCATATCCTTCAGGCGATACTGCGGAATGTTGGCCGTCACGCGCAAGCTGCCCGGCTGATAGAGCGTGAACAACGGCGCTCCCGGCATCGCCATATCGCCCACCTCGGCATGGCGACGGGCAATCACGCCGGCCATCGGCGCCACGATGGTGGCATGGCTCTGGCCGGCGGCCGCGGCCGTGCGATTGGCCGCGGCGGCATCGAGATCGGCCTTCGCCTTGTCGACGGCCGCCTGGCTGACGAATTTCTGCGCCTTGAGCTGCTGCTGGCGTTCGTAATGCGCTTTGGCATTGGCATGAACGGCATCGGCGGCCCGTGCCGCTTCGACCGCCTCGCGCGCATCCAGGCGCATCAGCACGTCCCCTTTGTTCACCACTTGCCCGGCATCGGCCCTGACTTCCAGGATGCGGCCGGCCAGCCGGGCGCCGAGCGTACTCTGCTGGACAGCCTCGACAACCGCATCGGCCGGAAAGCTCAGATCGACGGCATGCGGCCGCACGGTGACAACCGGCACCGGCTCGGCTGCCAGCGCAGCCATGGCAAACAGGGACAAGCCCCACGCGAAAGGACGAAAAGCATATGCGTTCATGAATATAAGAATACTCTAATTCACGATGGCAATGCAAGCCGATACGCCCCAAGGGCGTTGATTTGTCTTGGGTTTTCAGGCCAGCCGAATCAAGCCGGCTTCCAGATATTGCGGCAGCGCGTTTCGACGATCCACCAGCTGCACAACGCACCGGCCAGGGCCAGGGCAACGGCAACTCCCAATCCGCCGCGCCATGCCGCGAGATCGTACACACGGACCCCCGCCATCATCTCGCCCCGCCAGCCGAGGTCCATCACCCAGCCGACCAGGGGCTGGCACAAGGCGGCGGCCAGAAAGCTGCCCATGTTCGTCACGCTTGTCGACATCCCCGACAGCATGGGCGGATTGACCTCCTTGGCACAAGCCCAGGTCAGGGAAAAGCCGGCAGTCGCCACGCCCAGCAAGCCGAACATGGCGTAGGAGAACTCGATCGGCAGGCGGATCCCGGACAGCAGCCACAACCAGACTGCCGCGTAAATATGGCTGGCGGCAATGATGACCGGCTTTCTCCGCCCCAGACGATCCGACAGCGTGCCCAGCAACAGGCAACCGACGGCAAAGCCGCCGAACCACAGCGACAGATGCGAAGCCGCCACCGGACGCGCCATGTCGTGCACCTGCATCAGGTAAGGCACGGTCCACAAACCGGCAAAGGTGAAGAAGGCGCCGCAGGTTCCGGTATTGACCAGGATGGCCGGCCACGTCGCACGATTGCGCACGACCGAAAACAGGCTATTGAACAAGACGGTACGGTCGAAGCGGGGTGCCACACCCGGCACACCGTCAGGCTGCTCCGGCCGGTCGCGGACGATCAGCCAGCACAGCGCGGCCAGCACCAGGGAGAGGGCGCCGACACCGATGAACACGCCACGCCAGCCCGTCGCCTGCGCCACGGCGGAAAGGGGCGCCCCCGCCAGTACGGAACCCAGGTTGCCGATCAGCATGCAGATACCGACCATGGTGGCAAACCGGTTCTCCTCGAACCAGACGGCGATCAGCTTGAGCATGGCGATGAAGGTCACCGACACCCCCAGTCCGATCAGGGTGCGACCGAACAGGGCGACGTCGAGCGACGGTGCAAACCCGAACAGGAAACTGCCGATCCCGCCAACCACTCCACCCAGCACCAGGATGCGGCGTGGCCCCAGGGTATCGGCCAGCATGCCGGTCGGCACCTGCATGACGGTATAAACATAAAAATAGGTGGCGGCCAGTACGCCGAGCGAAGCCGCCGAAGTCTGAAAAGCGGCCGCCAGGTCGTTGGCGATGCCGGCCGGCGCAAAACGCTGGAAGAAGGACAGCACATAGGCCAAGGCTACAACGCCCAAAGCCAGCCAGCGGCGGCGCATTTGCGCGGGAGTCAGGTTCAGCATCTTCTCTCTCAGGGAATATTGTTTTTATGGGTGCGGTCATTGGCGGGCACCCGGCCGCCGGGCAGCGCTTACTTGTGGCCCAGGACCCATTTGGCCAGCGTGGCGGCCTCTGCATCGCTCACATTGTTGGGCGGCATGGGAACAGTGCCCCACTCGTTCTTGCTCCCGGCCTTGATCTTCTGGGCCAGCGAAGCCTCGGCGCCCTTTTCGCCGGCGCGCTTGGCAACGATGTCCTTGTAGGACGGTCCGACGATCTTCTTGTCGGCCGCGTGGCAAGTCAGGCAATTCTTGGCCTTGGCCAGTTCCTCTGAGGCCTGCGCGGCACCGCAAGCGGCGATTCCGGCCAGGATGAACAACAGCGCTTTGGTCATGCTTCTTCCCTCACAGATAGGTGCTGCATATGCAGCGATGGATAAAATACGGTTACGAGGCCGTTTCGATCAACAGTTGCTCGATCTCGATGCGCCCGACCGGACTGGCCATCGCGATCAAGGTGAATCCGGGTTTGAGCAGGAAATTCTTGTCCGGATTGAATTGCCACCCGCCGTTACGCTCCCGCACGGCGAGCAACACGTAATTGGCGCTGCGCAGCTTCAGCGAGCCCAGGGGTTTGGGAATGAACCCGGCCGGCACCGCCACCTCCTCGACGCGCAGGTTCTTCTCCGACTTCAG